>JAIKYQ010000103.1 GCA_024683035.1 Eubacterium sp.
GATCGGCAGTTTTTTCTGTTTGGCGGTGCATCCGAGCACTCTTGCATACAGAGCGTACAGTAAGCCGAGATACAAAGCGGCAGACAGGATCAGGATTGTAATGATGACTCGAACATTCATGGCGTTCACACTATAGCACAGACGGGAAGCTTTCACAATGGAGGAAAACAGGCATTGCGTATTAGAGTGCAGGCATTATACTGAAAGGCAGGAAGAAAATATGATTCTGCATTTTCTGCAAGAGTAAGACGATGAAAAAGAGTAAAAGAGTTCTTTTATGTTTATTGCCTGTCTTTATCCTTTGCGGCTGCGCACAGAAGAATGCCCGGAGCGTCGACCCCTCTTCCTCTTCCGAAGCAGAAGAACGGGAATACGTCACCGATAAAGAGGTCTACCGTCAGGCGCTGGACCTACTCTGCTACGGAGATGCGGATTACCGGCAGAATGCAGCGGCAAAGCAGCTGCTGGAGATCCTCGGAGGGTATGAAGATTCGGAACGCTATCTGGAGCAGATTTATTATGTATGTACAAAAATATCCGGACCTGGACGGGCAGAGACAGAATTTCTGTATGATGCGTACGGCCATGTGCAATGGGAAAAAGGCAGTCCCTATTATGAGGCGGCCGGAGAGGGAGAAAAGAGCAATGGTATTGCATATGAGTACGAGGACGGCCGTATCGTACGCGAGACGTATCCCAACGGAGATGCTTTTGTATTTGCTTATGATGAGAATGGCCGTATCATACGGGAAGAGCGCCGGTATGCAGGAGAAGAGCCGGTGATCTGTACGTACGCCTATGAGCTGGATCCCGGGGGAAAGATCCTGAAAAGGACGGGATATATCAATGGAGAAACAGCGGGCGTGCAGACAAGTGAATACAGGCCGGAAGCGGACGGAACGCTTACGGTCATACAGCATGAGACGGTTCCGGACAGGAATCCGGCTGAAAAGATACGGCAGCTGTTGTTTGACAGAGAAGGAAGACTGATACGGGTGGATAACGAAAACAGCACTATTGTTTACAGCTATGAGTATGTCTGGCTTCCGGAACATGATCCGGAAGAAGAATTTGTCTATGAGCACCGCATCAGAGAAGCGTATTTTTGATTACTGAAGTCAGTCCTGCAGGACAGGGCCGGCGGGATACAAGGATCGGAGAGAGACCGTAACGGACAGATGGAACGCAGTTATATAGCCATAGATCTCAAATCCTTTTACGCCTCGGTGGAATGCCGGGAGCGCGGGCTGGATCCGCTCACAGCCAATCTGGTTGTGGCCGATGTGTCGCGCACGGAAAAGACGATCTGCCTGGCCGTCACGCCGTCACTGAAAACATACGGTATTCCGGGCAGGGCACGGCTTTTCGAGGTGATCCGGAAAGTAAAAGAAGTTAACAGGGAGCGGCTGCACAGGGCGCCGGGACATCGGTTTTCGGGAAAGTCTTCCGACAGGACAGCGCTGGAGGCAGATCCGTCATTGGAGCTGGATTATGTTGCCGCGGTACCGCGGATGGCACTGTACATGGAATACAGTACCAGGATCTATCAGATCTATCTGCGGTATGTGGCCCCGGAGGATATCCATGTCTATTCCATTGACGAGGTCTTTATCGATGTAACGGAGTATCTGCATATCCACCATATGACGCCGCATGAGCTGGCGATCACCATGATCCGGGATGTATTGAAGGAGACAGGCATCACGGCAACAGCCGGGATCGGAACCAACCTGTACCTGGCCAAAGTCGCCATGGATATCGTTGCCAAGCATGCCGAGCCGGATACCGACGGCGTACGCATTGCGGAGCTGGACGAAATGAGCTATCGCCGGCAGCTGTGGATGCACCGTCCGCTGACCGACTTCTGGCGGGTCGGCAAAGGGTATGCCAGAAAGCTGGAAGAGATCGGCCTTTATACGATGGGGGATATAGCCCGCTGTTCGGTCGGGAAAGAAACGGATCTCTATAATGAAGACCTGCTGTATAAACTGTTCGGCATCAATGCGGAACTGCTGATCGATCATGCGTGGGGCTGGGAACCGTGTACCATGCAGCTTATCAAACAGTACAAACCGGAAAGCAATTCCTTTTCCTCCGGACAGGTGCTGATGTGTCCTTATGATTTTCAAAAGGCTTCCATTGTGGTGCGGGAGATGGCGGATGCGATAGCCCTGGACCTGGTGCGCAGAAAACTGGTCACGGATCTGGTTGTTCTGACGATTAATTATGACAAAGAAAGTCTGACAGATCCGGAGATCCGAAAAAAGTATAAGGGTCTGGTCACGAAAGACTGGTATGGCAGACCGGCTCCGAAGCCTGCACACGGAACGGCAAAACTGAAACCTCCGACTTCCTCCGGTGAAGAGATCACAGCAGCTGTGATGAGCATCTACAACCGGGAAGTGCACCCGGAGCTGCTGATCCGGCGCATTACGATCGCTGTGGAGCATGTTGTTGCAGAGAACGATGTCCGGGAGAGTACGTACGAGCAGCTCAGCCTGTTCACAGATCCCGCCGCAGAGCAAAAAACAGAGGCGGCAGGCAGAGAAAAGAGAGAAAAGGAGCGGCAGCTGCAGGAGGCCATGCTCTCTATTCGCGGGCGATACGGTAATGACGCCATTTTGAAAGGACTGAATCTGAAGGAGGGCGCAACCGGGAGAGAAAGGAGCAGACAGATCGGAGGGCACAAAGCATGAGCAGCAGTCATAAGAAGGACAGTGTTTTTACGGACTCTGCCGCAGAACAGGTCTACGGCGATATCATCGATCTGCCTCGTCCCGTATCCAGAACACATCCGCCGATGCCGATGCTGAACCGGGCTGCCCAGTTTGCTCCTTTTGCCGCCCTGACCGGCTATGATGCCGCAGTGGAAGAAACAGCCCGTCTGACCGAAGAGGAGGTCTATCTGGATGAGAGTGAGATCACTGCTCTGAATGAAAAACTGGCCCGGATCGAGGCTGCCCTGCCGAATCCTTCAGCCGTTCAGATCACTTATTTCCGTCCGGATGAAAGGAAGAGCGGGGGCTCCTATGAAACCGTCACTGGGACGGTCAGGACGATCGACCGCATCACACAATGCCTGCACATGGAGTCCGGAGAAAGGATCCCGCTTGCCCGCCTTATAGCCATAAAAGAAGACTGACGGCAGGCAGGCCGGGCATCAGGAAATCAGAGCGGCGCCGTCCCCCGGACGGACAACATAGAAGGAAGCTTCGTATCCGAATCGTGTACGATAGGCCGCGTTTGTTTTTTCCGTGAAAGTGGCAAGGGCATCTTGGCGCACGATGTTTACGGTGCATCCTCCGAAACCGCCTCCGGTCATGCGGGCACCGAGGACACCATCCGTCTGCCAGGCAAGCTCGGCCAGCAGGTCAAGCTCCGGGCAGGACACTTCAAAATCATCCCGCAGAGAGATATGAGACTCGTTCATGAGCCGGCCGAAAGCGTACAGATCATGGTGCTGCAGTGCATCGAAGGCAGCGAGCGTACGCGCCTCCTCGGAGACGGCGTGTGCGGCACGGCGCCGGGGAAGGTCGCGGCGGATTGCCTCTTTATGCGCAGCAAAGTCTGCAGGCGTGAGCGCACAGAGCGCGGGAAGATCCGGCAGAACGGTGCGCAGGTCAGCCAGGGCTTCTTCACATTCCGCGCGTCTGTCGTTATAAGCGCTTCCTACCAGTTCATGCGGTTTGTTTGTGTTGGCGATGACGATCCGGCAGTCCTGCAGATCGAGAGGGGCGTAGCGGAAATCCAGAGAAGCACAGTCCAGCAGGAGTGCGTGATCCTTCTTTCCGTTTGCGGATGCGAATTGATCCATGATGCCGCAATTCATACCCACATACTGATTTTCGGCCATTTGTGCGAGCAAGGGAAGCTCGGCGGGGTCTGCAGGATCCCCCACGGAAAAGAGAGCGCGCAGAACCGTCCCCACAAGCACCTCCAGGGAAGCGCTTGATGAAAGACCGGCTTTGGGAGGAAGATCACCTTTGCAGACGAAGTCGAAGCCGGAAGAGATCGATAGCCCCTTCTCCAGAAATGCCCAGACTACGCCGAGAGCATATTTTCCCCAGTGTTTTCCGGTACGGGTATGGATGGAAGACAGATCTGTTTCCAGGATCCCGTCATCGGGGAAATCCATCGAGTAGAAACGGATCCGGTCATCGGACCGCCTGGCTGCTGCACCGTATGTCCCCAGCGTCAGGGCGCAGGGAAATACGTGGCCGCCGTTGTAGTCAATATGTTCACCGATCAGATTGACGCGGCCGGGTGCAAAACAGATTACACCTTCCGCGTAACCCATGGTTTCCCGGAATGAACGGGAAAGCTGTGAAACAATGTCAGAACAGTTTTTTTGTTTGCTCATAACACAAATCGGTTCCTTTCCTGCAGGATCTTTATATGACCGGAGCACCGTCTTAACCTTATCACAGGGCTGCACCATTGCCAAGACAGCAATTATGGAGGTTATATAAGCAGGCACAGGCCAGGGCTCCTGAATAATGGCCGCGCAGCAGAAAATCCGGTGGGAAACCGGGCCGGATTTTGTTATGATACAGGAAGAACGGGAGAGAAGATGTCATGAAGAGAAAAGAATTCATCGAAAGGCTGGAATCGTTTGGACTGCCGGAAACAGAGTATATGATCCGATCCGGGGGATCTCTGCTGCTGCGGGGGCTCCGGGAGGAAACAGCGGATTTTGATCTCTGTGTATCAAAGGAACTGGCAGACAGACTCAATCTGGAACAATGTGCACGGGACGAAAGCGGGAGCTATGTACCGTTTCAGGATGTGCAGATGACGGTGAACCTGGGTGTGTACCCGTTTGATGTTGTTGATGGTTTTCAATGCGAAACCCTGGAAAGCATCCTTGCATTGAAACGCCGCCTGATGCGGCCCAAGGATCTCCGGGACATTGAAATCATTAAGAAGGTCCTGAAGAGGCAGCCGGAACAGGAATAGCCGGATCATAACAGACCGGGGCTGCCGCGATTGTGACTGCGGCAGCCCCGGTCCACTATGCTGCGATTTATAATTCCACGATCTTTACATCGTCTGCGCTGCAGATAAGAGTACGGCCTGCACTGGTGCCATAGCCCTCGATTTTTCCCCAGACACCGGTCACCTCGACCTGCGCTTTGTTCTCCGGGTAGTCGTCCCCGGTCCAGCCTTCTACATAGAAGTTCACACCCCAGATCGTGCCGCCTTCCCCTTTGATACCGACAGAACAGCTGACTTTTTCCGTGTCGTCTTCGACCTTGGTATAGCGGGATACCTGTCCTATGATATGCATGACTTTGCCTTCGTCGGCGTCCAGCTCGTCAGGAGTGCGGTTGGTAAAGTCGTGCATGAACTGGAATGCCTCTTCCTCGTTCATGGCAGCCACGTCAAAGTCGATCGGGGCATCTGAAGCAGAAGAGGCGGCGCTGTCCTCTGCATAGACAGGCAGACAGAATGTCATCAAAAGCAGTGAGATCAAAAACAGGGCTGTAGTCTTTGAGAGTCTTTTCATCTTTCTTTCCTTCCTTTCCCGTTTGAAAACGACAGCTTGCCGGACAGCAGTATCTCCATATAGAAATTATACTACAGCTTTTCAGAAAGTTAAAAGAGGAAAAGGAACTTGCCTGGAGAAGACAGTGGTTTATAATAATAGTTACTACGGACGGGATTACAATAAATGGAGATGATATACGTATGTCGAATTTTATTACTGCATTGATGAAGCAGCGCAGAGATGCGAAAAAGGCCCAGCCGGACACACACGGAAGGCTCAAGGAAATCATTGCTGTTCTGAAAAAGTATAATTATGACGACGGCATTACACCCGAGATCACGGTGAATATCCTGCAGGATCTGGGACCGACTTTTGTCAAGATCGGACAGATCGCTGCCTGCTGTGCATGGCTTCTTCCCTGACGGTCGACAGTACGGTCATCGCCGTTATTTTCCGGGTGTTGGGATTTGTCGGGTACGGATTAAGCATCTTCTTCGTGTGGCGTGTGTACAGGAACATGAAGAAAGGGAAATAAGAGGAACGGAAAGGGCAGCAGGAAAAGGAGTGGATATATGAAGCGATCTGCAAAAGAATGGCTCATCCGGGTCGTGATCCTGATGATCGGGCTGACGATCGCACATCTGGGCGTGACGTTGTTTCTTTTGACCGAACTGGGGTCGGATCCGTTCAATGTGCTGATCCAGGGACTGTTCCGGTCTCTTTCTTCGCTCACCGGCTGGGGATTCCTGACGCACGGGCGGGTGCATATCGCAGTCTGTCTGCTGATCATCCTGATCCTGCTGTTTGTCGACAGAAACTATATCAAGATCGGGACAGTCCTCTGCATGATCTTCGGGGGGCCCATCATTGACATGTTCACCGCCGTGCTTTCGCCGCTGCAGATCCGGATGCTGCCCGTGCCGGGGAGGATCCTGATCCTGGCGGCCGGCTGTGTTATTCTGGCGTACGGTATGACGATCGTGATCAAATCCGACGCGGGTACCGGGCCGAACGACCTGGTGGCTATTGTGATCAGCGACCGCCTGAAAAAGAAATTCAGTATCGTACGCATTCTCGTGGATATCGGCTTTGTCGTGTTCGGCTGGATGATGGGCGGCATCTTCGGGATCGGTACGATCGTATGTGCCCTGCTGGTGGGTCCCGTGGCCGGTATCTTTCTGCCGGTCAACGAACGGATGGTAAGCAGGATCGTGCAGCATTTTTCGTGACTTGACTATAACTCTTTAACGTGTTAAACTGATGTAGCGATTTGTAATGTTAAGGAGGGATAGTATATGAGTAACCTATCTACCAGAATCAAAAACGTCGGGCCTGGCGCGCTGGTTGCCGCCGCCTTTATCGGTCCCGGAACGGTCACGTCCTGTTCCATTTCCGGTGCTACCGCCGGCTATACGCTCCTGTGGGCAATGCTCCTGTCTGTTATATCAGTCATTATCATGCAGTCGATGGCTGCACGTCTGGGCATTGTTTCCGGCATGGGCCTCGGCGAGGCTCTGCGGACAAAGTTTACCAATGCCGGTGCCAGGATCCTCATTGCCATTCTGGTCATTGCAGCGGTCTTTGTCGGTAATATCGCGTATGAGACCGGTAACCTGACCGGATCCATCATGGGTATCCAGGCTGCGATCCCCGCAGCGGAAGGTGCCAGCACCAAGATCATCCTTGCGATCGTCCTGGGTGTGATCGCCTTTATCCTGCTCTTCTCGGGGAGCTATAAGCGTGTGGAAAGTATCCTGACAGCCCTTGTCGTTATCATGGGCGTCATCTTCCTGATCTGCGCTTTTGCCGCGAAACCGGCATGGGGCGAGGTGTTCAAGGGCCTGTTCGGTTTCAAGGTACCGGAAGGCGGAGACTGGATGACAGTAGCGGCTCTGATGGGGACGACCGTCGTGCCTTACAACATCTATCTGCACGCAGCTTCCGCTTCCACCAAATGGGGACAATCCGGCAACAAAGAGGATGCGCTTGCCAATTCGCGGTTTGATTCTGTCATCTCTATCGGACTGGGCGGCATTATTTCCATGGCCATCATTGTCTGTGCGGCAGCGACGATCCATGCGACAGGCGGCGAGATCAAGTCCGGCGCCGATATGGCTGTAGCGCTGACACCGCTTCTCGGAAGCTGGGCCACCGTGATCTTCGGCATAGGCCTTTTTGCAGCTGGTATCACAAGCACCCTGACAGCTCCTCTGGCGGCAGCGTTTGCCTCTTCCGGCATTCTGGGCTGGGGAGAGGATATGAAGAAAACTCGTTTCAAGGTTTTCTGGATCATCGTTCTGGCGTTTGGTATCATTGCCACCTGTACACTGGGAGCAAGCCCCACACAGATCATTCTGTTTGCACAGGCTGCGAATGCGCTGCTGCTGCCGATCACAGGCATCCTGCTGCTGATCGTGGCGAACGATTTCGGTATCATGAAGCAGTATAAGAATAAGGCATGGTTTAACGTCCTGGTCGTCCTCGTGATCGTGATCTTTGTCTTTATCGCGGCCAGAAACATGCGAGCTTTCGTGACCGGACTTCAGAATCTGCTTGCCGGCTGAGATCGGTTTCATACCGATACGGAAAGTATGATCTCACCGTGTGACCCGCGGCTGTTCTGCTGCGGGTCGCGGTTTATCTTCGTCTTGTAAAGGATATCATATGGATTTCAAAATAGTACCGGTGGGAGATTCTGCTCTGACGATCGTCTTCGGGAATAAGATCGATCCGGAGATCAGCCGGATCGTACGGGTCGCCAGGAAGTATCTCACAAAAAAGAACATAGAAGGCGTCAATGAATATGTGCAGACCTATGCCACACTCATGGTCCATTACCGTCCGGTAGAGATCGGATACGATGAGCTGGCGGCACGTATCGAGACGGAATTGTCCGGGATGGATCCGGAAGGAGACCGTCTGAAGAAAAAGACGATCCTGATCCCTGTCTGCTACGGCGGGGAGTTCGGACCGGATCTGCCGACAGTCTGCGCGCATGCCGGCCTGTCAGAAGAAGAAGTGATCCGGCGGCACAGCGGGGCGGACTATCTGATCTATATGCTGGGATTTATGCCGGGATTTGTCTATCTGGGAGGCATGGATCATTCGATCAGTACGCCGCGTCTTAAGGATCCGCGGGAACGCCTGGAACAGGGATCGGTCGGCATTGCCGCCGATCAGACCGGAATTTATCCGCTGGTTTCCCCGGGCGGATGGCAGATCATCGGAAGGACTCCGCTCAACCTGTACGATCATGACAGAGAGGAACCCATTCTCTATGAAGCGGGTGAATTCATACGCTTTGTGCCTGTTTCGGAAGAGGACTTCTGGAAGATCCGGAAGCAGGTTGAAGAAAACACGTATACCTATCAATGGATCAGGGAGGAGTGACGGTTTATGGCAATGCATATCATCTTTCCGGGTCCGCGCACCACGATCCAGGACAAGGGGAGACTGGGCTATCAGAACAGTGGATTTGCCCCGAGCGGGTTCATGGATCGTGTGGCTTCCCATATGGCCAACGTGCTGGTAGGCAATACGGAGTCCGAGGCTGTTGTGGAGTTCTGTCTTGTCGGACCGATCGTGCGCTTTGATGAGGAGGTTAATCTGGCCGTCTGCGGCGGGGATTTCGGGATCGATGTGAACGGGAAGGCCTATCCGGCCAATAAAGCGGTTCATGTTCCTGCCGGCGCCACGGTCCGGATCACGACGGGGAGAGTCGGCGTCTACGGTTCTCTGGCTGTAGGCGGCGGGCTGGATATTCCGGTGGTGATGGGCAGCAGGAGCACGAATCTGCGCTGCGGGATCGGCGGTTATAAAGGCAGGATCCTGATGGCCGGGGATGTGATCGGACTGCGCGATCCGGACAGTGGAAAGCGGGATCTGTCCTGGAGATGGGTACCGGAACGCCGTCTCGTTGCGCCGGAGGATCCCGGCATTACTAAAGTGCGTGTGATCCGGGGACCGCAGGCAGACATGTTTACGGAGGAAGGTCTGCGTACTTTCTATGAAAGTTCTTATATCATCAGCAGCCACAGCGACCGTATGGGTTTTCGTCTGAACGGTCCGCCTGTGGAGTCGGTCAGCGGATGCGATATCCTCACGGACGGGATCGTAAACGGCAGTGTGCAGATCTGCGGGACCGGGGAACCCATCGTCATGATGGCGGACCGGCAGACGACTGGCGGGTACGCCAAGATCGCTTCGCTGATCAATGTGGATATCCCTCTGTTTGCACAGCTTCGTCCCGGACAGAAGGTCCAGTTCGAACCATGCACCATTCAGGAAGCGCAGCAGCTGATGCGGGAAGCGATCAGGGATTGGGAAGCACACTGCAGGAAGCTGGAGGAAAGCAATCCGGCACTCCGCAGGACAGAGACTGCCGCCGGCGTACAGCCCCGGACCGTCAGCCGGGTCTTTTGTCCTGTCCGGCGCACCGGAAGGGCCGGCGGATGGCAGAATGCCGGAAGCAGATGGAACGGCTGCAGACGTTCCCTGCAGAAACAGAACAGGGAGAACAGAAAGGAGGAGTAAACAGATGATCAGTGATTATAAAGATCTCACACCCGTACAGATGCGTCATATCATCCGGGAGGGCAAATTTACGGAGCCGACCAGCGGGCTGTGCCCCGGTTATGCACAGGCGAATCTCATCATTCTGCCCAAGGCGCTTGCCTATGATTTTCTGTTGTTTGCACAGCGCAACCCCAAGGCCTGCCCGGTTCTGGAGGTACTGGACACCGGAAGCCGGTTTACCCGGTTTATGGCACAGGACTGTGATATTGCGAAAGATTTCCCCAAATACCGTATCTACGAAAAAGGTGTATGCACCGGTGAATACACGGATGTAGAGGCCTTCTGGAGAGAGGATCTGGTGAGCTTCCTGATCGGCTGCTCCTTCAGTTTCGAATCCGAGATGATCGAGGCCGGTATTGAAATGCGCCATAACACCATGGGACGGAATGTCCCCATGTATATTACAGGGATCGACACGGTTCCCGCCGGCGTTTTTTCCGGCAAGATGGTCGTTTCCATGCGGCCGGTGCCGCCGGAGCAGGTAGTGAAGGCCGTGACCGTCACGGCAGCCCTGCCCAAGGTACACGGCAGTCCGATCCACATCGGCGATCCTTCCGTGATCGGGATCCGGGATATCGATCATCCCGAATTCGGCGATCCCGTTGAGATCCGGGACGGTGAAGTGACCATGTTCTGGCCCTGCGGCGTGACACCCCAGTCGGTGGTCATGAATGTCAAACCGGATTTTGCCATCACGCATGCGCCGGGGCATATGCTGCTGCTGGATGTGAAGAACGTTGCTCTGAAGGAGTAAAGACAGGAGGGATGGTGAGCCATGGCCAAAATCGATCTGAACTGTGATCTGGGAGAGAGTTTCGGCGCTTATACGATCGGCAGAGATCAGGATGTTATCCCACTGATCTCCTCCTGCAACATCGCCTGCGGGTTTCATGCTTCGGATCCCGAAGTGATGCAGAAAACGGTCCGTATGGCCAAAGAGGCCGGCATCGGGATCGGCGCCCATCCCGGCTTTCCGGACCTGATGGGATTTGGGCGGAGAAACCTGCGTGTTTCTCCGGAAGAAGCAGGGGCATACATTACCTATCAGCTGGGGGCTCTTTATGCTTTTGCAAAATCTGCCGGTGTCAGGATCCGGCATGTGAAGCCGCACGGCGCACTTTATAACATGGCAGGAAAAGAATATCCGCTGGCGCTTGCCATCGCAAAAGCCGTGCAGGCGTTCGATCCGGAACTGATCCTGCTGGGTCTCTCCGGCAGCGAGAGCGTCAGAGCGGCACAGGATATCGGCCTGCCTGCTGCCCGGGAGGTTTTTGCAGACCGGGCTTATATGCCGGACGGCAGTCTGATGCCCCGCACTATGGAAGGGGCGGTGATCCATGATGAAGCCGAAGCCATCCGGCGTGTGGTCCGCATGGTCAAAGAGCACAAGGTCACAGCTGCCGATGGTACGGATATCGAGATCGTACCGGATTCGATCTGTGTACACGGAGATAATGAGAAGGCACTGGTCTTTGTAACGCAGATCCGGGCTGCCCTGCAGGAAGAAAATATTGAGATCGCCCCTCTTGCAGAAATCGTCGTGTGAGTATTCCGGGACAGAGGTTCCGGGACAGGACAGATAAAAGAAGATACCGGGTCAGAATTCGTCGGATGCATAGTGGAGAAACCCTTCTCCCCGGATCTCGCTGGCATCTGTCAGGATAACAAAAGCCTGCGGGTCTGTTTCATATACCAGCTCCTTCAGGGTGACCGCCTGTTTGCGGGATACGGCGCAGAAGAGTACCGGACGGTCTGAACCGGTGAACATGCCGGTTCCGGTAAGCAGGGTAGCGCCTCTGTCCAGATTCTGGCGTATCAAGGTGTAGATCTCCTGGTGCCTTTCGGAAATAATATAGGACAGATAGGCATTACGGAAGGAACCGATCAGACTGTCTGCCACACGGCCGGTCAGAACAACGGCAATAACGGCATACAGGGAAATGCGGAAGCCGTAGATCCAGACGGAAAGCAGAATGATGAGACCGTCCAGGACGGGCAGGATCCTGGCGGCGCTGAGATGAGGCAGTGCGTGCTGGATCAGGGCAGCCAGTGTGTCAGTGCCGCCGGTGGTGGCTTTTCCGAAGAAGACCAGGCCAAGACCTGCCCCCAGCAGACAGCCTCCGATGACCGCTGTCAGGAACGGATCTGCTTCAAAAAGCCCCCGTTCCGGAATGAGAAACAGCCATACAGAAAACAGTACGGCGGCCAGGAATGTCCGTTTGATGAAGTGCCACCCGCGGATCCGGATCGAGAACAGGATCAGCGGTACGTTCAGTATGATGTTGCCAAGCCAGAGCGGGATGCCGCCCGGGATCCGGTAAGCGGTAATGCGCTGGATCAGCATGGCAAGACCGGTAAAACCGCCGGGAACCATGCCTGCCGGGGAAAAGAACAGATTGGTCGAAAGAGCCATCAGGCCTGTACCGAAGAGGATCTGGATGTAATCGGATCTGCGGATCTTACGATCTGTCTGTTTCATGATGCCCTCACTTTCTTTCTGCATATCCATAAAAAAACGGATACTTTCCGCCGGGAGAGCATCCGTATAATCATCCGTATACGATTCTTTGCGTATATTATTATGCATATCTGCCGGGTTTTGTCAATCTGCGGACGTAACCAGAACGCGTACAGAACACGAACGTAAACAGAGTACGGGCAGGACAAGTCAGGAAGAGGCCAGATTGCGCAAACCGGGCAATCATGTTATGATTACGATGCTGAAGTCTGCGTGCACGGGATGGCAGGCAGGTGACTTTGGCAAACAGCTGTAACGGGTCAGAAGCACCTCAGAAAACTGGATTGCCAGTATGAAAAACACAAAGAGTAGTTGTATCAGCGAGTAAAACGGAGGTAAAGGAATTGGGAATGTACGACTTATTTTTTACGGAAGAGCATGAAGATGTGCGTGCCCTGGCAAAGGAGTTCGCGGAAAAGACGCTGGCACCGATTGCAGCTGAAATTGATAAGAATGAAAAGTTCCCCATGGATGTGGTAAAACAGATGGGAGAGCTGGGCTTCTTTGGTATTAAAATACCGGAAGAATACGGCGGGATCGGTCTCGATGCAAGAAGTTATGTGGCCGTTATGGAAGAGATCGCCAAAAAATGTGCGACAGCGACGCTGTTTATTTCTTCCGCCAACTCCCTTTCCACCGCACCGATCGTCCTGAACGGTACGGAGGAGCAGAAACAGAAATATCTGCCGGATGTGGCGGCCGGCGATTCATTCATTGCCTTCGCCCTGACGGAGCCGGATGCCGGTTCGGATGCGGCTTCCATAAAGACCAAAGCGGTCAAAGACGGGGATTCCTACATCCTGAATGGTGTGAAATGTTTCATCACTATGGCGCCGATTTCGGATTATGCGATCGTCTATGCAAAGACAAGCCCGGAAAAAGGTGTAAAAGGGATCACCTGCTTCATTGTGGATATGAAGCTTCCCGGTGTTTCCTGCGGTGCCCCGGAAGACAAAATGGGACAGCGCGGCGTACCGGTCAGCAACATCTTCCTGGATGACGTCCGGGTGCCTGCTGACTGTGTGATCGGAGAAGTGGACATGGGCTTTATCAATGCCATGAAGACGCTTTCGGTCGGACGGATCGGTGTTTCGTCCATGTGTCTGGGGATTGCACAGGAAGCAATGGATCTGGCGGTGGAATACACGAAAACCAGAGAACAGTTCGGCAGACCGCTGAAGGATTTCCAGGCGCTGCGGTTTATGATGGCCGATATGGAGACCAGGCTGAATGCCGCCCGTCTGTTGACCTACAATGCGGCATACCTGCTGGATACCAAACAGCCGGCGGATAAAGCGGCATCCATGGCGAAGTATTTTGCGGCCGAAAATGCGATCGACATCGTCAACAAATCGCTGCAGCTTCATGGCGGCTACGGATACTCCAAAGAGTACGAGATCGAGCGTCTGTACCGGGATGTCCGTGTCTGCTCCATCTATGAGGGAAGTTCGCAGGTCCAGCAGATCGTCATTGCCGGCCAGCTGTTCCGATAAGCGGCTGTCTGCAGATCCTGCGGGGCAGTACGGTCTGCCGGATGACGGATCTGCCGTCTGATTATGTTTATGTTTTGCGTAGCAGGGAGCTGTCGTACGATATACAGGAAGTGCGGCGGCTCCCTGTCTTGAGAGAGGAGAAAGAATGAAGGGACTGACTGCAGAGATACTGGCCGGCATGTTTGATCATACCATGCTCAAACCGGATGCCCGGTACGAAGATTGTGTCAGAGTATGCAGGGAGGCAAAGGAATACGGATTTAAAATCGTGGCGATCAATTCCTTTCCCGTAAAAACCTGTAAAGAACTGCTCCGGGATACCCCGGTCGGTGTCGGGGCAGCCATCGGTTTTCCGCTGGGCCAGACCACGATCGAAGTGAAGAATTTCGAGGTGGAGGATGCGTTTCGCAACGGGGCGGATGAGATTGATTACGTGATCAATATCGGGCAGGCTAAAGACGGGCACTGGGACTATATCGAGCGGGAAATGCAGACGATCATGGAAACTGTCCGCCGGTACGGCAAGATCGGGAAAGCCATTTTCGAAAACTGCTACCTCACAAAAGAGGAGATCGCCAGGGCGGCAGAGATCGCGGCGCGCGTAAAACCGGATTTTGTCAAGACCTCTACCGGAATGGGAACCGGAGGTGCTCTGACAGAAGACGTCCGGCTGATGAAATCCATTGTGGGGGAAGAAGTCGGCGTAAAAGCGGCCGGCGGAATACGCACGCTGGAATCCTGCCTGGCCATGATCGAAGCAGGCGCTTCCCGGATCGGCAGCAGCAGCGGCATTGCGATCGTGGAAGAATACAGGAGACAGCAGGGATAGGACAGCAGACGGCCCGGATCAGGAGGAACATGTAAAATACGATTGTCTACTTCTTCCTTCTGAGGTAAAATGTTATCATCTCATCAAAAAAGAAAAAGAGCAGGCATTGCATGCAGAATAACAGCCCGAATACAAAACAGAAAAAGAAGAAGAAAACCAAAAAGCAGCTGAAAGTCAGACTGGCATTGTATCTGGTCGGGATTGCGGCAGTGATCGTCGCCTTCCTGGTATATGTCCGCACGGCGCCTCCTGCGGTGAAGCAGACACAGAGCGAAAGCGTACCGGAAGCCGTCGTCACCGAAGCTCCGCCCAGAGAAACGACACCGGTGCCCACCCCGACACCATTTCCGGAAGAGCCGCCTCTTACGGTGGAAGAGCAGGTAGCCAACTGCTTTAAAGCGTTCGATTCGCTGACAGGAGAAGAAGAATTTGAATCGCTCGGCGGTTATGAGGCTCCGGAGGAACAGATCTACCAGATCCGGAAATGGATCAAGGATTTCCAGTTTCACGGGTATACGCTGGGGTTTATCATGATCGATATCCCGACGGGCAAGGGAATAGCCTATAACCCCAAGCAGGAGTATTATTCTGCCAGCAGCGTAAAAGGCCCCTATATGGTCAGCCTGATCGCCAATGAGAAAGATGTATTAAAGGAATGGGGCGAGATCATCGAGGAGATTGCCCATACCTCTGATAACGGCTGCTACAGTATGCTGTTCCGCAATTTCGGAGAAGAGTATTATAACGCCTGGTGTGATGAAGCGCAGGCTTCCGCGTATATGTACAACGGGTATAATTATACCTATTATTCTCCGGAAGGTCTGGCAAGGCTCTGGATGCTGAACTACAAATTCTTTACAACGGATCCGGATATGGGAGAAACAGCCGGTGAGCTGTTTGAAAACCCGGAGTATTCGCTGATCCACAAAACGCTGTACCCGATCTATAAAACGCGTTCCAAATCCGGCTGGATCAACATCGGGGAGAGTTCGGCTATCGATTCCGGCATCATCTATGCCGGCGATCATCCGTATCTGCTGACGGTATTATCGGATTTCGGCGGGGATATCGAGAAATT
>JAIKYQ010000114.1 GCA_024683035.1 Eubacterium sp.
TTCACATACAGACACCGGTTCTGATGCAACTGGTGAGTCATAGGGAAAGCGGGGCCGCAGGAGCTGTTCCAGTGCATGGATGGTCTCCTGGCGCGGTGCGGATGTCGCGCCGGAAAAGATTTTCTGAACCGTGGAAAGAGGGACGCCGGCTTTTTTGGCGATGTCCTGATTGGTATAGCCGAGTTCGCGTTTCCGGCTTTTCATTTCCTCAATCGTCATATATAACTCCTCCGGGAACAACCCTGTATAAGACAGATCCTCTAAAAAGGACAGATCTTCCTTACAGTAAAGGACAGATCTTCCTTACAGTCAGTATACGGAGAAAAACACGGGATGGCAAGCGAAAAATACCATAAAACAGCCAAACATACCATAAAACAGCCATAATACAGCCTGTGTTTTATCGCGTCAGCATCTTGATCCATCCGTACTTCCGGAAATGCAGGAAAGCCGGGATCCCTTTGAAGAACTGGTCAGACTGGATGCACAGCACCACCAGGACGACCGGCAGCTTCCATACGAAAGCAGCCAGAAGCGTGAGCGGCACCACGATGCACCAGGTACTGATGAGATTCACGCGCATGTTCCAGGCGGCATCGCCGCCTCCCTGGATGATGCCGAAACAGACCGGCATCTCATACGCCATACCCACCATCACAAACGACATGAGGATAATGAGCTGATCCGCCAGCTGCATGGTGGCGGCATTGAAGCTTCCGCTGTAAAGCGAAAGCAGCGGGTTTTTCAGAAGGAACAGGAGCAGGCCCAGGACCACGCCCAGCCCCACATCGATGACACACAGGGTCCGGCCGTCCGATTTGACCCGTTCCAGGTTGCCCCGGCCGATGGCCTGGCCGATCATGACGGCAGAGGTCGAACACATGGCCTGTACGACGACTTTCAGATACTGGTAGAAAGTGGTCGCCACGGAGTTGGCCGCGATCGCATCGGAAGAAAGATGCCCCAGCACGGCTGTCTGCAGCGGGACGGAAATGGACCACAGCACCGAAGAAGCCACAGTCGGAATGGCAATTTTTGCAAAATCCCGGGCCAGGACCGGGTCATGACGCAGCCAGCCTTTGGTAAAGAGCCGGAGCTTTTTATCCACAAACGCGATATAGAAGACCAGGATCAGAAACTCCATGATCCGGCTGATCAGCGTGCCGATCGCGGCACCGCGGATCCCCATTTCCGGGAAACCGAATTTACCGAAAATGAGCACGTAATTGATCCCGACATTGACGATCAGCGAGGCGATCGAGATATAGAAGGAGATCCGGACCGTACCGACGGCGCGCAGTGCTGCCATCAGGACGCTGGAAAGCAGGAACAGGATGAACGTCCAGAGGATGATGGCGAGGTAGTTTTTTCCCTCGGCCAGGATCGCAGCATCCGATGTAAAGATCCGCAGGATCCGCTCCGGCATGATCAAACACAGCACGACAAAGATACCGCCGACCAGGGCAGCCGTCTTCAGGGCAATGCCTGTCAGGGTGCGGATCGGATCCGGACGTTCCTGTCCCCAGTACTGGGAAGCAAGCGCCACCAGCGCATTCCCCAGTGCCATGGCAAACTGCTGGATCACGAAAAAGATCTGGTTCACCGTAGCCGCGCCGGATAAGGCTGTCTGTGCATAGCTTCCGAGCATGATGTTGTCCGCCATGTTGACGGAGAAGGCGACCAGGTTCTGAAGCGAAATGACAGCCAGCATGGAAAACAGCGTGGTATAGAAGGTTTTATCTTTGGTAAAAAAAGTGGATTTCTGCATGTAATCCAGTATACTACCAAATCCGCCGGAGGAACATTCTTTTCTTGCGGGTGCCGGCCGTACACAGGTATAATGAGGACGGCACAGCAGTAAAAACGGCGGATCGTGATATGAATACGGAAAAACTCTTTTATCAGAATGCGTATATACAGACCTGTCCGGCCATCGTGCAGGACTGTGTTGTTATAAAGGATCATTACGGGATCGTGCTGGATCGGACCTGTTTTTATCCGGAAGGCGGCGGGCAGCCGGGGGATACCGGTATGCTGTCAGACGTCCGGGTCTTTGATACTCATGAGAAAGACAGGCAGATCCTCCATTATACGCGGGAAGCGCTGCCGCCCGGTACGGAAGTGCAGGCGGTCATCGACTGGGACCGGCGCTTTGACCTGATGCAGCAGCATTCCGGCGAACATATGCTTTCCGGCTATATACACAGCCGCTGGGGGTATGAAAATGTAGGATTCCACATGGGGGCAGACCGGATCACCATCGATCTGTCCGGCGAGCTGACCTGGGAAGAGCTGCTGGAAGCCGAAGCGGCCGTCAATGAGAGGATCTGGAAGAATGAACCCGTGAAGGTCTGGTATCCTTCTCCGGAAGAACTGGGCAAGATCCCGTACCGGAGTAAGAAAGAACTGACGGGCGATGTCCGGATCGTAGAAATTGCCGGTACGGATATCTGTGCCTGTTGCGGCACACATGTGGCGGAGACGGGCGAGATCGGTCTTCTGAAGATCCTGAACTGTGAAAAGTTCCATGAAGGGGTTCGGGTGGAAATGGTCTGCGGACGCCGGGCAATGGAGCACCTTGGGCAGATTTTCGAACAGAACCGCCGGGTTTCACAGCTGCTGTCCGCCAGACCGGCGGAAACAGCACAGGCCGTGGCAGATCTGGCGGCGGACCAGGGAGAAAAGCGCCGGCGGATCTACGAGCTGGAAGAGAAACTGTTTGCCGTCCGGGCAGAAGAGAGGGCCGGCAGAGGGGATGTCCTGCTCTTTTACGAAGAACTGGAATCCGACGGCGTACGCCGTGCCTGCGACGCGCTGCAGAAGCGCTGCGGCGGAAGAGCGGCTGTCTGTGCAGGGACAGACGAAGCCGGATACAAGTACGCTGTGGGGTTTCCGGGTGGAGATCTCAGGGATCTGGTCCGGGAGATCAACGAAACACTGCATGGCCGGGGAGGCGGCAAGCCGTTCTTTGTGCAGGGAAGCGTACAGGCGCGTGCAGAAGAGATCAAGGCGTTTTTTGCGGCGCGCGGGTTTGATGGCGGGACGCCCTAAGGCTGCTGTGAGATCAAAGAGGCCGCTGCAAAGCCCAAAAAGAGCGGCCTGCACACGGCGGAAGACAGAAACGTGAACTTTCACCTTGCAAAACAAAGGGCGGTATGTTAGTATATTGCGTGTTCGGAAGGCAACGCGACGGCGCTTCTAAGCGGAGCAGTTCCGGAATATCATTTTTGGTAGTGTATCGGGCAAGGGCACG
>JAIKYQ010000120.1 GCA_024683035.1 Eubacterium sp.
ACATCAAGAAAAAGATGGAGGAAGCAGGATTGTTTTCAAGGTACACGATGCATGAGCTTCTTGACGAACTCGATGTCATCGAATGCTTCACGGAGCCCGGAAAGGCACCAATTCAGGGCGAAGTCCTGAAGAAGCAGGAACAGATCTATCGTGATCTTGGTGTTACACCTTTGCTGGCGACACCGGAGATTAGCAAGTAAAGGATTCCATAGTTATGTGTTTCGGGAACCCAGGTTACTCGCTGTATCGACGGACATCGAGCGCCATCAGGCGCGAGATGAGCGTCTCGTTACTCGCTGTATCTATATACGCCTGATTCCGTCACGACGATATCCATCCTGACATCCGTCTTTTCTGTACAGACGGCCGGAACTTCCTGTGCATCAAATGCCGTCAGGATAAACACGGCCTGCCTGCCGCACTGCGGCAGATACCGGTCGTAATACCCTGCCCCATGTCCGCACCGGTTTCCGTACCTGTCGAAAGCCACACAGGGCACCAGGATCACATCCAGACAGTCCGGATCCAGGATATCCGCCTGCTGCGCCGCCGGTTCCCATATGCCATACCGGCTGCGCGTCCAGGCTTTGTCGTCCCGGGGTACGGCAGCTTTCATTTCCCCTCCTGACCGGGTGATCGGCCAGGCCACTGTTTTCCCGTTCTGCGCGGCCCATGCATGCATGTCTTTCAGATTTACTTCATCCCACACAGCGCGGTAAGAAAAAATTCGGTCAGACCGTATCATTTCCGGAAGTGCACACAAAATCCGGCAGATGGTGCTGCTTTTTTCTTCCCTTTGTTCCGGCCGTAGGGCACGCCTTCGTATCAGGGCCTCCTGCCTCTGCTGCTGCTTTTCTTTTTTCAGATCCCGCATATTTCTTTTCTCCGGCAGACTGTCTTTTTTAACACTCATTACAAAAATGATACAAAGCAAAACCTACCTTTCAACTGCTCCTGTTCTGTGCTAGAATAGAAGGCGTACAACTAAGGAGGAGCTTTATGTTCAGCAACCGTATTCCCAATCTGCTTTTAAACGATGACTGTGCGCTGCCTCTCAGCGGACTTGGCGTATATAAAATATCCGACTTCAAGGATATGAAAGCGGCTGTTCAGGCTGCCCTTGAAAACGGCATCCGCCTGTTTGACACAGCCTCTTTCTATAAAAACGAAGACCTTCTGGGTGATGCGCTGTCCGAAAGCGGCGTACCGCGCAGTGAACTGTATCTGACCACCAAGATCTGGAATACCGCGCAGCGTCTCGGAGACATCCGCGGTTCCGTAGAACGTTCCCTGGATCGACTGCGCACGGACTATCTGGACCTGTATCTGATCCACTGGCCTGTTCCCGGCTGCTTTACACAGACCTGGAAAAAAATGGAGGAGTTAAAAAACGAAGGACTGGTGCGCTCCATCGGTGTCAGTAACTTTTCCATCCGCAACCTGGAAGCCCTGTCCCTTGTCTCGGATGTCGTTCCCGCAGTCAATCAGATCGAATGCCATCCCCTCAACCGCCAGCAGGAGCTGACAGACTACTGCCAGAGTCACGGTATTGCCGTACAGGCCTATGCGCCGCTGGCACGGGGCAGCTACTGCGACCGGGCTATACTGGCCCAGATCGGTTCCCATTACGAAAAAACCGCCGCACAAGTCGGTCTGCGCTGGCTCGTGCAACGGCAGATTTCTGTTATTCCGAAATCCACACATCCGGACAGAATTCGGGAGAATGCAGAAATTTTCGATTTTGCCCTTACCGAAGGCGAAATGAGTTCGATCGATCTTCTGGATGAAGGATTTCATTCCGCCAGCATTCCGGATGACATGATCGGATTCCTGAATCACTGACCGGTCATTCCCATCCTTCGATCTCGTCTTTTCCAACCCGCTGCATAAGCTCGTGAACGGCTTCTGCAGCGGATTTGTTTTCAAACAGAACGCCGTGCACCGCCTGTACGATCGGCATATCCACACCGTACCGGTCGGCCAGCGTTTTGCCTGCCCTGGCAGAATACACACCTTCCACGATCTGATGGACTTCGTCCATGGCCTCCTGCATGGTGCGCCCCTGCCCGATAAGTATACCGGCACGCCGGTTCCTGCTGTGCATGCTGGCGCAGGTTACGATCAGGTCTCCGATCCCCGACAATCCGTAAATGGTCCGTTCCGAAACACCCAGTGCCCGGCCCAGACGTGCCAGTTCCACACTGCCCCGGGTGATCAGAGCCGCTTTGGTATTGTCTCCGTACCCCAGCCCGTCCGCAATACCGGCCGCCAGCGCCATGACATTCTTTAAGGCAGCGCCCAGCTGGATCCCCCGCATATCCGGGCTGGTATATACACGAAAGACCGGCGACATGAACCATGTCTGCACGGCGACGGCCGATTCTCTGTCATGGGCCCCGGCCACGATGGCTGTCGGAAGGCCGCGGCCGACTTCTTCGGCATGACTCGGGCCGGAAAGGATGGCCACATTGGCCTGCGGGATCTCCTCTTCCAGGATCTCCGACATAGTCATCAGCGTGTTTTCTTCTATTCCCTTGGATACATTGACGATCCGCTGCCCTTCGCGCACGAATGGTTTCATGGATGAAGCCGTATGACGCAGAAACGGAGACGGCACCGCCATCACCAGCAGTTCTTTTTCCGCACACGCCTGCTGCAGATCAGTCGTATAGACCACGTCCTCCGGCAGCAGGACACCGGGAAGCTTATCCGTATTCTGATGAAACTGACGGTACATGTCCACTTCTTCCTGAAAACAGGACCACATCGTAAGACGATGTCCGTTATTGCAAAGCAGCCATGCCAGTGCGGTCCCCCAGCTTCCGCATCCGATGATCGAAATCGCAGCCATGATGTTCTCCTTATTTTTCCGCTTCCGTTTTCTCTGCCGGTTCTTCAGATTTCTTCTTGATCAGATATGTTTTTCTTTCATTGCCCTGCAGCAGCCGCAGGATGTTGCCGCGGTGCTCATATACACCCAGTGCCGTCAGCAGCAGGACGATGATCCATAATTCTGCACGGTGCCGCGGCTGCATCCCATTGACGCCAAGGATCTGGTAGATCGCCATTTCAATACAGAACAGCGAAATCAACGTCAGGGAAGCCACGGAAACATAGTGGGTCAGGAAGACCAGGCCGAAGAAAACCAGGATCCCGATGATTGTCAGGCGGATGTCCCCAAAGGCAATGATCATACCGCCCATGGGCGCGATCCCCTTGCCGCCCTTGAAATGCATGTGAGCCGGGAACACGTGACCCAGCACCACCCCTGCCGAGGTCCAGATCTTCAGCAGCGGAATGATATCCGCATGCGAATTATGGAACAGGGCCCAGGTGACCAGGACCGCCAGCATGCATTTCAGGATATCGCAGAAAAACGTGATGGCTCCCGCCTTCATACCCAGCGTACGCAGCGCATTCGTCGTGCCTGCATTGCCGCTGCCGGAATCCCGGATATCGATCCCCTTCATTTTCCCCAGAATATAGGATGTCTGGAAAAGCCCGAAAGCATATCCGATGATCAGACAAATAATCCGTGTACTCATATACTGTTTTTCTCCTGCCTTTCTCTCAAAATAAACCGCAGCGTGGTGCCGCCGAAACCGAAAGCTTCCCGCAGCCTGTTCTCCAGATACCGCTGATAGGAAAAATGCATAAGCTTCTTATCGTTCACAAACACGATAAACGTGGGCGGGCCGACCGCCACCTGCGTCATATAAAAGACCTTCAGCCTTCTGCCCTTATCTGACGGCGGCTGCTGCATGGCCACGGCATCTGCCAGTACCTCATTCAATACGCCGGTCGCCACACGGCGCGAACAGTTGTCCAGCACCTCATCTACTGCCTCAAACAGCTTCGGAAGCCGCTGCCCGGTCACAGCGGAAATAAACAGGATCTCTGCATAGAAGGCGAAGGACAGCGTGCTGCGGATTTTCTCCGTATAGGTACGGATCGTTTTGTCGTCCTTTTCGACAGCATCCCATTTGTTCACGGCAATGATCAGGCCCTTTCCCCGTTCATGTGCGATGCCTGCGATTTTGGCATCCTGCTCGGTGATCCCTTCCGAGGCATCGATCACCACCACTGCCACGTCACAGCGCTCGACGGCAGAAACGGCGCGGATAATGCTGAAACGTTCAATATCCTCTTTGATCCTGCTCTTTCTGCGCAGACCCGCCGTGTCAATGAAAACATATTCCTTCCCGTTTCTTTTGACTACGGTGTCCACCGCATCCCGGGTCGTTCCGGCAATATCCGAAACGATGACCCGATCTTCGCCGAGCAGCCGGTTGATTATGGAAGACTTGCCGACATTGGGTTTGCCGATGACGGCGATTTTGGGACGGGTATCCGCTTCTTCCTCTTCCGTCCGGTCCGGGAAACAGGCAATAACGGCGTCCAGAAGATCTCCGAGCCCCTGTTTTCCTTCTGCAGAAACGGGATACGGATCTCCCAGTCCCAAATTATAGAATTCGAATACATCCGCCTGCTGCTGTTTGAAGCGGTCCACCTTATTCACGCATAAAATGACCGGTTTACGGCTGCGGCGCAGCATATCGGCGACCTGCTGGTCAGCATCCACCATACCCTGCCGGACATCTGTCACAAAGACGATGACATCTGCCATTTCCATCGCCATGACGGCCTGCTCACGCATCTGGGACAGGATGATATCACTGGTATCCGGTTCGATCCCGCCAGTATCAATGACCGTAAAATTCCGGTCCAGCCAGCTTACATCCGCGTAAATGCGGTCCCGCGTGACGCCGGGTGTGTTTTCCACGATCGAGATCATGCCGCCTGCCAGCGCATTGAACAGCGTTGACTTACCTACGTTAGGCCGTCCCACGATCGCTACGATCGGTTTGCTCATAGTTTTGTCTCCTTTTATGGGTATCCTGCTTGGTCTCTCCCAGGATACAGCGGCACAGGTCCGCTCCGTCCGCTTCCACCACAACGACCGGGACGCCCAGTTCTCTTTCCACCTCGTCGGTCGTTACATCATCCAGAAACACGTTCTCGCCTGCCCGCAGCATATGACAGGGAAGCAGCAGCGCTTCCCCCATTTCTGTTCCCTTAAGCTGCTTGATCAGGTCACCGCCGGTCAGAAGGCCTGTTACGGTAATGCGTTCCCCGTAAAAATCATTCCGGACCGGTACATGCCGCACCCGGACCTCCGGGTACAGCTGCCGGATCTTTTCCAGCTGCTCCCGGATCACACCGGTGATCAGCGTTCCCGTGGCCAGTGTAACGCACCGTTTCCGATAATCTCCCTTCCGCCGGGCCAGTTCTTCTGAAACCTCCGTGTCCAGCAGGCGCATGGCGCCGACGCCGTTTTCCAGCTGCGGGTAACCGTCGTAAACCTCTTCCTCCGGAACAGGCTCTCCCGCGGAAAGATACCACTCGTCCGACGCATGAACAAAATGAAGCCCCCACTGCGGATAAAGCATATCCTGCCAGGCACGCACCTGTTCCAGCAGCTGCCGCGCGTCTTCTTTATCAAACGGCTCCAGCGGATACAGACCCTGCCGGTATTTTGTCAGGCCTACCGGGACTACGGATACACTGCGCAGTGCAGGCAGATACGCGGTCAGCTCCCGGATCGTTCTGTCCAGTTCTTCCCCGTCATTCACACCTTTGCACAGCACGATCTGCCCGTTCATCTCCAGACCGGCATCTGCCAGTTTTCTGACAAACCGCAGGCTGTCTCCGGCAAACCGGTTGTGCAGCATGCGGCAGCGCAGTTCCGGATTTGTCGTATGAAAGGAAATATTGATCGGTTCCATCCGGTAACGGATAATCCGGTCAATATCCTCTTCTTTCATATTGGTGAGTGTAACATAGTTACCCTGCAGAAAAGACAGGCGCGCATCGTCGTCCTTAAAATACAGGGTTTCCCGCATGCCGGGCGGGTTTTGGTCTATAAAACAAAAAATGCAGTGATTGCGGCAGGACTGATACCGGTCCATCAGATCCGAAGCAAACACAATACCCAGATCTTCGTCCGCATCTTTTTCGATCTCCAACAGCCATTCTTCTTCCGGCTCTTTTTTTCGGATCAGGACTTCGATGTATTCGTCCTGGATCAGAAAGCGGTAATCGAATACATCCGCAACCGGCTGCCCGCCGATACTTACCAGCTCGTCCCCGGCTTCGATATGCAGTTCTTCCGCAATACTTCCGGGCAGTACCTCCCGGATGATCTGCCGATGCATGTCCACGCTCTGTGCCCTACCATTCTCCCCGCCGATTCCCTATCATGATACCAACTCACGCCGGGAAAAGCAAGAATCACAAAGACATCGTTGCACTTTGCCATCTGGTTTGCTATGATGGGCTTGACTTACAGAGATCTTTACTGCACTGCTTTTCCAGGAGGAAATCATGTCTGCATCCAATAATCTGGCTCATGCCTATCCTGTTGCTCCGCTTCGTATTATACCGCTTCCGGGCTGTGAAGCCATGGCTGCATCCATCAACAAACACCTTCTTCGTTACCGGAAAGAATTGCTGGAAGAAAACCCGTCCAAAGCAGGCCACTACGCCTATGACTGTGACAACTATATTCTTCCGTGCAGCTGCCCGCGTTTCGGGAGCGGCGAAGCCAAAGGCGTCGTTCTGGAATCTGTTCGCGGGCTGGATCTGTTCCTGCTGGTCGATATATGCAACTACAGCGTCACCTACCGGCAGTTCGGCTATACCAATCACATGTCCCCGGACGACCATTATCAGAATCTGAAGCGGATCATCGCCGCTGTCAACGGAAAGGCACACCGGATCAACGTCATCATGCCTTTCCTGTATGAGGGACGCCAGCACAAGCGTACCGGCCGGGAATCCCTTGACTGTTCCATGGCTCTCAGAGAACTGAGCAGTATGGGTGTTAAGAACTTCATCACCTTTGATGCACATGATCCGCGTGTACAGAATGCCATTCCGCTGCGCGGTTTCGACAACTTCTTCCCGACCTACCAGTTTCTGCTGGCTCTGCTGAAAGCCGAACCCGATCTGCAGCTCAACAACGAGCATCTGATGGTCATCAGTCCTGACGAGGGAGCCATGTCCCGGGCCGTCTATTTTTCCAACGTCCTCGGTGTCGATATGGGCATGTTCTATAAGCGGCGGGATTATTCCGTGATCGTAGACGGCAAAAACCCGATCGTTGCCCATGAGTTTCTCGGGGATTCCGTTAAAGGAAAGGACTGTGTCGTCATCGACGATATGATCTCCTCCGGCGGCAGTATGCTGGATGTAGCCACACAGCTGAAAGACCGCGGAGCGCGCAATGTCTTTGTCTGCGCCACATATGGTCTGTTCACCGACGGACTGGCCACCTTTGACAAGTACTATAAAGACGGGATCATTAAGAAGATCATCACCACCAATCTGATCTATCAGAATCCAAAGCTGAAGACCAAAAAATGGTATGCAACGGCCAAAATGGAAAAATACGTGTCTGCCATCATCGATACGATCAACCACGATGTTTCCATTCAGTATATCTATGACAACACGATCAAGATCCACAAACTGCTGCAGAAACACCGTTAAATACAACACCCCGCTCAGAGAGCCGTGCCCCTGTAAGGAAAAGCGTTCCTGATATGCCGGATCTGCGTTCCGCAGAACGTCAGTACATCAAACCGGCAGGGCGTACCGCTCCTGACCCGAAACCGTACCAAATAGAAATCGGCAACTTTGCTGATCGTTTGCTGCTTCTGCTGTGTCAACGCCTCTTCCGGGAAACCCGAAGCGGCGTTTTTTCTGTACTTTACTTCTACAAAAACCAGCCCCTGGCGATGCGCCTTCGCATCCCATGCCACGAGATCTATTTCTCCGAACCGGCA
>JAIKYQ010000129.1 GCA_024683035.1 Eubacterium sp.
ATTGGGATATTGGCAATTCGGCAGATTGTACACAGCACTGGAAAAAGAAAAAGCCGTCACCGAAACAGAATAAACCATAACGGCAACGGCAAACACTTGCCCGACATGCGGTACAAGCACTGGACACGCTTATTCTATCGTGTGTCGGGTAACTTTCAAGATAATGGGGAGGTTTATACCAATGGCAAAGAAAAGAGCAGATGGAAGAAAAGCATCTTCATTCACATATGAGGGAAAGCGGTATTTTGTATATGGCAATACAGCTTCGGAACGTGCTGAGAAGATGGCAAAGAAACGTGAGGAATTGAAAAAAGGACAGGTGGATCGTGAGAATCCGACATTGAACGAGTATTACAAGCGGTTTACCGAGAACAGGCGAAAGAAAATAAAAGAGTCAACTATTCGTGGTCAGCTTGCTCAATTCAATAACTGTGCTAGTGTTTTTATCCCCAATGCAAAAAGAACTCTGGGTGAAATGCGTATTCGTGATATAAAGCCGATTGATGTGCAGTATGTACAACAGCAGATTGAATATGGCAAAAGGAAACAGTCCGGTAATAAGTACAAACGGACAACCGAAACCGTCAACAACAATATAAACCATCTGCGACATGTTTTTAATGTAGCTGTCAAAGACAGGGTTATAGATGAGAGTCCTTGTATGAATGTTGATAATATCATGCGTACAGAAAAGCCAGCTAGGGAAACGATACATAGGGCATTGTCAATCAGTGAAACAAAGCGTTTCATGGAAAAGGCAAAGGATAGTGTATACTATAATCATTTCTGCCTTATGATCCTAACAGGCATGAGAATCGGCGAAATCGGTGCTTTATCTATGTTCGATATAGATATGAAGAACGACATGATACACGTTTCTAAGACGGTCACACGTGAGGAAACAGGCGGTTATACTATCGGCAGTCCCAAAACGGATTCTGGTAATCGTGAGATTCCATTGTCTGATGAAGCTAAGAAGTGCATACAGAGACAGATTCAAAACAATAAGTTCCTGTTTGGCGATAAACCTATGAGTACCATTTTCAGATCGGCAGAAGGTACTTTGCTCAGAGAGTATCCTGTCAACCGTGAGATCAAACGGATATGCAAAAAGGCGGGTATAACAAAATTCACCTGTCACGCATTTAGAGCAACCTTCGCTACACGGTTTATAGAGTCGCAGCCACATAACTATAAGGCACTGTCTGAAATTCTGGGGCATAGCAAAGTGAAAATCACGTTGGATTTGTACACGCATGTTATGAAAGCAACGAAGATTACAGCCATGAAAAATCTGGTTATTGCTGTATAAATTTTGGCGATATGTAGTCAAAAAAGTAGTCAAAGTACCTCAGTCCCTTATAAATAAAGGCTTGTGGGAAAAAGTCCCTTCCTCCGCACGGGGAAAAGATCCCGGGTCAGTGACCCGGGTCTTTTTTTGCAAAAAAAAGGAAATGCCTTCCGGACAGCGTATACTATCATAGAATCGGTTCGATGGATATACTGTCCGGTTTCTGTATGTCATACAGGGAGATGAACAATGACGATCCGTGAAACACTCGAGGCAACAGAAGAAAAAGAACTGAGTCCGTTTGCGTCTCTGAGCCGATGCACAAAGGGAAGAGAACGGCCGATAGAAGATGACCGGGTACGGACAGATTACATGCGCGACCGTGACCGGATCCTGCACAGTAAGTCTTTTCGGCGCCTTAAAGACAAAACGCAGGTCTTTCTGTCCCCGCAGGGAGATCATTACCGCACGCGGCTGGTCCATACACTGGAGGTCTCACAGCTTTCCAGGACCGTAGCCAAGGCGCTCCATCTGAATGAAGACCTGGTAGAAGCCATTGCTTTGGGACATGATCTGGGCCATACGCCTTTCGGACATGCAGGTGAACGTGCGCTTCACGCGCTTTCCCCCTATGGTTTTCATCATTATGAACAGAGTGTGCGGGTTGTGGAACGTCTGGAGAACAACGGGAAGGGCCTGAATCTCACCTGGGAAGTGCGGGACGGGATCTTCCGTCATCAGATGGAGCTTATGCCGGCTACGCTGGAAGGCAGGATCGTGCGCCTGTGTGATAAGATTGCTTACATCCATCATGATATGGATGATGCGGAACGTGCCGGTATCATCGATGAAAGCATGATCCCGGATCATCTGCGCCGGATCCTGGGCGGCAATCATAAGGAACGACTGAACACGCTGATCATGGATATGATCTTCAGCAGCAACGGGAAGCCGGATATCCTCCAGTCTCCGGAGATACGGGATGCCATGATGGAGATCCGTGCACTGATGTTCCGGACGGTTTATACAGACTCCATAGCAAAAGCGGAAGAGGTAAAAGTAACCCGCATGCTGGAGCAGATGTATCATTACTATCTGGAACATCCGCAGGATCTGACGGACGAATTCCGCATGCTGCTGGAGGAAGGGGAGCCGAAGGAAAAGGTGATCTGTGACTATATCTCCGGTATGACAGATCAGTACTGCATTCACTGTTATAACCGGCTGTTCGTGCCCAAATCCTGGGATGTGTTTTAAGGAGAACGAAGATGCGCTATACCGATGAGATCATCGAAGAAGTTCGGGACCATACCGATATTGTCGAGCTGATCTCCGGCTATGTCAAACTGCAGAAAAAAGGCAGTTCGTATTTCGGCCTGTGTCCTTTCCATAATGAAAAGACAGGTTCTTTTTCTGTCAGCCCGCATAAGCAGATGTACTATTGCTTCGGCTGCGGTGCCGGAGGAAATGCCTATACTTTTCTGATGCAGTATGAAAACTATTCTTTTCAGGAAGCGCTGCAGTTTCTGGCTGACAAAGCCGGTATCCGGCTTCCGGAGGCGGATACTTCGAAAGAAGCAAAAGAACGGGAAAGCCGCAGGGCACTGCTGCTGAAAATCCAGAAAGAAGCGGCGGAGTATTATGTCCGCAAGCTGCTGTCACCGGCCGGTCAGGCAGCGCTTGCCTATCTGCGGAATCGCGGCCTGTCGGATCTGACGATCCGCCGGTTCGGACTGGGTTATTCGGATAAATACAGCAATGACCTGTACCGGTTCTTAAAAGAAAAGGGATATGCCGATCCCGTGCTGGCTGACACCGGCCTGTTCCATTATGACGAGCGGCACGGTTTTTCCGATAAATTCTGGAACCGCGTCATGTTTCCGATCATGGATGCCAACAGCCGTGTCATCGGTTTCGGCGGACGGGTCATGGGCGACGCGAAGCCTAAATACCTGAATTCACCGGAAACGGATGTGTTTGATAAAAGCCGGAATCTGTACGGACTTCATGAAGCCCGCCGGACAAAGGAACGGTACATGATCCTGTGCGAAGGCTATATGGATGTGATCGCCATGCACCAGGCAGGATTTACCAATGCAGTGGCGTCGCTGGGAACAGCGCTTACCGGACAGCAATGTGCCCTGCTGTCGCGGTATACAAAGGAAGTGCTGGTGATCTATGACATGGATGATGCCGGTGTGCGGGCTGCCAGACGCGGCATACCGCTTCTGCGCCAGGCAGGACTGGCTGCCAGAGTCGTGGATCTGCAGCCGGCAAAGGATCCGGACGAATTCATCCGTTCAAGGGGTCCGGATGCGTTCCGTTCCCGTCTGGAGAAGGCTGAAAACGGATTTTTATACCTGGTGCGTCTGGCTTCAAAGGAATATGATCTGCAGGATCCGGCAGGGAAAACGGCTTTTCTGCATCAATTGGCTGGCATGCTGCTGGACATTTCGGATGAGATCGAACGGAACACCTACCTGGAGGCCTGTGCACAGCTGTACCGGGCAGATCCGGAGATGCTCCGTAAAGAAGTAGGAAGGCAGTCGCTTTCCGGAACCGGAAGAAAGACACTGGAAGCACCGCGTTCTCTCAGGACCAGGAAGGATGCGGCCGATGCCTATAAGAAAGACAGGGGCCAGAAGCTGATGCTGACATGGCTGTCCGGTTATCCGGAACTGATGCCCCTTGTGCGGCGGGAGCTGAGTCCGGAAGACTTTACCAACCCGCTGTGCCGGGAAGTGGCACTGCTGCTATGGGAACAGGCGGATAAAGGTCACATCAATCCGGCTGCGGTCATCGATCATTTTACAGATGAGGAAGACCAGACAGAGGTGGCTTCCATGTTCCATACCGAACTGGCGCTCGATAAAGCGGACGATATGAAAAACGCATTTTTCGACGTTTTATGCCGCATGAAGCGGGACAATCTGGAACTGAAGATCGCTTCACTGGATCCTTCCGACCTGCAGGGATTGATCCAGCTGACAGAGGAGCGGAAAAAACTGGAAAAAATGCAGGCTTCCGGTCCGCCGGATGACTGGTTTTCTATCGATACGGCACCTGTTGAATTAAGTGCATACACCGGAAAACGTGTGTTTCCGGATAAAGAAAAGGAGTAAAATATGGCAACCAAAAAAGCAAAAGAAGCGGAAGTAAAAAAGGAAGAAACGGCTGCTGAAGAAAACAAGAAATTAAAGAAAACTTCCCGTAAAAAAGCAGCGGAAAGTATTCCGGAAAAGACAGCCGAAACGGCAGAGGGGCCGGTGGAAAACGAGGCGCCGGAAGAGATGGCGGCCGCAGAACCGGAACTCGATGTAAACCGGCTGATGGAGATAGCCAGACCGCTGCTGGAACTGGCCAAGAAAAAGAAAAATGCACTGGAACAGCAGGAGATCCTGGATCAGCTGCAGGATCAGCATCTGAATGAACGGGAGCTAAAACTGATCGAGGCCTATCTGGAGCAGCAGGATATTGACATTCTGCGAATCCGTCCGGACAGCGGGGAACCGGATGACGAAGTCCTACTGATCACGGAAGAAGATCTGCCGGATGAAGAAGAGCAGGATGTGGAAAACATCGATCTCACAGTCCCGGAAGGCGTGAGTATTGAAGATCCGGTCCGTATGTATCTGAAAGAAATCGGCAAAGTGCCGCTTCTGACGGCGGAAGAAGAGATCGACCTGGCGCAGAAAATGGAAGCCGGTGATGAAGAAGCGAAAAAAAGACTGGCGGAGGCCAATCTGCGGCTTGTCGTCTCGATCGCGAAGCGGTATGTGGGAAGAGGCATGCTGTTTCTGGACCTCATTCAGGAAGGAAACCTCGGCCTGATCAAGGCTGTGGAAAAATTCGACTACCGGAAAGGGTATAAGTTCTCTACGTATGCCACCTGGTGGATCCGGCAGGCAATCACCCGTGCCATTGCCGATCAGGCCAGAACCATACGGATCCCGGTCCATATGGTGGAGACGATCAACAAACTGATCCGTATCTCACGGCAGCTGCTGCAGGAACTGGGCCGTGAGCCTACGCCGGAAGAAATTGCCGCTGAGATGAACATGTCGGTCGAACGTGTCAGGGAGATCCTGAAAATATCGCAGGAACCGGTCTCGCTGGAAACGCCGATCGGGGAAGAGGAAGACAGCCATCTGGGGGATTTCATCCAGGACGATAATGTGCCGGTTCCGGCAGATGCCGCCGCCTTTACCATGCTGAAAGAACAGCTGGAGGAAGTGCTGGACACCCTGACCGAACGGGAACAGAAAGTGCTCCGTCTGCGTTTCGGGCTGGATGACGGCCGCGCCAGAACACTGGAAGAAGTCGGAAAAGAGTTCAATGTCACCCGGGAACGGATCCGGCAAATCGAGGCCAAAGCACTCCGGAAGCTGCGCCATCCGAGCCGCAGCAGGAAGCTGAAGGATTATCTGGATTGAACGGGAAGGGAAAAACGGTCGTCCTGTCCCGGCGTCTGCAGAGCATTGCCTGTATGGTTACGGCAGGAAACCGGGTTGCCGATATCGGAACCGATCATGCCTATCTGCCCGTCTGGTTATGCCAGAATAAAATGATCCCCTCCGCGATCGCAGCGGATCTCCGCCCGGGACCGCTGGCGGCGGCAAAGGAGAATATCCGCAGGGCAGGACTGGAGGAGCAGATCAGCATAAGGCTGTCCGACGGTCTGTCTGCTTTTCGAAAAGGCGAAGCCGATACGCTGATCCTGGCAGGAATGGGCGGAAAACTGATCTGCCGCATACTGGAAAGCGATGTGGATATGCTGTCTTCCTTCCGGGAAATACTGCTGCAGCCGCAGTCGGAAGTCCGGGAAGTACGGCTGTTCCTGATGCAGCATCAGTGCAGGATCCGTGAAGAAGACTGTACGGAGGATGAAGGGAAATTCTATCCGGTCATTGCTGCCGAACCGGCCGGCCATTCCGGACCGGCTGTCTATTCGGAAGCGGAACTGGTATGTGGCCCCTGCCTGCTGCAGAAGCGGGATCCTGTTCTGCATACGTGGCTTCTGACCAGGCTGTCTGTTGTGGGACGGCTGATCAAAGAACTGCAGGCATGCGGCGGGGAACGGGCCAGGAACAGAGAGCGGGAATTGAGAGAGGAGGAGCAGCTTTTTTTGACTGCTTTACAGTATTATGCGATGTGATGACATTATCAAAAAACTGGAAGAAGAGTATCCTTTGAACTGTGCCGAAGAGTGGGATAATCCCGGCCTGCTGGTAGGCCGGCGCAACCGGGAAGTCCGAAACGTGCTGGTTGCACTGGATGCGACGGAGGAAACGATCCGCCAGGCGATCGAAAGCGAAGCAGATCTGATGATCACGCATCATCCGCTTCTTTTCCACAGTATCCGCGAAGTCAGCGACGATACGTTTATCGGACGCCGGATCCTGACCCTGATCGAGCATGAGATTTCCTGTTATGCCATCCATACCAATTTTGATGTCCTCGGCATGGCACATATCAATGAACAGCAGCTGGGGCTTTTGAACACCCGGGTGCTGGGGATCACGCAGGAAACCGGCGGGATCGTGGAAGGACTCGGACGTGTCGGGGAGCTTCCGGAGATGCTGTCTCTGACGGAAACAGCGGAATACGTACGCGACCGGCTGAAACTGGATGCGGTGCGCTGCTACGGGCCGGAGGACTCCGGTGAAGCCGGCGAACGGTTCATTCATCGGATCGCTGTCTGCGGCGGTGCGGGGAAAAGCCTGATCGACGATGCCATAGAAGAGCAGGCACAGGTTCTGGTGACCGGAGATATTGATTATCATACGGCGATCGATGCGCTGGCGCGGGGGCTTTACCTCATTGATGCCGGCCATTACGGGACGGAATATGGATTCATGTCCTATATGAAGAACAAGCTGCATATACTGTTCCCGGATCTGGTTGTCACTACGGCAAAAATCCGGCAGCCGTATCAGGTGATATCGTAGGGAGGTAGCTATGTCTGAAATGATGTATTCGGTTACAGTAGACGGAAAAACAGGCCGGTTTGCACAGGGAACCTGTTTTGGAGAGATCCTCAGGGAACTGGTGCCTGCAGAACTGGACGAAACGCTGCTGGTCCTGGTGGACGGCCGTCTGCGGGAACTGCATAAACCGCTGCTGCAGGACTGCCGGCTCGAACGGATCACATATGACAGTGAAATAGGAAGAGGCACCTATAAGCGGAGTCTGAACTATCTGTTCCTGAAGGCTTTCCGGGATGTATCCGGCAATGATCCGCACTGCAGGGCCATCCTCGGTTTTGCCAACAGCAACGGTCTGTTCTATACGCTGGAAGGAAGACTGTCGGCAGACGACGCCCTGATCGAAAAAATCAAAGAACGCATGCTGTCCCTGGTCCGGGCCGAAATGCCGATCGTAAAAGAAAAGCTGAAGACGGTCTATGCAGCACAGCTCTTTGCGGAGCAGGGTATGACGGATAAGAAAGACCTTTTCCGTTTCCGGAAAGGATCCATGCTGAATACCTACCGTCTTGAAAATTATTATGACTACTGCTATGGATTCATGGTATGGCATACCGGCTACCTGAAGTATTTCGACGTGACCGGCTATGAAAACGGGATCGTACTGGTTCTGCCGGACATCAGTGACGGGAAAACCTTGCGGCCTTTCCGTCCCTATCCGAAAGTATTCCAGGTCCAGCAGCTTTCGGAAAAATGGAGTACCCGTCAGGGGATCAATACGGTGGCAGACCTGAACCGGGCCATCACCGATCAGCAGTTTGCCCAGCAGATGCTGGTGACCGAAGCGCTGCAGGAAGGACGTATTGCGGAAATCGCAGCGGAAATACGAAACCGCGGGGATGTAAAATTTGTTCTGATCGCCGGACCTTCCTCATCAGGCAAAACCACGTTTTCCCGCCGGCTCTCCATACAGCTTTCCGCCTGCGGTCTGAGACCGCACCCGCTGAGTCTGGATGATTTTTACCGCGACCGTGCCGAATGCCCGCGCGATGAAAACGGAGAACTGGATTTCGAATGCCTTGAGGCGCTGGATGTACCCCTGATCATGAAAACCCTGTCCGATCTTCAGAAGGGTCTTCGTGTAGAGCTTCCGCATTTTAATTTCCGGACCGGGGCTCCGGAGTATAAAGGGGATTACCTGCAGCTGGATGAAGAGGATATCATGGTGATCGAAGGTATTCACGGGCTCAATCCCCGGCTGATCGAAAGCCTTCCGATTGAATCTGTGTACCGCATCTACATCAGTGCACTGACCACCCTGAATATTGACGAACACAATTATATCCCCACAACGGATGCCCGTCTGCTGCGCCGGATCGTACGGGACTATTATCACCGCGGCACGTCGGCCTGTGAGACCATTGAACGATGGACGTCGGTGCGTGCGGGTGAGGAGAAGTATATCTTTACCAACCAGGAAAATGCGGATGTTATGTTCAACTCATCCTTATTATATGAGCTGTCCATCATGCGCGTCTATGCCGAGCCGCTGCTGTATCAGGTGCCGACTGAAAAACCTGCCTATCTGGAAGCAAACCGGCTTTTGAAATTCCTGGATTATTTCCTGATGTATCCGTCCGAAGATGTCCCCAAAAACTCGATCCTGCGGGAGTTTATCGGCGGCAGCTGCTTCGATGTATAAACAAAAGGGTCAGATATCATAAACAGCTGTTTATGGTATCCGGCCCTTTTACAGCAGTGCAGATGCGCACGATTTACAGCCGTCCGGCATTCAAATATTTCTTGTGCAACGCCGGAATGCGCCTTATAATTGGTGTGGTATGCGCGAGTGAAACAGGCAGTCGCGGACGGATGTCCTTTATGGACGGCGTCTGAGGAAAGTCCGGGCTTCACAGGGCAGGATGCCGGATAACGTCCGGCGGAGGCGACTCCAGGGAAAGTGCAGCAGAAAAGAACCGCACCGGCTTTTGCCGGTGTAAGGGTGAAAAGGCAGTGTAAGAGACTACCGGTTTTCCGGCAACGGGAAACGCCGTGTAAACCCCATCCGAAGCAAGGCCTTTTGAGGACTGTGTGGCGGCCCGTCACGTCCTCAGGTTGGCCGCTTGAGCTCTCCGGCGACAGAGAGACCAGACAGATGACTGCGCGCGACATAACCCGGCTTATCGTTCCGCTCGTGCATACCGGAAAAAACAGCAGAGAAAGATTTGGGAATATTATCTGATAAACAACGGGACAGGCCGGACAGAACAGATGAAAAAACTGATATTGGCTTCTGCATCGCCGCGCAGAAAAGAATTACTGGATCAAATCGGGATCGAATCGGAAATCATCATTTCCCATACGGATGAGAAGACACATGCTGCCGATCCGGAGCAGATCGTATGTGAGCTGGCGGAGAGAAAATGTATGGCGGCTGTCCGGCATATCCTGTCAGAAAAAGATACGGCAGAAGACAGTTTCGTACTCGGCGCCGATACGATCGTGGTGCATCAGAAAAACATTCTGGGCAAACCGGCTGATCCTGACGAAGCGGCAGCCATGCTGCGTACGCTGCAGGGGGATACACATCAGGTGTATACCGGCGTCTGCATCGTACGGTGTCATCCGGGAACAGACAGAGTGGACAGAGACGGTTCCGAAAAACAGCTGTTTTCTGTATGTACGGATGTCACGGTGGCGCCCATGACAGAAGAGGAGATCCGGCAGTATGTCTTTACGGGAGAGCCGATGGATAAAGCCGGTGCCTACGGCATACAGGGAAGATTTGCCAGACATGTGCAGGCGATCCGCGGAGATTATACCAACGTCGTCGGTCTGCCTGTATCTGCGGTGTATCAGACTCTTTGCAGCATGCATTTTTTTGACCTTTAACGAAATCAGCCGATGATCCCGGAAAGGAGAACAACATGCTTTCTTTACTAAACATTCGTCACATCATGTCGCCTCTGGATCTGTCCACGGATGAACTGGACCGTATGATGCAGCTGGCTATGGATATGGAGAAAAGACCGGACGTCTACGCACATGCCTGTGACGGTCTGAAACTGGCCACTCTGTTCTACGAGCCCAGTACACGTACGAGACTGAGTTTTGAGTCTGCCATGCTGAACATGGGCGGCTCTGTTCTGGGTTTTTCCTCTGCGGACAGCAGTTCGGCTGCGAAAGGGGAAAGTGTTGCCGACACGATCCGGGTTGTCAGTCTGTTTGCTGACATCGCCGCGATCCGCCACCCAAAAGAAGGTGCCCCAATGGTAGCCGCTTCCGTATCGGGGATCCCGGTCATCAACGGAGGGGACGGCGGCCATCAGCATCCGACCCAGACCCTGGGCGACCTGCTGACGATCCGTTCGCTGAAAGGACGTCTGGAAAACCTGACCGTCGGTATCTGCGGAGATCTGAAATTCGGACGGACCGTCCACTCGCTGATCAGCGCGTTGATCCGCTACCCCAATATCCGCTTCATTCTGATCTCCCCCGAAGAACTCCGTGTACCGTCCTATGTCAAGGATAACGTACTGGAAGCCAACAATATTCCCTATCAGGAGGTGATCCGTCTGGAAGAAGCCCTGCCGGAGCTGGATATCCTCTATATGACCAGGGTGCAGAGAGAACGTTTCTTTAATGAAGATGATTATGTACGCATGAAGGATTTCTATATTCTGGATGCCGATAAAATGCTGCTGGCCCCCAGGGACATGTTTGTGCTGCATCCGCTTCCGCGTGTCAATGAGATTTCCGTCGAAGTAGACCGTGATCCCCGCGCCGCCTATTTCAGGCAGGTGCACTGCGGCATGTTCATGCGTATGGCACTGATGTTCACGCTGTTGGAAAGGAAGGTGCAGGAATGTTAAATGTTGGCGCTCTGGAGACCGGTTTTGTCATGGATCATATCAAAGCCGGCAAGGCTATGACGATCTATCGCGATCTGAAGCTGGATCAGCTGGACTGTACGGTAGCTATCATCAAAAATGCCAGAAGCAATAAAATGGGGAAAAAGGACATTATCAAGGTAGAATGTCCGATCGACCAGCTGGATCTGGGGATCGTCGGGTTTATAGATCCGAATATCACCGTCAATGTCATTGAGAACGGCGTGATCGTAGAAAAGAAGAAACTTTCGCTGCCGCACGAGATCCGCAATGTGATCCAGTGCAAAAACCCGCGGTGCATCACTTCGATCGAGCAGGGGCTGGACCAGGTGTTTGTCCTGACCGACAAACAAAAGGCGATTTATCGCTGCAAATATTGTGAAGAAAAGTACCACGGTCACAGGAATCGCTGAGGAGCATCCATGGATCATATCTTGTCCAAACTGATTTTATACGGCAGTATGCCGGCCGATTCCATCCTGATGCAGATGGGAGAGATCTGCCGCTGCGCACGGGAAAAGAGTCAGAGTACAGACACACTGATCACACGCTGTTACGAACAGATCAAACGGATACTGATCGTTTCGACGGATTATGCGTTCGATGAGAATCTCTGGCAGAACTATCTGACCTTTCTGCTGATCACCGATGAAAATCCTTTTACGCTGACGGCTGAAAAAGTGGGCGCGAAAGAGGGCAGCGTCAATGTATTCGTCCGAAATGATTATCATGCGTTCCGGCAGCTTTTTCATTATGATTTTTCCTGGCTGGAAGAACAGCTGGGAATTGACTGTTTCTCCCGCATCCTGCAGTATCAGGCCATCGGAAAACCGGAGCTGATGTATAATAAAAACGTCAGTGAAAAAGTCCGTGCGCTCAGCAGAAAACTGGCAGCCGCCGCGGATGAGGACGTATTTTTTGAACTGATCACCGGATTTTATAAGGATTACGGTGTGGGCATGTTCGGGCTGAATAAAGCGTTCCGGATCTTTTCGGAAGAATCCGGGAAGATCTGCTTCCGGCCTATCAATAACATGCAGCAGGTAGTCCTGGATGATCTGATCGGCTATGAGATCCAGAAGCAGAAGCTGGTGGAAAACACGAAAGCCTTTGTGGAAGGACGCCGGGCAAACAACTGTCTGCTGTTCGGCGATTCCGGCACGGGGAAGTCCACCTGTATCAAGGCGATCGTCAACGAGTTTTATCCGCAGGGGCTGCGCATGATCGAGATCTACAAGCACCAGTTCCGGGATCTTTCCAATGTCATCGCCGCCATAAAAAACCGTAATTACAAGTTCATTATCTATATGGACGATCTATCGTTCGAAGAATTCGAGATCGAGTATAAGTTTCTGAAAGCCGTTATTGAAGGGGGCGTGGAAACAAAACCGGAAAACGTCCTGATCTACGCCACCTCCAACCGCCGGCATCTGATACGGGAAACCTGGTCGGACAGAAATGACGTGGAAAACGAAAACGGGATGCACCGTTCCGACACCATGGAGGAAAAGCTTTCCCTCGTACATCGATTCGGCGTTACCATCAGTTTTTCCAAACCAAGTCAGAAAGAGTATTTTGCCATCGTCTCGGGGCTGGCCAGAAAAGCCGGCATACAGATGGATCAGGAAGAACTCCTGAAAGGAGCCAATGCCTGGGAACTGAGCCACGGAGGCATTTCAGGCAGAACAGCAGAACAATATGTGACCTTTCTGTTGTCGAAAGGAACAGTCTGAAGCATGCTTGCATTCTGCAGACTGTTCCTTTCAGACAACGATGCAACCATGAGCATGCAGCACGGAGTGCGGAATGCGAATGGTTGCAGGATTGCGGAAGTTTCGGCGGAAGCGGAGCAATCCGTAGAAAGAAAACTCATAAACAAATAAGTACTTACCGGAAGGACGATGGTTCATTATGGCAAAAAAAACCACCCCCAAGCTCAAAAAATCGTATGAATCTTTTGCAAAACCGGAATACTATCGCAATCGCGAGCTTTCCTGGCTGCAGTTCAACGAACGCGTACTGCATGAGGCGCGGGATGAAAAGAATCCGTTGTTTGAACGGCTGAAATTCCTGAGCATAACGGCTTCCAATCTGGACGAATTCTATATGGTCCGTGTTGCTTCCCTGAAAGATCAGGTACATTCGGGCTATACACGTCCTGATCTGGCCGGTCTGACACCGCGTGATCAGCTCCGGGCTATTTCCCTGTCTGCCCATGAAATGGTCAGTATGCAGTATGAGACCTGTACGCAGCAGCTGCTGCCGGCTTTGCGTTCTGTAGGATTTCATATTTATGAACAGCATGAAAAACTGTCTGCGGCCCAGGCAGCCTATATTGACGCCTGGTTTGATGACAACATCTATCCGGTCCTGACGCCCATGGCTCATGACTCATCCCGGCCTTTTCCTCTGATCCGGAACAAGGCTTTGAATATCGGTGCTCTGATCCGACGCAAGAATGAGAAAAACCATAAAAAATTTCTCTTTGCAACGGTGCAGGTACCGTCCGTTCTGCCGCGATACGTGGAGATTCCGCGGGAAGGGGGCGAAGAGCATGCCCTGGTCCTGATCGATGAGGTGATCGAACGGAATCTGACCAGGCTGTTTACCGGATATGACATTATCTGTGCTCATCCATACCGGATCATGCGGAATGCCGAGCTGGGCATCGATGAAGAAGAAGCGGCAGATCTGCTGCAGGAAATACGGAAACAGCTGAAAAAGAGACAGCGGGGCGAGGTGATCCGTCTGGAAGCGGAAGAAGGCATGCACCCTGATCTTCTGAAGATCCTGCGCAAAGAATTCGGTGTACGGGATGAGGATACGTTTTCCATCCCCGGACCGATCGATCTGACTTTCTTCATGAAACTATACGGCGAATATGACCTGCCGGCATATAAATGGCCGCCGTTTGTCCCGGCAGATGTGCCGGATATTCCGGAGGATAAAAATATCTTTTCCTGCATCCGCAAAAAAGACATTTTCCTGCATCATCCGTATATGGATTTTACACCGGTGGTACGTCTTGTACAGGATGCTGCCACGGATCCGAGGGTGCTGGCTATCAAGCAGATGCTGTACCGCGTGAGCGGCAATTCCCCCATTATTTCGGCGCTGGCCAAAGCGGCGGAAAACGGGAAGCAGGTCACGGTCCTCGTCGAGCTGAAAGCGCGTTTCGATGAAGAAAACAATATTGCCTGGGCCGAAAAGCTGGAAAAAGCCGGCTGCCATGTCATCTACGGGCTGCTCGGATTAAAAACACACAGTAAGATCACGCTGATCGTCCGCCGGGAAGAAGACGGGATCCGGCGGTATGTCCATCTGGGCACAGGAAACTATAACGATTCGACCGCAAAACAGTATACGGACTGCGGTCTCTTTACCTGCAACGAGCGGATCTGTGAAGATGCTTCGGCAGTGTTCAATATGATTTCCGGCTATTCGGAACCGGATCACTGGAATGAACTGGTTGTGGCACCTGTTTGGATGCGCAACTGGTTCCTGCGTATGATCCGTGCGGAGGAAAAGCAGGCCAGACAGGGAAATCCGGCACGCATCATCGCCAAAATGAATTCCCTCTGTGACAGGGAGATCATCGCGGCCCTGTATAAAGCCTCTGCGGCCGGTGTCCGGATCGACCTGATCGTACGCGGGATCTGCTGCCTGAAGGTCGGCATACCCGGCATCAGCGAGACGATCACAGTGCGTTCCATCGTAGGAAACTTTCTGGAACATGCCCGGATCTTCTATTTCTACAACGGCGGCATGGAACGGATCTATATGGGAAGTGCCGACTGGATGCCGCGCAATCTCGACAAACGGGTTGAACTCGTTTTTCCGCTGGAAAACGAAGCGTGCAAAAAGGAGGTACTGTTTATTCTGGAGACACAGCTGCAGGATACGGAGAAGGCCAGCATCCTGCAGGCGGACGGCAGTTACCGGCGTCCTGCCCCGAACGGCAGCACGCCCAGAAACTGTCAGATGGAGTTCTGCCGGCATTATGCCATGAAGGCGGCTGCCTTGCGACCGGATGAAGATGACCGCATGTTTATTCCCAGAGAAGCTCCCGTTGACAAACAAATGGCGCACAGGTAGAATAGCAGGAAAGGTTTAAAGAGGGCATAATTATGAAGCAAAGGATACTTTCCATACTGGTAGACAATACGGCCGGTGTACTGACCCGGCTTTCCGGCCTTTTCAGCCGCCGCGGCTATAATATCGACAGCCTGACCGTCGGAGAAACGGCAGATCCCCGCTTCTCCCGTATGACCGTCGTGGCATCCGGGGATGATCAGGTACTGGATCAGATCACCAAGCAGCTGGCCAAACAGGTCGACGTGCGCGATGTCAAAGTGCTGAATCCGGATCACAGTGTCGTGCGTGAAGTGGCGCTGATCAAAATCCGGGTGAGTTCGGAACAGAGAGCCAATGTCATCGCCATTTCCAGAATCTTCCGCGCCAACATCATAGATGTCGGTACGCGTTCCATGATCATCGAACTGATCGGATCCAGAAGCAAACTCGACGGATTCCTGGAGCTGCTGCAGGGGTATGAGATCCTGGAGCTGGCGCGTACAGGAACGACAGGCCTCTCACGCGGTATGGACGATGTCCGTTATCTGGACTGAATCATTTGAATCTGCTGTACGGATCCGTTTACTGTGATCCGAAATACATTGGAAAGAGTTATAGCAAGGAGGAATTTTCATGGCAGCAAAAATCTATTATCAGGAAGACTGTAATCTTTCTCTTCTGGAAGGAAAGACCATTGCGATCGTTGGATACGGCAGTCAGGGACATGCCCATGCTCTGAATCTGAAAGAGTCCGGATGTCACGTGATCATCGGTCTGTATGAAGGCAGTAAATCCTGGAAACGGGCAGAGGAGCAGGGTTTTGAAGTGTTCACCACGGCAGAAGCCGCCAAACAGGCAGATATCATCATGATCCTGATCAATGACGAACTGCAGGCTGCCATGTATAAAAAGGATATCGAACCGAATCTGGAAGAAGGCAATATGCTGATGTTCGCACATGGCTTCAACATCCATTTCGGGCAGATTGTGCCGCCGGCTTTCGTCGATGTTACCATGATCGCCCCGAAAGCACCGGGTCATACCGTCCGTTCTGAGTATCTGGCTGGAAAGGGAACGCCCTGCCTGGTAGCGGTGGAGCAGGATTATACCGGCCAGGCTCTGGACAAAGCGCTGGCGTACGGTCTTGGGATCGGCGGCGCGCGTGCCGGCCTTCTGGAGACGAATTTCCGTACAGAAACCGAAACAGATCTGTTTGGCGAACAGGCAGTTCTCTGCGGCGGTGTCTCTGCGCTGATGCAGGCCGGATTTGAAACGCTTGTGGAAGCCGGTTATGATCCGCGCAACGCATATTTCGAGTGTATCCATGAGATGAAGCTGATCGTAGACCTGATCTATCAGAGCGGATTTGCCGGCATGCGGTATTCTATTTCCAATACGGCGGAATACGGCGATTACATCACCGGGCCGAAGATCATCACCGAGGAAACCAAAAAGACAATGAAAAAGATTCTGGCGGACATCCAGGACGGTACTTTTGCCAAGGACTTCCTGCTGGATATGTCTTCTGCGGGCGGACAGGCACATTTCCGCGCCCTGCGCAGAAATGCGGCAGAGCATCCGTCGGAAAAGGTTGGTGCAGAGATCCGGAAACTCTACAGCTGGAACGGAGAAGATAAGCTTATCAATAACTGATCCTATGGCACAAAAAGAAGAAGGCCTTTTCGCGCGGCTCAGTCCGCGCGGAAGGGCCATCAGAAAAAAACAACAGGAGGTCGATGCATATGTCGGCGCACGGATGGCGGCGGCACGTGAAGTCGACCTTTCTTATGGGAAAATTCCGCAGGATAAGGTTGTGGATATGGTGCTGGCCAGTGATATGGAACGGATCCGGCTGACACTGGAGTCGACAGACCGGCAGGCATTCCGGATGGCTGTTGACATGATCCTGCGGGCCAGGACGATTTATGTGGCGGGGATCCGCAGCTGCGCCCCGCTGGCTTCGTTCCTGGCTTTTTATCTGCATCAGATCTTCCGGGATGTCCGCCTGATCACTACCAACAGTACCGAAGAGATTTTCGAACAGCTGATCCGTATCGGGGAAGAAGATGTCCTGATCGGGATCAGTTTTCCGCGTTATTCCATGCGTACCTTAAAAGCCATGGAATTTGCCGATACGCGGAAAGCCGGTACGATTTCCATTACGGACAGTGATCATTCTCCGCTTACACTGTATTCTTCCTGTCATCTGACTGCGAAAAGCGATATGGCTTCGATCGTGGACTCTCTGGTAGCCCCGCTTTCCCTGATCAACGCTCTGATCGTAGCCCTTTGCATGAATCGGCAGAAAGAGGTATCCCGTTATCTGAAAGAAGACGATGCCATCTGGGAAGAATACCAGGTTTATCGGCGCGACGAACTCAACCGGGCCGATGAGGAAGCCAACATGTCGCTGATCGATCCGGAGAAGGAGCATCCATGAACGAAAAACAAAGAAGGGTGCTTGTCATCGGAGGCGGTGCATCCGGTATGGCCGCGGCTTACTTTGCAGCAAAGGGCGGCGCATCGGTTACCCTGTTCGAAAAAAATGAAAAGCTGGGGAAAAAGCTCTATATTACCGGCAAAGGACGATGCAATGTCACCAACGCGGCGGATGCCGACGGTTTTTTGTACCAGGTTGTCTCCAACGCACGATTCCTGTACAGTGCTGTCCACGCCTTTGACAGCCGGTCCGTCATGCAGTGGTTTGAAGACCTCGGGTGTCCTTTGAAAACAGAACGCGGCAGTCGTGTCTTTCCGGTATCTGATCATGCTTCTGATATTATCCGCGTTCTGGAAAGAGCACTGCGGAATGCCGGCGTTACGATCCGGCTGCATACGCCGGTGGTCGGTCTTTTATTTAAAGAAGGAAAAACAGCCGGTGTACAGCTGGCGGACGGGTCTGATGTCAGCGGCGATGCAGTGATCCTGGCTGCAGGCGGACTTTCTTATCCGCTGACCGGATCTACCGGAGACGGCTATCGTTTCGCTGAAACAGCCGGCCATACGATCCGGCCGGTGCGGCCGGCACTGGTACCGCTTATATTGGAAGAGGCTTATCCTGCAGAAATGGAAGGCCTTTCACTGCGGAATATCAGACTTACGATTCCCTATGGCAGAAAAAAATCGTTTTCAGAATTTGGCGAGCTGCTGTTTACAAAGGACGGCATCAGCGGGCCACTGGCTCTCCGCGCTTCTTCTGTGATCGGTGCGGCGCTGGAAGAGGGACCTCTGCAGGGTGCGATCGATCTGAAACCGGCCCTTTCTGCGGAACAGCTCGATGGCAGGATCCGGAATCTGTTTGCAGAAAGTCCGAACCGTTCTTTCAAAAACACGGTCAGGCCGCTTTTTCCGGCCAGCCTTTGCCCGGTGATCGTCCGGCTTTCTTCGGTTCCGGCAGATAAACCCGTTCACGATGTCACGAAGGAAGAGCGGCAGCAATTCCTGCGTTTTATCAAATCGTTCCCCCTGACGGTTATCGGAACGCACGCGTTTCAGGAAGCTGTGATCACGCAGGGCGGTGTACATGTAAAAGAAGTTTTTCCTGCCACCATGGAATCCCGTCTTTGTCCGGGACTGTATCTGACCGGCGAAGTACTGGATCTGGATGCGTTTACGGGAGGATTTAATCTGCAGATTGCCTGGTCCACCGGTTACTGTGCGGGAACAGCGGCTGCGGCAGCGCCGTAAATGTGCAGGCATCCGTTGCGATGCCGGACGTATCCGTCCATAACGTTTCTTTCAGGAAAGGAAGTGTTGCAAATGAGTTTTCAGATAGCCATTGATGGTCCGGCCGGCGCCGGAAAGAGTACGATCGCCAGAAAAACAGCCAGTGAGCTCGGTTTTCTGTACATTGATACCGGGGCCATGTACCGGGCTCTGGGACTGTATATACTGGACAGAAGTATTCCCCTTGATGACGAAGCTGCCATAGAGGCCTCCCTTCCCGGAGCTGACATACAGCTGACTATGGAAAACGGAGAACAGCATGTGCTTCTGAACGGCTGCGACGTAAACGGCAGGATCCGCACGGAAGAAGCGGGAATGGCGGCATCCAAAGTCAGCACCTACCGGGCTGTGCGCAAAAAGCTGGTGGAATGCCAGCAGAAGATTGCCGGAAGCCTGGATGTGATCATGGACGGACGGGATATCGGAACCGTTGTACTCAAAAATGCACCTTTAAAGATCTTCCTGACTGCCAGCCCGCATATCCGTGCACTGCGCCGCAAAGAAGATCTTGCCCTGCGCGGTACGGCAGCAGATCTGCAGGAGATTGAAGAAGACATCCGGAAGAGGGATGAACAGGATATGAACCGCGCCGAGTCTCCGCTGAGACAGGCGGAAGATGCGGTCTGTATCGACAGCTCGGATCTGACGATCGATGAAGTGACCGATAAGATCCTGGCCCTTGTCCGGGAACGGAGGGGTTCAGCCTCATGAAGGTACAGGTGGCCGAGACAGCCGGATTCTGCTTTGGGGTAAAAAGAGCGGTGGACATGGTGCTCGAACAGATTGAAAGCGGCCGCAAACCGGTCTATACTTACGGGCCGATCATCCACAATGACCTGGTCGTACGCAGTCTGGAAGAACGTGGTATACGCGTGCTTCAGGATCTGAACGATCTGGCTTCCCTGCAGGAAGGAACGATCATTATCCGTTCACACGGGGTTTCGGCACGGGAACAGGCCCTGATGGAGGCTTCTGGTCTGATCGTAGTGGATGCCACCTGTCCTTTTGTAAAAAAAATACACCAGATTGCAGAAAAAGCAGGCCGCGAGGGCAAGACGCTGATCATTGCCGGAGACCCGCAGCATCCGGAAGTGCAGGGGATCACAGGATGGTCCGCCGGACGGACAGAAGTTGTCGATTCTCCTGAAGCGGCCGCGGAACTGTCCCTGCTTCCCGGGGAAGCCGCTGTACTGGTGGCACAGACAACATTTCACGCCCGTAAATTTGAAAATATTGTTGAAATATTAAAAAAAAGGGGTTATGATATGTTCGTTATGAATACAGTCTGCAGCGCTACTGACGAGCGCCAGACTGAGGCACGCAAACTGGCGTGCCAGGTAGATGCTATGATTGTCGTCGGAGGCAGACATAGTTCAAATACACGAAAGCTGTATGAGATCTGCAAAGAAAACTGCGGAAACACGTACCTCATTGAGACACTGGATGACTTGGATTTGAAGCCTTTTCAATCTTTCTTGTGCGTAGGTATTACGGCCGGGGCATCTACCCCTAATAGCATAATTGAGGAGGTTACAGATTATGTCAGAACAAAGCTTTGAGGAACTGCTGAATGAGGATGGGATCAAAACTGTTCGTAGCGGTGAGATCGTTGAAGGTACGGTTTTCGATGTCAAACCCGATCAAATCATTCTAAATATCGGTACGAAAGCCGATGGAATTCTTACGAGAGATGAATACTCGAATGATTCATCTGTCGATCTTACCACAGTTGCCAAACCGGGCGATACTATGGAGGTAAAGGTCCTCAAGGTCAATGACAGTGAGGGTCAGGTTTTTGTCACGTATAAGCGTCTTGCAGCCGAAAAAGGCAATAAGAAGCTAGAAGCCGCCTTCAATAACGGCGAGGTCCTGAAAGCGAAAGTTGTCCGGGTCCTCACTGGCGGACTCAGCGTGCTGGTCGACGGAGCGCGTGTTTTTATCCCGGCAAGCCTTGTTTCCGATACATTCGAAAAAGATCTCGGCAAATATCTCGATCAGGATATCGAGTTTAAGATCATTGAATTCAATCCGAGCCGCCGCCGCATCATCGGTGACCGCAAGCAGCTCGTTTCCGCCGAAAAGAAAAAAGCACAGGAAGAGCTTCTGGGCCGCATCACTGCCGGCGATGCCGTGGACGGTGTTGTCAAGAACATTACAGATTTCGGTGCATTCATCGATCTCGGCGGAGCAGACGGACTGCTTCATATCTCTGAAATGTCCTGGGGC
>JAIKYQ010000134.1 GCA_024683035.1 Eubacterium sp.
CCCCATCGATGTGAACGATGTGCTCTACCGACTGAGCCATGCCACCACGCGTTTGATGTTCCGACCACAAGGGACTGCCCTTATGGTATGTTTCCACCAAAAACCACAAGATATAGTATATGCTCTCCTGAAAAAGGAACCTTTCCACAATACAGAAGCCGATTTTGGGCTCCTGCGAACCGTTCACATCAACAATTGGAAATCCATGCCAATCTGCGGGTCAATCCAGCTTTCCTGTCTGGCTTCATGTACCTGATCTTCCGGCTGTAAATGACCGATCAGCAGCGGGGATTCCGGGTCGTGCATGGTCATGTTCTTCCGGACTGTCTCCGCGTCATAGTTGGCGTAGCAGTACAGGCACAAATGGCCGCAGGTATTGTATGCTCCGATATCTCCGCCCAGATAGCAGGCGCATTCCTTTCGGGCCGGTGCGGTCTTCGGCATCTTCAGCCGCTGATGCAGCGCCTGTTCATAGGTGGAGATTGTCATGCATCCGCTGCAATCCGCACCGACAGAAGCAAGTTCATTTCCCTCCCCGCAGGGACGGATCGTCATTCCGTATTGTTTCCCGATCTCTGTAAACGTCTTTCCCAGCAGGAGCCGCTGTTCCGCGGTAACCTGCCTGGCCTCCGGGAAGTTGCGCCTTGTTTTTTCGTACAGATCAATAAAGCTGATTACTGCTGTCCGTGTATATCCGGACAGTGTTTTGGCCATATACTCAAACACTTTGATATGCCGCTCAACCGGATATTCATCGCTGATAAAGACCGGATCATACCGCCATCCCATGCTGTCCGCGCCGACTGTATCAGACAGGCGTCTGAAGCTTTCCAGTACGTTCCGCTTGTCCGGAACATGCGGTTCGATCTCTTTCCCGTATGGCGTAATTGTCACAAACCAGTATTGTCCGTAGGGACGAAGCAGCTCCATATGCGGGAGCATCAGTGCCGGGTTCTTCGTACAGAAGCCGATCAGGTCCACCACATCCGGTGACAGCCTGTACCGGGTGACGAACCGGGGATTATATGGATTGCGAACCAGCACAAACCCCGCCTTCAGCCGGTTCACGAACCAGTCTGAGTAGAAGGCGGGAATATCTGTACGCTGCCCTGTGTTGATGATCATGATACCAATCCTTTGATGATTTCCGCGGAATCTCCGCTGATGATAATGGATTGTTCCCGGATCTCTTCCGGAACCCGTTCCTCTTCCATGTTCAGGCAGGCATAGGTCGCGTTTCTGTTCTGATACACCTGCTGCCAGAAGCTGTATTTGATGATGCCCGGCGTATTGTACCCCACGCCGATCTCCAGGAAAACAACCTTCCGGTCCTGATGCTGTGTCAGCCAGATCTCACATTCCACGGCGGCGGCCTGCCAGCCTTCGTCCTCCACAAACTTGTTGTCCGAACGGAGGTTCATGGTCAGGGGACGTCCGCAGTTCGGGCACTTCGGCAGCAGTTCAGATGGAATGTTCATCTTTGCCTCAGTGCCTTCCGGGAGGATCAGTTCGTTATGCTCCCCGATGGTATACCCCTGGGCCAGGATCATATCCCGGATCATGCGCTCGTTTCCCCATGTTTTCCGGCAGCAGGGCTTCGTACACTGGAACAGTCCGTAATCTCCCTGGGTATAGAACAGCCGTTTCTTATCGAACCCGGCCTTCTGGAAGCAATGGTCCACGTTGGTGGTCAGGACGAAATAGTCCTTGTCCTTCACTGCCTGAAACAGATCGCTGTAGGTGGATTTCGGCGCATCCATGTAGCGGTTGACCCAGATATACCGGCTCCAGTACGCCCAGAACTCTTCCTGTGTGCCATAAGGATAGAATCCGCCGGAATACATATCACTGAAACCGTACTTCCGGCTGAAATCACTGAAGTACTTATCAAACCGCTCCCCGGCATACACAAACCCGGCAGCGGTGGACAGTCCTGCTCCCGCCCCGATGATCACAGCATCCGCCTGATCGATCATTTTTTTCAGCAGCAATACTTTTTTATCCATCATGATCACTCCCGGCCGATTCTGTCTTTCTTTCGGCATTCCAACCATATCATATCAGAGGAATCAGCGACAGTACGCACTTTTTTATCAGTCAGTTACCTTTTTATAACCGGGCAGTTACAAAAAGGTGCGTACTTGCGCGTCATGGAAACCATGTTGCCGGAAGCAACGGGACCCGGGCCGTCATCATGCATTATCGCCCGTACCGGGGAAACCTTTGCCGCTCCGGATGGCCAGGCATATCTTCGGGACTGGAATATCCCGGAGAACCATAAAGCGAAATGCTTTGTTCTGCTCGGTTATTGTAACGGAACCTATCCGGCGGAGAAGCCAAGGAAAGCCGGACGGAGCACAATCACAGAGGACTGAACAAAACTCCCGGCTAGTAGGCCGGGAGTACTGTTATGCCAGGAGATTACGATAGATCTCCAGATCGCTGTCCTTGAACACATTGAAGATTACGTGCTGGATACTGGTTTCTTTTTGCAGGGATTCCTTCACGGTCCGGATGGCAATCTCTGCCGCGAGCTCCGGCGGAAAACGAAAAACACCTGTGGAGATGCAGCAGAAAGCGATGGATTGCAGATCATGCTGTGCCGCCAGTTCGAGACATGACCGGTAGCAGGATGCGAGCAATGCTTCAGCTTCCGAAGTGACTTCATCATGAATGATCGGTCCGACCGTATGCAGCACATACTTCGCGGGCAGGTTGAAGCCGGGAGTGATCTTTGCCTGTCCGGTAAGTTCCTCATGCCCCTGCTTCTGCATGATCTCGTGACAGGCCAGGCGCAGCTGCACGCCGCTCATGGTATGGATGATATTATCGATGCAGCTGTGGCAGGGAGAGAAGCATCCCAGCATCTGGCTGTTCGCGGCGTTAACGATAGCGTCACATCTCAAGGTTGTGATATCGCCCTGCCAAAGGACAAGCCGGGGATCCCCGGCACAGGGTAGCAGGCTGTCCGCGTTCACAATGCCTTTTTCTTCCGTCATTTCTTGCAGGAAAGCGTCCTGTATCTGCAAAAACTCATCAGATACCGGCATCGGCGGACGGACGTTCATCAGGCTGCGGAGCAGCCGCCACTGACGGTCTGCCGTATAGGGAAATACAGGATACTGATACTGTGGCATTTCATCCAGCAGTGTATGGATCAGCCAGCGGCGTCTTTGACTTTGATTCATTCGCTTTCACGCACCATCCGCTGATAGTCCAGGCCCCAGGCTTCCATAGCCTTGATAATAGGGCGCATGGATTCCCCCAGATCGCTCAGCGCGTATTCCACCCTTGGCGGCACTTCCGGAAACACTGTTCGGGTAATAATCTCATCGTTCTCCAGGGCGCGGAGATTGTCTGTCAGCACCTTCTGGCTGATCCCCGGAATGGAACGGAGCATCTCGTTAAACCGCCACGGACGGACCAGCAGGTTCCGCAAAATCAGCATTTTCCATTTGTTTCCGATGAGCTGCAGGGTGGTAGCAACCGGGCAATCAGGCAGTTCGGCTTTTGTTAACACAGGTACACCTCCAAGGGAAACCAATATGCATTTTCATATGCTACATTCATAATAGCATGTTATATAAAAACAGGCAAGTGCGATCATATTGTTCGCCAAATTCCTTGTCATACTGTGTATCCAGGACGGAGTTGACGGAGGCCATGCCTTCGGCAGCTGCTACCATGGTCTCCTGATATACCTCTCCGCTGACTTCCTGTCCGCGAGCTTCAGCCCGGGCGATCTCCGCTTCTGCCTTTTTCCGGATGGTTGTGAACCCTTCCGTATCAGCGGCAGTCAGGCTCTTGAAAAAGAAGCATTTAGAAGGAGTTATCATTCTATTCGTTTCAAGGCGATTACTCCCAATGATATTGTCTCATGAATCAAACTGGAATTACACTTGTCGTGATGTGAACGATTTACTCTACCGATCGAGCAGTTAATAGGAAAAATTGGAGGCTGTAAGATGGGGATTAAACCCAAACATATGATGGCTATGCAACATATAGTATGACGTTCAAGCCCAAGGCAAAGGTCGGGTTAATGACAGCAGGCTGGACGTCATGTTATCATGACGGAATGCCGCTGGCGTTCTTCTGTTGATGAATGCCAGCGGCTAAAAATTTTCTGCCCAAAGTCCAGAGGATATGTTAAAATTGGGATCGATAGCCAGTATGGGCTTGCCAAAATATCTTTTGAAATTGTCGACTATCAGGCACACTCAGAAGGAACTGCAGGAGGTATAATGAAAAACAATATCATTATTGCCGGTGTCCCAAGAGCCGGGAAAAGCACAGTTTCCCACCTGTTGTCAAAGAAATATGGTTATCAGCATGTCAGCATGGATT
>JAIKYQ010000153.1 GCA_024683035.1 Eubacterium sp.
AGGAAACGGAAAACCGCCTCCTTCGCCGATAACCAGACGGATGTTCTCAAACATTTCAGGATGCTCTTGCATCAGTACGGCAAGTCCGTCCTCTCCGCCGCTTTCTTCACGGTCTGTAACCAGGATCGCAAGTGAAAAGCCAGGGAGCATCCCGCTGCTGCATGCCGCTGCCGCATCTTCCATCAGCCGCATCCACACTGCGATCTGACCTTTGCAGTCAAGCGCGCCCCGGCCGCAGATGCATCCTTTCCGGATAGAAGCCCTTTCCGGCGGCACATGCCAGTTATCTTCCCTTTTATAGGATGCCGTGTCCATATGCGCATGAAGCAGTATCGTATCTTTGCTTCTGCCCCGGATCTCTGCGTACACCTGATGACCGGGTCCGAATACTTTCGTGCAGATGCCTGCATTTTGAAGCCGTCCGGCAATGTAAACCGCGCATTCTTCAGTGCTTCCCTCATCCGTCGTTGTATTGAAATTGATCAGTCTGCAAAGGTTTTCAATGATCCTTTCCATATCCGTACTCCGTGTCGTGATATCCGTAAACTTCATCCGGCTCCTTTATGATCATCATACCAGAGGAATAAATATTATGAAACTTCAACAGCTTGAATACTTCGTTACAGTCAGCAAATGCGGCAGCCTGGGAAAAGCAGCCGCACAGCTCTATACATCACAGCCTAACGTCAGCAAAGTCATTCACTCCCTTGAATCCGAACTCGGACATCCTCTTTTTGAAAGAACAACAAGAGGGCTGCGGCTAAATGGTTACGGGAAGTCAATCTATGATTACGCGGTCAGCATCATAAAAGATGCGGAAATGATCACTCAGGTCTGTACAGAGAGTATTTCCGGAGCTTTCAATGTCTCAACCTATCAGAGCACCACTCTCGCACGCCTCCTCGTTCAGCTTTACAAAGCACATCCGGAGCTTCGGATCGAACACCGTCAGGGCAATGTTGAAGAAGTCGTCGGCAATGTGGAAAACAGCATTTCCGAACTTGGGATCATTTATATTTCACGGAAATACAAGCAGGCGCTCCTCAATATTCTTGCGCAGAAAAAGCTCGAATTTTTTGAACTCGGCACAGCGCGCGCCTGTATCACTGTCGGGCCAAAGTCGCCTCTGTATCACCGGTCCAGGATCCCCTATTCAGAACTGGCCGGCCTGCACTTTGTCCGGGGGATCCAGGATTACTTTTCAGAAAATGACTTTTCAAGAAACAACATCGGCATAGCAGCATCAGACGCTCTGCAGACGGATGTCTTCACCAACTGTAACATGATGGTATCTTATCTTCTGGAGGAAACGGACCTTGCCGATTTCGGCATCAACCTCGTCTATCCGGACAATTCCGACAGCATTCGTCTGTACCATTACAAAACGATTGAAGTTGCCGGAACCGAATCCGCGATGGTGCTGGGATATATAACAGAAAAAGACCGCGGCCTCAGTGATACAGCCGCGGAATTTATCAGGCTTATCCGGATGCTTCTGGATGATCAGCCAGGCGGTCAATCCATATCGGAAACAAGCTCATTATAGTGGTTCTGTCCGTAAAAGTATCGAATGTTTTCCCAGTCGGTGTCATAAGAATTATAACCGCCCAGACCTTCACCTGCGTGCTGGATCTTCTCGGAATGCATCGCCTCACTGTTTCTTCTGTAGTCTACGGCTATGATCAGCAGTGAGCTGAAATAGTCCCGGCATTGTTTGACCCAATCCTCGGGGATCGCATCCAGCGGAAATCTTCCGACTTCAGTGTGAGCAACCTTGCCGGGCCAGGAAAACTCCGATGAATAGGTATCGTCCGGCTGGCAGAGCATTTCCATGCCGGCAAGGACAACGATAAACTCATTAGTATCGAGATCGATGATATACCTCCAGCGGTTGACCCACGCTCCGTTAAAACCTGAATAATCGATCAGCCATGGATAGTGATCGCGCAGCGGTGCAACAGCGTTCTTTGTCCATGCAAGAGCCTGTGTCCAGGTCAGATCATCTCTCCAGAGCTGTTCCGGCATATATTTCTGATAGCTCTCCACCTGCTCCGGAGTCATCGGATCTTCCTCGCGGATCACCTGTACCTCATCAAAGTATGCACTGATGCCCTCTGCCTTGTCTTTCTGGATCCACTTCACCAGTTT
>JAIKYQ010000193.1 GCA_024683035.1 Eubacterium sp.
GACGGCGGAAAACTGGTCGGTATGCTGGCCGGCATGGGATGGCCCAGTGCCTGTGACCAGGGACTGTGTGCACCGTTTGATGTGTTCAATGACACAATGCGCGGCTTCATGAACACGACGATGGACGTGATCGAGTATCCGGACGAACTGCTCGTCGCGCTGGAGGCCTGCACAAAGATCCAGGTCCGCAGTATCAAACAGCAGTTCGCGCGTTCGCCGTTCATGAAGAACGTCGTTTTCTTCCTGCACAACGGCTTTGACTCCTTCATGAGCCGTGAACAGTTTGAGACTTTCTACTGGCCGGGACTGCTGGCCTGTGTGAATGCGGTCATAGAATGCGGCGGTATCCCGAATCTGTATGTCGAGGACAGCTACGATTCCAAGATGGACATTCTGGCGCGCGACCTGCCGGCTGGCAAGTGTGTGGTCACACTGATCAACTGCAACGTAGAGAAAGCCAAAGAACTGTTTGCCGGCAAGATCTGTGTGTCCGGCGGCGTAAACGGCGTACTGCTGGAGCATGGGACGGTAGAAGATGTGGTCAAAGACGTCAAGGCTGCGATCGACCTCTGGGCACCGGGCGGCGGTTATTATCTGAACTGCGACGTCAGTCTGGACCGGGCAAAACCGGAAAATCTCCACGCCCTGTTTGAGACCGCAAGGAATTATGTGAAATATTGATAATATCGCTCAGCGGCAGGAAGCAGGTTGCTGCTCTGTGCGCTGGCTGATCGGAAATTGCAGACCGCCGGTTTTTGGAGAGTACCAGAAAACCGGCGGTTTTGTATGTGACCAAATCAGCGTCAGAAGGTTATCGCCAAAATCCCAAATGGATGTAATGATATCTGTAAACGGCTTGAAAACGGTTGACAATACATCGCAGACGGCGTATTCTGAGATCAGATGAAAAAGATATCTGCAGAGGCGTATGGCCGGCAGCGGCTGCAGAAAGGAGCATATGCATGACGATCGAACAGATGCGGGTAAGAAAGACCGAATTGGGGCTGACGAATGAAATGATCGCAGAGGCATCCGGGGTGCCGCTGGGCACAGTGCAGAAGATCTTCGGCGGCGCTACGAAAGCACCCAGAAGGCTTACGATCGAAGCACTGGAACAGGTGCTGAAGGAGAAGCCGGAAGAAAAAGAAGTGCTGTACCGGCAAAGGACACAGGCAGAGAATCCAAAGATCCGGGAAACCTCCGGTGTCTATGGTGCACTGCAGGAAAGAAAACTGTTCACGATTGATGATTACTATGCACTTCCGGATGAGCGGCGCGTGGAACTGATCGACGGTGTGTTTTATGACATGGCTGCACCATCCATGATTCATCAGGAAATACTGGGCGATCTGCATATTCTGTTCCGGGAATGTGTAAAGCAGCATGAGATGCCCTGCAAAGTGTTTCTGTCTCCCTGTGATGTTCGTCTCGACAGAGATGACTATACTATGGTACAGCCGGATCTGTTTGTGTTCTGCCATGAGTATGACCGTGATGCAATACGCTATGAGGGAGCTCCCGATCTGGTCATAGAGATACTTTCTCCTTCAACGCGCATGAAAGATATGATCCTGAAGCTGCAGAAATACCAGCAGGCCGGCGTCCGGGAATACTGGATCGTTGACCCGAAGCATCAGAACGTGATCGTGCATTGTTTTGAAGATGAGGACTACAGTCCGGAGCAGTACAGCTTTCAGGACGTGATCCCGGTGCGGATTTCCGGGGGTGTATGCAGCATCGATTTTTCGGGAGTAGGGGCATGAGAACAGACAGAGAAATACAGGAGGCATTGGAAAATATCCTTCCGCCGGATCTTTCTGCCGCCGCAGCTGCGCAAAGACGTTGGAACTGCATTGCCAAGCCGCTTCACGGGCTGGGAAAGCTGGAAGATCTGATCGTGGCACTGGCCGGTATCCAGAGGACAGACAGAGTGCAGATCAATAAAAAGGCACTGGTGGTCATGTGTGCGGACAATGGTGTCGTGGAAGAGGGCGTGACGCAGACCGGGCAGGAGGTCACGGCGATCGTCGCGGAAAATTTCCACAAAGGAGAGACCAGCGCGGCCATTCTCTGTGCAGCGGCCGGAGCGGACCTGTTCCCGGTCGATGTGGGCATGATCACGGATATGCCGCATGTAGAGCGCCGCAAGCTCATATACGGTACTCGGAATATGACA
>JAIKYQ010000217.1 GCA_024683035.1 Eubacterium sp.
AAGTATAACGGTATTGAATGGGAAGAAGACTCATCTTCAAGTGAGACTCTTTTAAATGATGAAATAAAGCAGCAAGCAAGTATTGCCAAATCAGACGATATAGAAACAGATATTCTTAATTATCTGAATAGCGTAAACATATCTGCCGTCACGAGGTCGAAGTAAAGGAACTCGGCGAAGACAGCAGGCCGTGCCGGTCCGGATACAGGACTGTGGACGGTCTGAAAAAGGGAGTCCCCGAAAGATGGCTGCCGGTACCGCCGGATGCATGGATCTTTCTGGACCGTATCAGGGAAGAACACGAACAGCGAGGTGTGGATCCGGACTGTCCCTGGGTCTTTGTCAACACAGCAGGTACGGACCACATCCATGCACAGAGCGTTGAAAAGGCCCTGCGGCTGATCAACAAAGTCAAGATCAACGGCAGACCCGTTTTTGCAAACAAGATCGGCGGCTGCCACGAGATCCGCAGGACATTTGCTTCCGCTCTGATCGACGGCGACAGGCTTTCCCGGAAAGAACTCCAGAAGCTGATGGGGCACAAACATTTTTCGACAACCCTGACGTATTATGACTATTCCGGACGTACGATCGGGGAACTCGGAAAGGATGTGGCGGATGCGCTCTGCGTTCCGTTGCCTGCGTTTGACCGGGTAAAGAACGCCTGACTTACCGTAATATTTCCATTTCGGGGCAAAATTTCGGGGCAAAAATTGCCATTTCGGGGCAATATTTTAGCAAATGGAAAAGCCCGGAAACCCTTATTTTACTGGGTTTCCGAGCTAAAATGGGAATGGAGACGGTGGGAGTCGAAGATGACAGACAGACTGAAACCCACTCCCAGAGCGGTCTCCGAGGCTTCAATTCCGTGGGGGGAACACTTGGGGGAACACTTTTTGTCATTTTTAAGTCTTAGAAAGGAGCGTTCACCCTGCGCTTTTCCGTTTTGATTTCGAATAACCTGTTTTCCCTGATCCGATCCATGATCCCTTTTTGGACTCTTAATCATGGAGCAGATCAGCAGAAAAACTGCCTGACCGTCACTCTCCCAGCAATGTATCTGCGATCGTATCCGCAGCGATCCGCCCGGTGTTCAGGCAGTATCCCATTGTGTTGCCGCCCAGTGTGAACGGGTAGGTATCTCCGAAGATGCTGCAGCTGTCCGTGCCTATGGCATAGAGTCCCGTGATCACATGTCCGTCGTTGTCCAGTACTTCCGTGCGGTGATTGATGCGGATGCCGCCCAGTGTGCCATACGCACCGATATAGAATTTCAGGGCATAGAACGGGCCCTTCCGGATCGGCGTCAGGTAGCGGCCTTCCTTTTCAAAATAACTGTCTGTATGCTCGTCACACATGTCGTTGTATTCTTCAACCGTGGCAAGGAAACGCTCTTTGTCAATGCCGGCCTGCTCTGCCAGTTCCTCCAGTGTGTCTGCCTTGAACACATACTGATACCCTTCAGAGATAGCTTTTTCCACATCGGCGTCAAAATTGTCAAAGCATCTGAACCCGTGAACGTGATCAACAAAGGCCGGACCTTTCTTTGTGTATTTCTTTACCAGAGCACTGTCGAGAACAGAGATGCCGCAGCCGCCCGGCTGGCGTTTGATCGCATTGCCGGTAAATGTAGAATTGATGCAGGTGGCTTCCTCAAAGAACCGTTCGCCGTCCAGATTTACCCACAGATCAGGGGCGCGGAATGCGCCGTCCAGGGAGAATACATTCATATTGTCCGGACACTGATACATCAGTTCCATTGTCAGAGGTGTATGACCGGCTCCTGCCTCCCACGCCATACGGATACCGTCGCCCTGGACCCCGGGGATACGGAAAGAAAACAGATCCTTACCCCATTCATAGCCCATATGCTCGCGGATCATATCTGGATTATCTCCGGCACCTCCTGTGGCGATCACAACTGCTTTCGCCTGCACTTTGATCTCTGCCCCATCCTGATCCACGGCAAGCACTCCGACTGCCCTGCCGTTCTCCATCAGGATCTTTTTGGCCGCCGTATTGAGCAGGATCTCCGCCCCGAGTTCCGCGGCACGCTCTGTCAGGCGCTTGGTCATCGTTGCGGCGCAGCGGGGTCCCGGCATGCCGCCGCCTTCCGGCTTTACGCAATGTGCCGTCGGGAACGGGGAGGCGTATGCGCGCATACGTTCCGGAACCGGATAGGTCAGCGCCGGCGGGAAAAATTCCACGCCCATGCCTTCCAGCCATTCAATGGTTTCCGCTGAACGGAAATAATAATCCCTGACCAGCCGGGCATCTGCATTCCAGTGAACAAAATTCATATGCTGGCGGAAAGCTTCACCCGGTGTCAGATCATAGGCCTGCATACGCTGGTATTTTGTGCCGACTGCAAAGGGACCCATGCCCATATTGGCGGCGCCGCCCGTATTACTGGATTTTTCCAGTCCGATCACGCTGAGACCGTTTTCCGCTGCCTGCGCAATGGCAGCCAGTCCGCTCAGGCCGGCCGCTACGACAACTACATCCGCTTCCAGTTTCTTCATTTTACAATCCTCCTGTCTGCTTTTTATTGTTTATCTGTTTACGCGCCGATAGTATCCATTTCAGCGTCTATGCTCCTTCACACTCTGTCTCCATCGGCAGATTTTCATATGCCTTATAAAGCTCCGGCAGAATCTTGTTCAGATGTGTCATTTCGATCTGGTTGTGAACGATCAGTGTTTTCGCGATTTTTTTGACCATGAACTTCATGCGGATCTTTTTGGTAATATCCTGCCCGCCTGTGCACACAGCACCCATCCACCAGTGGGCCACCCAGATATTCGTCCCGTCCGGACCTTTTCTCAGAATCTCCGTCATGGCAGTGGGAATAGTAAGCGGGCCCTTTTTCACGATATCCTGCGAACAGATCATGGAAAGGCACTCATCCGTTCCTATAAGGGACTCATCATACCCGACTTTCGCGGGATCGCAGAACCGGATCACATTGATCTCCGGCTTTTCCCCATTGAAGGATTCCAGCACCGTACATGGCGCATTCCACAGACGCCGCTCCATCGGAATGCTGTCATCCAGCAATTGTGCACGCACCTCGGGCGTGATCGAAACGTTGTAATGATCCTGCGGATCCCACAAGGCATACCGCAGAGGATCGAACTGATGCCATACCATCCACCAGTCCATCATTTCTTTTGTAATATCCGGTACCGGAACCGTACTGCTGATCACGATCCCTCCTGTTTTCAGGTCATAGCACCCCGGAGGCTCCGGCACGAAATCCGGCCGGAAACAATTGCAGCGGTCCGCAAACTCCAGTGTTTTATTCTGGTCGACTTTTCCCGTCAGTCTGGCGATCTCCTGAGCCGACGGGATCCACGGTTCGCATATGTAGGAATAATAGCTTTTCTTTTTGTCTGCTTCCCTGACCGGAACGAACTTCATATCTGATCCCTCCTTGACACTATTTTGTGAAACAACTGTACCACAAATCTTTTTTATGATACAATAGTCTCACAGCTTGTTGTACAAAGGAGGCAAAAATGTATCATATCCCGGAAGATAAACGTGCCATTCGGTCCGCAGATCTGCTTTCAGAAGCCCTGCTGGATTGTCTGGCAGCCAAAGATTTTGACCAGGTGTCTGTTTCAGAGCTGAATAAACGCAGCTTCGTGAGCCGTTCCACCTTCTACCGTCTGTTCGACACGACGGCGGATGTACTCCACTATCTCTGTGATAAAATGTTTGAGAGTGTGGTCGGGAAACTGAACAGAATGCATTTTCCCGACCCGGAGGAAATGATGATCGCTTTCAACCGGGAGATCATGTCCCGGGGAGCCATTATAGACGCTGTTGTAAACAGCCACAGAATGGATATCCTTTACAATACACACGTCAAATACGCCGACGCTTTTCTGCCCTACTTCACTCCATACCGGGAAGGGCTGACCGATACGGAAAAGGAATGTGTTCTGTCTATCCTGACCGCTTCGCTATGTTCCTATATAGGCCTTTGGGCAGAAAATGGAAAGCGTGAAAGCCCGGAAGAACTGACCGGGATCGTCATGAAGAGTTTTATGCTGATCGCACAGGTCACATCACCACCGAAACAATTCCCGGGACATGAAAAAAGGTCATGATAAACTTATTTATCTGTACTTATCGTTTGCCGGGAAGAAAATCCTGCAGTGCATACTTAAAGGTATTGCCCAGTATCAATGCAAAATCCTCTTTGGAAATGGTCGGATTCCGAAATATAAAGTACCTGTAAATACCGATCAGCGTGGAAGAAAAAATCGCACAGGCAAGGCCTGCACTCTGCGGGTCCCGCTTTTCTTTTAAGAAACGGTCTGCAAAACTGTCTGCAATGTCCCGGCGCCACTTGTTTTCAAAACGCGGATCCCCGTGCGAACCCATAACGATCCGGAATTCCTCCAGATGTTTCAAAAGATAATCCACCGTCCGGGAAGCCTGGTCCAATGGATTTCCGCGCAGCACCTGCTCTACATCCACATCTTCCAGCCTAGCGTTGATCTCTGCGAGACGCTGAAGCATCTCTGTCTCGATCTCATCCAGGACAGAATACTTGTCGTCGTAATACGAATAAAAAGTGGATTTCACGATCCCTGCCTCACGGCAGAGATCCTGAATGGTAATGTCATGGATATCAGAATCCGCATACATCCTCAGAAAAACCTTGCGGATATGATTCTTTGTCTCCTGGCGGTTAAATTCCTTCCTGTTCATAATCCTGCCGCTCCCTGAATCGAACGCTTTTATCCGAAAAGTCCGATAACCGTACAATCGTCCTGACTGTGGACTTCATAGTTCTTTTTTATCATTGTATCTTATGCGCAGAAGGCAGGCAAACGGATTTTCATTTTTAAAAAGGAGGCAGTTTATGGGCAAAACAGTGGATGTAGATGTTGCGGTCATGGGA
>JAIKYQ010000051.1 GCA_024683035.1 Eubacterium sp.
GTCTGAATGATCTGTTTGGCGATCTCTCGTTTTGTCAGGGATCGGTTCATGGCTTCTTTTTCGATGTAACGGTGCGCTTCCGGTTCTTCCATGCCGAGCTCCCGGATCAGCAGCCATTTTGCCCGGTTGACCAGACGGATCTCCTCCATTTTTTCTTCAATGGAAAGAGCCTTTTTTTCCGTTTTCCGCATCCTTTCCCTCGCACTGGCCATCCAGTCCAGCGCCCGGGAAAGGATGCTGCGCGTTACGGGTTTGGCCAGAGTGAAGACACCGTGGCTGACCACTTTGTCACGGATCTGTTCATGTACATCGGCAGGGATCAGCAGCAGGACGGAGGCCGGGCTTTCATGGCAGAGATCAATGGAGAACCGGATCCCGGCATCATCGGGCAGCGGACTGTTTATAATGACGAAATCAAACAAGTGCTCCGCACAGAGACGTTTGGCAGTGCTCAGGTCCCGGGCGGTCTGGATCGAATCACAGGCAGATTCGGGCATAAGAGTATACAGGGCATCATTGAATTTGGATGATGCCGAGACAAGAAGAACGCTGTATGTTCGTTCCTGAAGACTCATAGATCCCTTTCTGTATGACCAGGCAGACAGCATGGTTCGATAAAAACGATCCGGGCCATAAGGGCGCCGGCGGAGGCAGCATCAAAGGATTCCGTATATCCGCAGGACCTCTTCGGGAATATGCTCCCGGATGAAACGGCTGGAGGCGGCTGCTTCTTTCGCAGAAGCAAGATCACCGGGCAGTTTCCGGTATCGGGATAATACGGAAGGATCGGCACTGTGAAGATCAAATTCGGCCGACTCTGGCAGCAGCAGATGATGGTTCACGCCGTACAGGCCGGCGTAGATCAGGAGCGCATAGACCAGGTAGGGATTGGCAGTCGGATCCGGTGAACGGTATACGGCCCGCGGATTGCCGGTATAGTTTGCAGGAATCCGGATCAGCTGATCCCGGTTTTCTTTGGACCAGGAGATATAGACGGGAGCCTTGTGCCCGCCGAATCGCAGATAGGATTCTTTTGTCGGGTTTGAAAAGACCGTCATGTCATGAGCCTGCTCCAGAATCCCGGCGAGAACGGAAGGCAGCACGTTGGATTTGTCTTCTTTTTCCGTGGACAGGATGATATGAAAACCGTTTCCCGGCTGGTCTGCCAGCGGTTTGGCACGGAAATCGGCACCGAGTCCGTTCCGGTGTGCGATCGTTTTTACAACGGTCCGGAAGGTCATGACGTGATCGGCAGAAGAAAGTGCTTCTGAATAACGGAAATTGATCCGGTTCTGTCCGGGTCCTTCTTCGTGATGGGAGCTTTCCGGCTGTATACCGAGCTGCTCCAGTGTCAGGCAGATCTCGCGGCGGATGTTTTCCCCCCGGTCTTCCGGAGCCAGATCCATGTAGCCGGCCCGGTCATAAGGGATCGTGGTCGGGTATCCGTTTTCATCCAGCAGGAACAGATAGAATTCCTGCCTGGATCCGAAGAAAAACCGGAGACCGGAAGCTTTCGCTTCCGATATGGCCTGTTTCAGAAGATACCGCGTATCGCAGGGAAACGGGGTACCGTCGGGATAGGTGATATCGGAAAAGAGGCGGACAACTTTTCCGTGTTCCGGCCGCCAGGGGAGCTGATGCAGGGTCTGCGGTTCCGGATGGAGCAGCAGATCGGAATGCAGATCCTTACCGAAACCGCTGATCGCCGAGCCGTCAATGGCAATGCCTCTGTCAAAGGCATGCGGCAGTTCTGAAGGATTGATCGAGATGTTTTTCTGCCGTCCGAATACATCGCAGAAAGCCAGGCGGATAAACTTGACATCATCTTCCCGTACATACTGGAGAACTTCTTCTTTTGAATATTCCATAGATTTATTCCTTTGCTGAAGTAATACTGCACAACAGTATAGCACATCTTTACAAAGACGTGTATCCCATCAGATAATGATCCACTTCTGCGGCACAGGCTCGTCCCTCCGCTATGGCCCACACGACCAGAGACTGGCCTCTGCGCATATCACCGGCTGTAAAGACACCGGGCAGAGAGGTGGCATAGCCGTCCGGTCCGGCAGCCAGCGTACCTTTCGCCGTACGTGGGAGTCCGAAGGCATCGGCTGCATAGGGTTCACAGCCGGTAAAGCCGGCGGCGATCAGCAGCAGATCACAGGGGATTGTCTGTTCGGACCCTTTTTCTTCGACCCATTTACCGTCGATGAAGCAGCCGCGTATCGTCGTGATCTTCCGGATCTCGTTTTTCTTGTTTATACTGCAGGATTTTACGGTTGTCCCAAAGATCCGCGGATCGGAACCGAAGACACAGACGGCTTCTTCATGACCGTAATCGGTTTTCAGGATCTTCGGCCACTGCGGCCAGGGGTTGGAAGAAGCCCGTTCGGCCGGAGGAGCCGGCAGCATTTCCAGAGCTGTCACGGAACGGCAGCCCTGCCGCAGAGCCGTGGCGATACAGTCGTTGCCGGTATCCCCTCCGCCGACGACCACCACATGTTTTCCGGCGGCAGACATATGCTTCTTTCCGGAATGAAGGAGAGCCTGTGTTGCCGTTTTGAGATAGTCGACTGCATAGCAGACACCGTGTAAGCTGTCGGTTCCGACGGCGGGGAGTGCCCGGGGTTCTTTGGCTCCGCAGCAGAGCACGATGGCATCATACGTTTCCCGGAGTTCCTGTGCGGAAACGGTTTTGCCGACGTCGGCTTTTGTTCGGAACACGACGCCTTCTCTTTCCATGAGTTCCTGCCGGCGCAGGATCACCTGCTTGTCCAGTTTCATATTGGGGATTCCGTACATCAGGAGACCGCCGATGCGGTCGTCCCGTTCAAAAACCGTAACCAGATGGCCGCGGTGATTGAGCTGGTCTGCCACGGCAAGCCCGGAAGGTCCGCTTCCGACAACCGCCACTTTCTTCCCGGAACGGACGGCAGGGATCCGCGGCTTCATATCGCCATTCTGAAAAGCTCTTTCTATGATGTACAGCTCGTTGTCATGTGTGGTCACAGGCAGATCGTCCTGTCCCAGGATACAGGCCTTTTCGCAGAGAGCCGGACAGACTCTTCCGGTAAATTCCGGGAAATTGTTGGTTTTCAAAAGCCGGATCAGAGCCTGTGAAAAGTGTCCGCAGTACAATTCGTGATTCCATTCCGGGATCAGGTTGTGCAGAGGACAGCCGGTGACCATGCCGGCCAGTTCCATGGCCGACTGACAGAGCGGTACACCGCAGTCCATACAGCGTGCGCCCTGCCGCATCCGTTCTTTCTCGCAAAGCGGAGCACGGAATTCCGAAAAGCTCTGCAGCCGTTCATCCGGCGGCAACATGCGGTTATCTTGTCTTGTGTATTCCAGAAACCCGGTTGGTTTTCCCATGATCGTTACCCCATATGTCAGGAATCAAATAATAAAGCCGATGATACGCTGTGCGCCTGTTATGTATAAATAGATCTGAATGCTTCCAGTTCAGCCGCTTCCCGCGTAAGCCCCGACTCTTCAAAATGGCTGACCGCAGAGAGCATGCGCTTATAATCATAAGGCATGATTTTTTTGAAATACGGCAGCAGTTCTTCGAAATGCGCCAGAATGTCCTGTGCACCTTCCGAGCCGGTCTCCCGGGCAAAATCAGTCAGTATATCCCGCAGTTCCTGTATGTCGTATTTTTCAGTGACTTCTGTCAGTTCGGCCATATCTTTATTCATTTTCAGATACAGATCGTGCTTCCGGTCGAGTACATACGCGATGCCGCCGCTCATGCCGGCAGCGAAATTTTTCCCCGTATTTCCCAGGATCACGGCTCTGCCTCCGGTCATGTATTCCAGACCGTGGTCCCCGCATCCCCAGGCAACCGCGGTGGCGCCGGAGTTCCGGATACAGAATCGTTCCCCTGCTATCCCGTCGATATAGCAAGTCCCGCCTGTAGCGCCGTACAGGGCGACATTTCCTGCAATGATGTTTTTGGCAGGGTCGAATCGGCCGCCTCCTGTTCCGGGGGGAGGCGTCAGGATCAGTTTTCCTCCGGACAGGCCTTTTCCGAAGCCGTCGTTGCTGTCACCGGTCAGACGGATCGTCAGTCCCTTCGGCAGAAAAGCGCCGAAGGACTGGCCGCCGCCTCCGGATGCATGCACGACGAAGGTATCGTCCGGCAGAGAGCTGCCGAACTGTTCCTGGATCCGGGACCCCAGCAGCGTACCGAAGGTGCGGTTTGTGCTGGAAACCTGTACATGGACTTCGGCAGGGGAAGCATCGGAAAGACTCTTCTGAAATGCCGGGATCAGAACGCGTTCATCCAGTGCGTTTTCCAGTTGGAAATCATAGGCTTTGTCTGGATAAAACCGGCAGGAGTTTCGGCTGCCGGGCTGTGTGTTTCCGGGGGTCAGAAGAGGAGCCAGGCTGACGGTAGCGGCGATCTTTGTCATGGCCTGCTTCTGCTGCAGGCAGTCTGTCCGGCCGATCATGTCGCTGACAGACCGGAAACCGAGACGGGCCATGATCTCCCGCAGTTCTTCTGCGATAAACAGCATAAAGTTCATGACATGCTCCGGTTTTCCTTTGAAGCGCTTCCGGAGTGTTTCGTTCTGGGTGGCGACCCCGAAGGGGCAGGTATCCTTGTTGCAGACACGCATCATCATACAGCCCAGACAGACAAGGGCAGAGGTGGCGAAGCCGAATTCTTCCGCACCGAGCAGGGCAGCGATCGCCACGTCCCGTCCGCTCATCAGTTTTCCGTCCGTTTCCAGGATGACACGGTTCCGCAGACCGTTTTCCAGCAGCGTCTGGTGTGCTTCGGAAAGCCCCAGTTCCCAGGGAAGGCCGGCATGATGGATGGAGGATAACGGGGCGGCACCGGTCCCGCCGTCGTGTCCGGAGATCAGGATGACCTGGGCGCCGGCTTTGGCGACGCCGGATGCAATGGTCCCCACGCCGGCTTCTGCGACCAGCTTGACCGAGATCCGGGCATGTTTGTTGGCATTTTTCAGGTCGTAGATCAACTGGGAGAGATCTTCGATCGAATAGATATCATGATGCGGCGGCGGCGAGATCAGGGTCACGCCGGAAGTAGAATGCCGGGTTTTGGCAATCCATGGGTAGACTTTCATGCCGGGCAGATGGCCGCCTTCTCCGGGCTTGGCACCCTGTGCCATTTTGATCTGGATCTCTTTGGCACTGTTCAGGTATTCTTCCGTAACGCCGAAACGTCCGGAAGCCACCTGCTTGATGGCACTGTTTTTTTCCGTACCCAGGCGGGCAGGGTCTTCTCCGCCTTCTCCGGTGTTGGATTTTCCCCCCAGGCGATTCATGGCAACAGCCAGTGCTTCGTGCGCTTCCTGCGAAATGGAGCCGTAGGACATGGCGCCGGTCTTAAAGCGTTTTACGATCTCAGAGGCGGGCTCCACCTCTTCCAGCGGAACGGGCTGTGCGGCGGGTACCAGCTGCAGCAGGCTCCGCAGGGTGTGCGGACTGCGTTCGTCATCTACCCGGGCGGTGTATTGTCTGAACAGCTGATAGTCGCCTTCCCGGACGGCCTGCTGCAGGAGCACGATGGTCTTGGGGTTATACAGATGATCTTCCGCTTCCGGATTGCTGCGCAGATTGTGCAGGCCGAAGGATTCCAGGGTGGTATCCGTCGGAAGGCCCAGCGGATCAAAGGCATGATCATGCAATGCGGCTGCCGTTTCTTCAATCTCCGGCAGACCGATCCCGCCTACCCGGCTGACGATCCCGGTAAAACAGGCATCGATCAGCTCCTGCGAAAGACCGACGGCTTCGAAGATTTTGGCCGACTGATAGGACTGCAGTGTGCTGATCCCCATCTTGGCAGCAATCTTCACAATCCCGTTCAGGACCGCCCGGTTATAATCGGTGACAGCGGTATAATAGTCTTTGTCCAGGATGCCGGTGCGGATGAGTTCGCCGATGCATTCGTGTGCGAGATACGGACAGACCGCCCGGGCGCCGAAACCCAGGAGCAGGGAAAACTGGTGCACGTCGTGTGGTTCCGCACTCTCGAGGATCAGTGATACCTGTGTCCGCTTCTTGGTGAGGACGAGATGCTGCTCCACACAGGAAACGGCCAGAAGAGAGGGGATGGCCACATGGTTTTCGTCTACACCCCGGTCGGAAAGGATGATGATGTTGCTGCCCTTGGCATAAGCGCGGTCCACCGTGATGCAGAGCTGGTCCAGTGCTTTTTTCAGGGAGGTGTGCTTATAGTACAGCAGCGGGATCACTTCCGAGACCAGCCCCGGCTCCCGGAGTTCGCAGATCTTCATAAGATCCACTTCCGTCAGGATGGGGTTTTCCACCTCCAGCATATGGACGTTGCTGCTGGACTCCTGCAGCAGATTGCCGTCGGAGCCTATGTACACGGTGGTATCTGTGACGATCTTCTCACGCAGAGAATCAATCGGAGGGTTGGTAACCTGCGCAAAGAGTTGTTTGAAATAATGGGAGAGCGGCCGGTGCTTCCGGGAAAACACAGCCAGCGGCGTATCGGTTCCCATGGAAGCGGTCATCTCCGCGCCGTTTTCCGCCATGGGGAGAATGATCTTCCGGACGTCCTCATAGGTGTATTGAAATACTTTATACAGCCGTTCCCGGGTCACGTCGTCATAAGCAGGAACGCGCCGGTTCGGAATAGGGAGAGAAGAAAGATGCTTCAGGTTGAGGTCGAGCCATTCCCCATACGGTTTCTGTGCGGCAAAACAGGTCTTGCATTCCTCATCGGAAATGATCCGCTTCTGCCGGGTATCCACGAGCAGGATCCGGCCGGGAGAGAGGCGGTTCTTTTCAATAATATGTTCATCCGGGATATCCAGTACGCCGACTTCCGAAGACAGGATCAGCCGGCCGGTATCGGTGATGTAGTAGCGTGCCGGACGCAGTCCGTTGCGGTCCAGCGTGGCGCCGACGACTTCGCCGTCGGAAAACAGGATGGCGGCGGGGCCGTCCCAGGGTTCCATCATCGTGGCATAATAGTGGTAAAAATCCTTGCGGTCCTGCTTCATAAACGGATCGTGCTTCCAGGGTTCCGGGATCAGGGCCATCATGGCCAGCGGCAGCGGCATCCCGTTCATATACAGGAACTCCAGCGTATTGTCCAGCATGGCAGAATCCGATGCCGTGCGGGGAATGACCGGGAAGATCTTATCCACGCTGGCTTCGAGGAAGGGAGAGGACATGGTTTCCTCCCGGGCCAGCATCCGGTCAATATTCCCGCGGATGGTATTGATCTCTCCGTTATGGGCGATCATCCGGTAGGGATGTGCCTTGTCCCAGCTGGGGGTCGTGTTGGTGGAAAAACGGGAATGCACGATGGCGATGGCCGTCTGAAATAAAGGATCCCGCAGATCGTCGTAAAACGAACGCAGCTGACCGACCAGGAACATGCCCTTGTAAACGACCGTACGGGACGAAAGTGAACAGATGTACGTATCTTCCGAGCTCTGTTCGAATTCCCGACGGATCACATACAGGAGCTGGTCGAACGCAAAGCCGGCCGGTACGGCATCCGGACGGAGCAGAAAGGCCTGGAAGATCTCCGGCATGGAGTTTTTCGCCATATCGCCGAGGATCTCCGGATGGGTCGGTACTTTTCTCCAGCCCAGGAGGCGCACGCCGTTTTTTTCGCAGATCACTTCAAACATCCGGACGGCGAAGGTGCGTTTCAGTGTATCGGACGGGAAGAAAAACATCCCGATGCCTAATGCACCGTCTCCGGCATTTTCTGTATCGATCCCGGCTTCTTCCGCTGCCTTTTTGAAAAACGGCAGGCAGACCTGTGTCAGGATCCCGACACCGTCCCCGACTTTGCCGGAGGCATCTTTGCCTGCCCGGTGTTCCAGTTTCTCCACGATACGGAGCGCATCGTGCAAAACCTGTGCATCCGGCGTGCCGTCGATATTGGCTACAACGCCGATGCCGCAGGCATCGTGTTCCTTGTTCAGCGCGCGCAGATAGTGTTGATAGGCTTGTCGATCCATAGCTGATCTCCTGGTGATAAAAAAAGGCAAGGGCATCCGGAATACTTCCAGACGCCCTTGCCTGCGGTCATATTTGTTAGAATTATAGATGTACCGCTGCCGGTATGTCAATAAAAAAGAATTCCGGATATGGCCCATAAGTTTTTCTTGACAGGCAGAGCCAGCAGGTGTATAACTGGCTTCGTAAAGGCAAAGGCGTCTTTGAGGATTCTCAAAGGCGTCTTTTTCTTTTTTGGAAAATGCTTTTACACAACCATACAACCGGAAGGCAAGGGCGTCTTTGACGGAACACCGTCAGACGCCCTCCTTTTGTACAAAAGGGGGTTGGATCATGAATATTCCGGAAAGTTTTGGAAAAAAAGTTTTTGATGACAGGGTCATGAAGTCCGTACTGACTGCAAAGGAGTACGCATCCCTGAAAAAAACGATCGATGAAGGCGTACAGCTGGATCCGCATGTAGCCGACGCAGTGGCATCTGCCATGAAGAACTGGGCGGTGGAAAAAGGTGCGACACACTTTACACACTGGTTTCAGCCCATGACCGGTGTGACAGCGGAAAAGCATGACAGCTTTATATCGCCTTCGCCGGATGGCGGCGTGATCATGGAGCTCTCAGGAAAAGAACTGATCAAGGGGGAACCGGATGCTTCTTCGTTCCCGAGCGGCGGCCTTCGGGCTACGTTCGAGGCACGCGGCTATACAGCCTGGGATCCGACGTCCTATGCCTTTATTAAAGGGAAGACGTTGTGCATACCCACGGCATTCTGTACCTATGCCGGCGATGCCCTGGATAAAAAGACCCCGCTGCTGCGTTCGATGGAAGCCCTGAACAGGCAGGCACTGCGGATCCTGCGTCTGTTTGGCAATGAGACAGCCAAACGGGTGCTTTCCGCAGTCGGGCCGGAGCAGGAGTACTTCCTGATCACCAGAGAGATGTATGAACAGCGTCCGGATCTGAAGTTTACGGGAAGGACTTTGTTCGGCGCCAAACCGCCCAAAGGACAGGAAATGGACGATCATTATTTCGGCGTGATCAAGCCGAAGGTCGCTGCGTTTATGGAAGAATTGAATCAGGAGCTTTGGGAACTGGGCATCCTGGCGAAGACGGAGCATAACGAAGTGGCACCTGCCCAGCATGAGCTGGCACCGATCTATACGACCACCAATATCGCAACGGATCATAACCAGCTGACCATGGAGATCATGCAGAAGGTGGCGGCCCGTCACGGCCTTGTCTGTCTGCTGCACGAGAAACCGTTTGCCGGCGTCAACGGCAGCGGCAAGCATAACAACTGGTCAATTTCGACAGATACAGGCACCAATCTGCTTTCGCCCGGAGAAACTCCGTATGAGAATGCGCAGTTCCTGCTGTTTCTGTGTGCGGTGATCAAGGCCGTTGATGATTATCAGGATCTGCTCCGGATCTCGGTGGCGACGGCCGGAAATGATCACCGGCTGGGAGCCAATGAGGCGCCGCCGGCCGTGGTATCGATGTTCCTGGGAGATGAACTGAATGCCATTCTGGAAGCGATCGAGAAGGATACGCCCTATCAGAGTGTGGAAAAAGTCCAGATGAAGCTGGGCGTGGATGTTCTGCCGAAGTTCAACCGGGATACGACCGACCGGAACCGGACTTCTCCGTTCGCATTTACAGGAAACAAATTTGAATTCCGTATGCTGGGTTCCTCCAACAGTATTGCCTGCGCCAACATCATGCTGAACAGTGCCGTGGCGGAGAGCCTGAAGATCTATGCAGACCGGCTTGAGAAAGCCGATGATTTTGAAGAGACCCTGCATAATATGATCCGTAAAACGATCCAGGATCACAAGAGGATCATTTTCAACGGAAACGGATATGATGACAGCTGGATCAGAGAAGCGACCGAAAAACGGGGGCTTTCCAATTACCGGACCACGCCGGACTGCATGCCGCATCTGCTGGATAAGAAAAATGTGGATATGCTGACATCGCACGGGGTGTTTACCCTGGCAGAGCTGCATTCCCGCTGTGAGATCATGCTGGAGAATTACTGCAAGTCGGTGCTGATCGAAGCGAATACCATGGTCGACATGGCGAAGACGCAGATCGCGCCGGCTGTGGAAGCCTACATGGCAGACGTGGCATCCGCCGCAGCCGCCAAGAAGAGCCTGATCCCGGATCTGCCCTGCCGTTATGAAACCGGACTGGTCAGGAAGCTCTCACTGCTCGTGGACCAGATCCAGAGCCAGGCAGAGGATCTGGCCGACGCTCTCGTGAAATTGGAAACCGATGCGGTCATCCGGGAATCGGAAATGATCCGGGATACGATCCTGCCGAAAATGTGCGAACTGCGGCTGCCCTGTGACGAAGCGGAAACACTGACAGCGAGGGAGTACTGGCCTTATCCGACGTACGGGGATCTGTTGTTTGGTGTTTATTAAGACAGGAGTATGTAAATATGAGTACATGTATTATTCCCAAAGGATATAAACCGGCTTTATCTTTATACGACACCCAGAAGGCGATCGGCCTGATCAAGCATGATTTTGCGGAACTGCTTGCCGCGTCGCTGAAACTGAATCGTGTTTCGGCACCGTTGTTTGTGCCGGCGGGTCTGGGGATCAACGACGACCTGAACGGCGTGGAAGAGCCGGTGTCCTTTGTCATGACGGAAACAGGGACAGAAGCTCAGATCGTGCAGTCACTGGCAAAATGGAAAAGGCTGGCCCTGCGGGACTATGATTTTCATGTGGGCAAAGGGCTGTATGCCGATATGAACGCGATCCGCAAAGATGAGATCACCGATAATCTTCACAGCATTTATGTGGATCAGTGGGACTGGGAGCGTGTGATCACGGAAGAAGACCGCAGCCTGGCCTTTCTGGAAGGGATCGTACAGAAGATCGTCTCCGCCATCTGTGCGACCGAATTGAATCTCCGCGCCCGTTTTCCGGAGTTGGACCGGCTGCCGGTCCATTCCAACAGCGTGACCTGCATTACCACGCAGGAGCTGCTGGACCTGTATCCGGACAAGACCCCGAAGGAACGGGAGGATGCCTTTGTGGCGGAACACGGTACAACCTTTATCGAAAAGATCGGCGCCCCGCTGTCCGACGGGAAACCGCATGACGGACGCGCACCGGACTATGACGACTGGGAACTGAACGGCGATATCCTGTTCTGGAACGAGCCGCTGCAGTGCAGTTATGAGATCAGCAGTATGGGGATCCGTGTCAGTCCGGAAAGTCTGGCGGCACAGCTGGAAGCGTCTGGTCATACGGAACGGAAAGAGTACTATTTCCATAAAGAACTGCTGGAGGGACGGCTGCCCTATACCATGGGAGGCGGGATCGGCCAGAGCCGTCTGTGCATGCTGCTGCTGGGATCGGCCCATATCGGGGAAGTGCAGACCAGTATCTGGGACAAAGAGACAAAAGAGAAATGCATAGAAGCGGGGATCGCGATCCTGTAAACGTGATCCCGGAACGAAGAACAAGCAGGACAAAGGCGTCTGGATGAGCGATCACCGGGCGCCTTTTCAGATGGGGAGGAAACAGTTATGACAAAAGAAATCCTGGACGCGATCAATGGCGAAGTATATGGTGTATGGTTTCTGATCGGCGCGGCGCTGGTCTTCTGGATGCAGGCCGGTTTTGCCATGGTGGAGGCCGGGTTCACCCGTGCGAAAAACACCGGCAATATCCTGATGAAGAACCTGATGGATTTCTGTATCGGCACCGTCGGTTTTATCGTGATCGGTTTTGGACTGCTTTTAGGGGAAGATCTGGCCGGGTTTATCGGAAAACCGGGATTTGATATTTTCACAGGCTATGCTTCTTTTGACTGGTCTGGCTTTGTGTTCAACCTGGTTTTCTGTGCCACGACGGCGACCATCGTTTCCGGGGCCATGGCGGAACGGACGCGTTTTCTTTCCTACTGTGTGTATTCAGGCGTTATTTCTGCCCTGATCTATCCGATCGAGGCGCACTGGACCTGGGGCGGCGGCTGGCTGGCACAGATGGGATTCCACGATTTTGCCGGTTCCAACTGTATCCATATGGTCGGAGGGATCTGTGCCCTGATCGGTGCGTTTATGGTCGGGCCGCGTATCGGGAAGTTTTCAAAAGATAAGAGCGGAAAGATCACCAGGGTCAACGCATTTCCGGGACATAACCTCCCGCTCGGAGCCCTGGGGGTATTTATCCTCTGGCTCGGCTGGTACGGGTTCAACGGTGCCGCGGCGATCTCCGTGCCGGAAATGGGATCCATTTTCCTGACAACGACGATCGCTCCTTCGATCGCAACCGTTGTCTGCATGGTCTTTACCTGGATCAAGTACGGCAAGCCGGATGTTTCCATGTGCCTGAATGCGTCTCTGGCCGGACTGGTTGCCGTCACGGCCGGCTGCGATGTCTTTGATGCGGCCGGCGCGATCGCCGTAGGGTTTGTGGCAGGTCTGCTCGTGATCTTCGGTGTCTGGCTCCTGGATTACAGGCTGCATATCGATGATCCGGTCGGTGCGGTCGCGGTCCACTGCATAAACGGGATCTGGGGCACGCTTGCGGTCGGCCTGTTTGCAACGGATACGGCGCCGGCTTTTATCCGGGGATTTGGTGACGGAACGGTTTTCGGAGCAAACCAGATCGTCGGCGCGGGGCTGTTTTACGGCGGCGGTCTGCGCCAGCTGGGAGTGCAGCTGTTGGGCGTGGGTGCCACAGCAGCCTGGACGGTCGTAACGATCACGGCGGCTTTTCTGATCATAAAGGCGATCTTCGGACTGCGGGTAAGCGAGGAAGAGGAGATCCTCGGTCTGGATGTGACCGAACACGGACTGCCCAGTGCGTATGCAGATTTTGCACCGGCGGTTTCGGGACTGGCATATGGATACGAGGAAGGAGGAGACACAGACGCGAAGAGCATAGAGGAGGCAGCGGCTGTGGGAGCTGCCGGAGAAAAGAAGCCGGTCTATGTTACCGGTGATACACCGCCGGCAGAAGCCGTTCCGGTTCAGAGGGTCCCGGCGTTTGCGGAAACCGGACCGAAATTCACGAAAGTGGAGATCATCTGCAAGGAAGCCCGTTTTGATTCGCTGAAAGCGGCTATGATGAAGATCGGCATCACTGGCATGACGGTATCGCACGTGCTCGGATGCGGTATTCAGAAAGGGCGGCCGGAGTATTACCGCGGTGTGCAGGTGGAAGCCAATCTGCTGCCGAAAGTACAGGTGGATATCGTGGTAAGTAAAGTGCCGGTCAGAGAGGTCATCGAGACAGCCAAGAAAGTCCTGTATACCGGCCATATCGGAGACGGTAAGATATTCGTATATGATGTTGAAAACGTCGTCAAGGTACGTACCGGCGAAGAAGGGTATGATGCGCTGCAGGATGTGGAATAAGAAGGTGTCTTGACAAGATTTTTTGCCCGATGTATAACAGGATACAGAAAGGCAACGGCGTCTTTGGGCTTTCTCAAAGACGCCTTTTTTATTTATGAAGGAGCAGATATGACGAAGTATATTTTTGTGACGGGCGGTGTAGTTTCCGGCCTTGGAAAAGGTATAACGGCGGCGTCCCTGGGAAGACTTCTGAAGCTGCGGGGACTGAAGGTAGCGGCACAGAAGCTGGATCCGTACATCAATGTGGATCCCGGTACCATGAGCCCATACCAGCACGGAGAAGTCTATGTGACCGAGGACGGCGCCGAAACAGACCTGGATCTGGGTCATTACGAACGGTTCATCGATGAGGATCTGAATCGATATTCCAATCTCACGACCGGCAAGGTCTACTGGAATGTCCTGAACAAGGAAAGACGGGGCGAATACCTCGGATCTACGGTACAGGTTATCCCGCATATAACCAATGAGATCAAGGAGTTTGTGTACCGGGTCGGAAAGAAGACCGGTGCCGACGTGGTCATTACCGAGATCGGCGGTACGATCGGCGACATTGAGTCTCAGCCCTTTATCGAGGCGGTTCGGCAGATCTCCCTGGAAGTCGGCAGGGAAAACAGTCTCTTTATTCATGTGACGCTGGTGCCGTGGCTGAGCGGTTCGGAAGAGCACAAATCCAAGCCCACACAGCATTCGGTAAAAGAACTGCAGGGAATGGGGATCAACCCCAACCTGATCGTACTGCGCTGCGACCGTCCGCTGGAGGATTCGATCTTCAAGAAGATCGCGCTGTTCTGCAATGTCAAGCCGGACTGCGTGATTGAAAACATCACGCTGCCGGTGCTGTACGAGGCGCCGCTGATGCTGGAAAAATCCGGATTCTCCTCCGTTGTCTGCCGGGAACTGGGCATCGAGGCGCCGGAACCGGATCTGACGGAATGGACGGAAATGGTGGAACGCATCAAGAACAGTCCGGATACGGTCACGATCGGCCTGGTCGGCAAATACGTGGGGCTGCACGACGCCTATCTTTCTGTGGCGGAAGCACTCCGGCATGCCGGCTATGCAGATAATACGCATGTGGAGATCGAATGGATCGATTCGGAAAAGATCACACCGGATACGGTGGAAGACATGTTGGAAGGGCTGAATGGCATCATCATCCCGGGCGGCTTCGGAAACCGGGGGATCGAAGGCATGATCCTGGCGGCAAAGTATGCGCGCGAGAACGAAGTGCCGTATTTTGGGATCTGTCTCGGCATGCAGATCGCCGTGATCGAGTATGCCCGGAACGTATGCGGGATCACGGATGCCAATTCCGGGGAATTTGACGAACAGTGCCGGCATAAAATTATCGATTTCATGCCCGGGCAGAGCGACGACATCGACAAAGGCGGTACGCTGCGGCTGGGCGCTTATCCCTGTGTCGTGCAGCAGGGAACGACGATGGAACAGCTCTATGCGGCACCGCTCATATCGGAGCGGCACCGCCACCGCTATGAACTGAATAACGAATACCGGGACGTTCTGAAACAGAACGGACTGACACTTTCCGGTATTTCCCCGGACGGACTGCTGGTGGAAACGGTGGAACTGACCGGGCGGCCGTTCCATGTGGGTGTGCAGTATCATCCGGAGTTCAAGAGCCGGCCAAACAAGCCGCATCCTCTGTTCAAAGGGTTTGTCAGCGCAGCATTGGAAAAGAAAAAGACAGACCGGTAAGTATGCAGTGAAGCGGAACAGGCAGACGGAAGGAACGGCAGAACAGAATGGGTATTCAGAAAGCAAACCGGAAACTGATCCTGGAAGACGGACAGGAATATGTCGGAGTCGGATTCGGGGCGGAAAGCAGCCGGGTCTGTGAGATTGTGTTCAACACGTCCATGGTGGGATACCAGGAGATCCTTTCGGATCCGTCCTATACGGACCAGGCGGTCGTGATGACATATCCGCTGATCGGGAACTATGGGATGGCGGCAGAAGACTATGAAACCGCACGTCCGACTATGGGAGCACTGATCGTGCGGGAATACAATGACGCGCCTTCCAATTTCCGCAGTGTGGAAACGCTGGACTCTGTGATGAAGAGATACGGCATCCCGGGGATCCAGGGTGTGGATACCCGTATGCTGACCCGGTCCATACGGGATCACGGAAGCCGGAAAGTGCTGCTTGCCGATGCATCCGTATCCCGGGAAGAAGGTCTCCGTATATTGAGGGAAACGCAGCTTCCCCATGATGCGGTAGCACGGGTAAGCTGCCGCGGCATACAGATCTGTGAGGCAGCGGCAGCCGGATATCCGGGCAAAGACGGAGCAGGATATGCGGCCGGAGTGGAAATGGGATATGCAGCCGGAGTGGGAACAGGATATGTGGCCGGAGTGGAAACAGGATATGCGGCCGGAGTGGAAACAGGATATGCGGCCGGAGTGGGAACACGATATGTGGCCGGGGTGGGAACAGGATATGTGGCCGGAGTGGGAACAGGATATGCGGCTGGAGTGGAAATGGGGAAAAAGGTCGTGGCGATCGACTGCGGTATGAAGGAAAACATCGTGCGGTCGTTCCATCAGCGCGGCGTCACCGTGATCCGCGTGCCCTGGAATACGACAGCGGAAGAGATCCGGGCACTGCGCCCGGACGGGATCTTTCTCTCGAACGGCCCTGGGGATCCGACGGATGTGCCCGAGACCATTCAGACCGTGCAGGATCTGATTGGCTGCCGACCGATCTTCGGGATCTGCCTGGGGCATCAGATCCTCTCACTGGCGTATGGCGCCAGGACCTATAAACTGAAATTCGGACATCGCGGCGGGAATCATCCCGTGAAAGATCTGGAAACCGGAAAGATTGAGATCACATCGCAGAATCATTCCTACGCGGTCGACGGGGCGTCGCTGGAGGGAACGAGGCTGACACCGACGCATATCAATCTGCTGGATCAGACGATCGAAGGGGTGAAATGTGAAAAGGACGGGGTATACAGCGTGCAGTATCATCCCGAAAGTGCCCCAGGCCCGCAGGACAGCCGGTACCTCTTTGACCGGTTCTGTGCCTTGCTGTAAATAAGCTTTGTTAATAGAAGTGAGTTAAGAAAGCAACCGACACAATTGCTTATTTCCGTAATTTAATCTGATTTCCGAAGAAAAAAAGACCGATACAATCTATGTTTTTAGAAATTTGATCGGAGTACGGATGAAGAAAAGTCCGATACAATCCATGTTTTTAGAGATTTGATCGGAGTGCGGAAGAAAAAAAGACCGATACAATCTATGTTTTTAGAAATTTGATCGGAGTACGGAAGAAAAAAAGACCGATACAATCCATGTTTTTAGAGAATTGATCGGAGTACGGATGAAGAAAAGACCGATACAATCCATGATTTTAGAAGTTTGATCGGAGTACGGATGAAAAAAAGTCCGATACAATCTATGATTTTAGAAATTTGATCGGAGTACGGAAGAAAAAAAGACCGATACAATCCATGATTTTAGAAATTTGATCGGAACACAGACAAAAAAAGACCGGCAAGCAGGAAACAAGGAAGTATAACACTATAAGGCATGAAGTAATAATCACGAAGGCATGAAGTGATGATCGCAAAGGTCTGAAGTGATGATCGCAAAGGTATGATGTGATCAACAAACAGGCGTGAAGCAGTAAACACGATGTGAAGCAGCAGGGGAAAACAGGCATGGAAAAAGTTTTGGTTTTGGATTTCGGAGGACAATACGATCAGCTGATCGCGCGCAGAGTCAGGGATCAGCATGTGTATGCGGAAATAAAGTATTACGACCGGATCACCCCGGAAGAGATCCGGCAGGCCGGATACAAAGGGATCATTTTTACCGGCGGTCCGGACAGCGTATATCTGCCGGACGCACCGCAGTACGATCCGGCTGTTCTGGATCTGGGGATCCCCATCCTGGGCATCTGCTACGGCGACCAGCTGCTCGCGTATCTGGCGGGCGGAGTGGTTTCCGGTGCCGGCATGGATGGCGAATATGGAAAAACGAACGTGGAGGTCTCCGGCGCCGGACTTTTTCAGGGAATACCGGAAAACAGCATCTGCTGGATGAGCCACCGGGATCAGATCACCCGGCTGCCGTCCGGTTTCCGGGCAATTGCCCGCACCGGAAAATGTGCCTGTGCAGCTATGTGTGACGAAGACCGGAAACTATATGGCGTACAGTTTCATCCCGAAGTATCCCATACAGAATACGGAAACAGGATCCTGTCTAATTTCCTGTTTGGCATATGCGGGCTGAAAGGGGACTGGTCAACTGAAGATTTTGTGGAAAAAGCGGTCCAGAAGTATCGTACAGAGCTAGCGGGAAAAAAGGTGCTTCTGGCACTTTCCGGCGGAGTGGATTCTTCCGTTGCGGCAGCTCTGCTGCACAAAGCCGTCGGACGTGACCTGGTCTGCGTATTCGTCGATCACGGGCTTCTCCGGAAAGAAGAAGGGGATCTTGTTGAAAAGACATTCCGGGAAGACTTCGGCATGAATCTGATCCGCGTCAACGCAGGAGAGCGGTTTCTGTCCAGGCTTGCCGGTGCTGCCGAGCCGGAGCAGAAACGACGGATCATCGGAGAAGAATTCATCCGGGTATTTGAAGAAGAAGCAAAAAAGATCGGACACGTGCAGGTTCTGGCGCAGGGAACCATCTATCCGGATGTCATTGAGAGCGGAAAAGGCAGTTCGGCCGTGATCAAAAGCCACCACAATGTGGGCGGGCTTCCCGATGTCATATCCTTTGAAGAAATCGTGGAGCCGCTGAGGGATCTGTTTAAGG
>JAIKYQ010000072.1 GCA_024683035.1 Eubacterium sp.
TATTCCATCGATGAGTGCTTTATCGACTGCACCGCTTATCTGCACGCTTACCGTAAAGAGGCTGAAAGGCAAGGTACCAATCCGGCACATGTCATGGCAATCACCATGATCCGGGAGGTGCTGAAGACAACCGGCATTACGGCGACGGTCGGAATCGGGACGAATCTGTACCTGGCTAAGGTGGCAATGGATATCGTGGCCAAGAAACAGCCACCAGACAAGGATGGCGTCCGGATCGCGGAGCTGAACGAGGACTCCTACAAGTTCCTTCTTTGGGAACACAGGCCGCTGACAGATTTCTGGCAGATTGGTCCCGGCAAGGCCAGACGGCTGCAGAATGCTTGCATGCTGACCATGGGCGATGTCGCCCAGAGATCCCAATGGGATGAAGAATGGTTTTATAAGCAGTTTGGCATCGACGGAGAGATCCTGATCGATCATGCCTGGGGTATCGAGCCGGTCACGATGCAGGATATCAAGTCCTATAAGAGTGAGGGGCACAGCCTTTCCAACGGGCAGGTTCTGCCAAGGCCGTACAAGTATCCGGAGGCCAGACTGGTCTTCCGGGAGATGATCGAAGTGCTCTGTACGGATATGTTTTCCAAGAACCTGGTGACAAAGGGCTGTACCTGGTGGGTATCCTACGACTACAAGAGCCTGGAAGCCTGTCCCGGCTATGACGGTCCGGTTTCCATAGACTTCTACGGAAGGCTGCATCCGAAGCACAGCAACGGGACTGTAAAACTGCCGACGCTGACGAATAACCTTCAGATCATCACGGCACCGCTGCTAAAGCAGTTCGATGACAAGACGGATCACCGCCTCCTTTACCGGCGGCTGGGCGTCTGCGCAATGGATGTTACAGAGGATATGGGCATTTTTCAGATGAATATGTTTATCGACTACGATGCATTGGAGAGAGACCGGCGTCTGCAGGGAGCCATGCTGGAGGTGCGCCGGAAGTTCGGCCCCAACGCCGTCTTCAAGGGTATGAATATGCTTGAAGGCGCAACCACACTGGAACGTAATCAGCAGATCGGAGGCCATAGACGATAAGTGCCCCTTCTGCTGACAGGCAGGAGGAGCATGACAATGAGTACAATAGGCGTAATGGCAATGCCAGCCAATTTCCGGTATCGGGAGGTTTTCCTGAAAGGAAGGCCCCGCCATGACCGGTATGACCCCTTTCGGATCCGGCATCCGAGCATGGACAGAGGCCACCGGGCGAAGATCTTTTCTCCGTTCGATGCGTTGAAAGGCTTTAATGAAGCTGTTGCGGCAAAGGATGTCCTGTACGAGGATAGGATCGAGCTTCTGCAGGAGGATTCCGAGGAGCTTTCCCGGAGGCTGAATATCCTTCATAACCTGACCTTCAACAGCCGTATGGCCAGAGAAAACCGCGTGCAGGTATCAGTTACATACTATGAGCCCTGCAGCGATGAGAACAATGAAGCTTACGGCTTGAGAGGCCAGTACAAGACGATCACCGGCATCTGCTGGAACGTTGATGCTGAAGTAAACCAGACAATCCTGATCGACAAGGCGAAGATCCCACTGGGACGTGTCCTGAAGATCGAAGCCCCCGGGGATCTGTTCCGGAAGGACTGGGATGATCCCTGGACAAATTGAGACGATTACTTGAGGTGAGTATGGAATGGTATATGCAAGAGAAAACCGCATCCAATTCGGGACCGGGGACGTAGGGATCCTGATGTCAATGACTGGGACCAGGACTGAACCGCAGGCTGTCGTCATTTTTCAGAGCCAGGCCCCTATAGGCATTCATGGCGTTGAAGAAGGCGCTGATCTCAGCACAGTCACAACCGGATATTATAATCCCAAAGAAGACATTGCCATGTCGTTTTCCAGGCCGGAGAGTATCGATTGTGTGATATCCGTTTTGAAGGCGATCAAACAGGCAACCTTCGGGAAGAACAATCTGGTAAATAACTATCTCAGCGACTAAGGCCGCTGAGTCGCATTTACAACTGAATAATCTATATCGACTTTAAATCGCGCAAGCGGAGCAGCCCGGGAAACCGGACTGAGAAACTACCAAGCACCGTACGAAGCCGAATCCAGAATGATGGGACAACCATATCCCTTCATGGATTCGATTCGACGGTGCTTTTTCTTTTGCTTTTCTGCGCGATTTGCACTTGTCTTTCCTCTTCGTACAGCGTTTGGAGTCACCTGCTCCGGCGCGTAGAAAGGAAAGAAAAATGTATTTCAATCAGGTGGAATTTGGAAAGAGGATCAGAGACGAGAGGGCGAAACTGGGAATGACGCAGGAAGAATTGGCGGATGATCTGAATATCAGTCACGGACATCTGAACAAGATTGAAAAAGGTAAAGAAGGATGTTCTATCGATTTACTGCTGGAGCTTGCTGATTATTTTGGCGTAAGCACGGACTTCCTGCTTGTCGGAAAAAGAATTGATTCGATGGAGATTAAGGCCCGGCTCCAGGGAGTTATCAGCAACCTGTCGGGTGTTTTGAAAGAGTTAGATCGTTGATGGATGTAAGACAACCATAAAAGGGCGCTGAATGGATGTCTGAGCTCATAAAAATAATGGCGCTTCTTCTCTAAAATATGACTCGTAACAACTGAGTTGTTACAGAAAAGAGAAAGAACAAGCACCTTGAAAACTGAATACACATTCATCAGGTACGAACCTGTGAAGAGGAGCTACATCAGCAGCCAACGCGAAGAAGGTCGAAAGACAAGAGCGGCAACTGGCCTGTAAGAGCCGGACAGCTCCCGGCACATAAGCGAAGATCCTTCACAGCATAATGAGACTTCCGTCGAGAGACGGCTCGGTGAGAACCACGGAGGGGTAAAACGGCCCATGGACCCGGTAAGCTGCCGGACGCCTGATAGATTTCCCAGACAGGC
>JAIKYQ010000166.1 GCA_024683035.1 Eubacterium sp.
CTGACTTACTTACGGACGCTTGGTCCTAGAAAAGAGCGGCCAGACCGATTGCCACCTCATTCTAACAGCTTAAGCAACAAGATGGATAACATCCTATCTGGAAGATAGGAATATCAACCACTAAATACATAGTAGTAGAAAAGAGAATGCTCAGATTAGAGAAGGCCGGTAGATCTGTTAAGTAAGATAGAGGTCCGATAAGGCTTGAAAATGTTCGCCAGAACGAATACAATATATATTGATATGTTGTAGCCTTACGAGGAGAAAAAGAGATGGAATACTTGACTACTTCTGAGACAGCTGAGCGCTGGGGAATTACGGTTCGTCGTGTTCAGGTCCTTTGTAAAGAGGGCCGTGTTGATGGTGCAGTGTATAAAGGCATTTGGTTAATACCTGCGGATGCAGAGAAACCGGATGATCCAAGACGTTTAAAGAAACAAAAGAAATAAAAGCTTTATGAGCCGGCTGCTTACATTATTCTTCCTGTATAAAAACGGATATAGTGTGGGAAAATATATCTGTATTAAAAGCAGAAAGACAGGAACGGCAGCACGGCATATGATCATCGCAGGAATAGCAGTTAGTATATCTAGAATAACAAAACAGGAGGAAAAATTATGAAAAAGAAAATGATCATGGCAGCGGCTGTTGCTTGTTTTACTCTGGCGGGTCTTTCCTCTGCGGTCAGTGCTGCAGAAGTCGAGGAGACTGCCGTTGAAACTTCTGCCGATGGCACAGACGCCACTGCTGCATCTGTTACAGCCGAATGTGATAAATTCAGCGTGAGCATTCCGGCCCGGGCCGTCGAGCTCTGTGATATTGAGACTGCTTCAGACAGCATCGCCATTTATGAAAAAATTGCCCATGAAGACGGTGCCGGTTTTGTCGGTTCCATCAATCTCTATGAGAATGTCCATGACTATTGCGATATTCCGAACTTCGCACGCGGCGGGGAGATCTCCTATCCCGACAACACCAAACTGGATATCGTGCTGACGTATCCCAGCGACGTTCAGTATGATTTCAATTCCGAAGAAAGCGTCAATGCCTGGATGGCCCTGCAGGACATTTTTAACGAAGAAATTGCTCCTTCTATCCAGCCTCGGGAAGAGGGCACCTTTATTCCGCAGAATGAGGTGGATAACACCTCCATCTATGATGAGACGCTGGCGGCGCTCTATCAGGATTTGCTGGAAAAGAAGGATCAGGCTGCCCTGGAGGAAGATGATTTCAGCTACCTGTATGCCATGAACTATGAAGAAGGGGAGGATCCCCTCTACACCTTTGGATATACTTTTGTTGACCTCACCGGCACCGGTTATCCGGAACTGGTCATCATGAAAGATGACGGCAGCCCCATCGTCTATGACCTGTTTACCCAGACAGACGGGAAGGTCAGGCATGTATTCTCCAGCGCAGAAAGAGATTATGTCACGCTGCTGGGACATGAGGGGCATTCTCCGCGCACGCTTTGTGAGCATGCCTCTGGCGGTGCGGATGTGACGGAGACGAATACGTATATTATGGATCCCGGAACAAAAGAGCTTATTCCCCAGGTCAGCTTCATCTATGATTCGACCGAAAACCAGGAAAATCCCTGGGCTGTCCGCTATGGCCCCGACGAGGAACCCGAAGCACTGGATGAAGCAGAATGGAACCAGCGCATGGAGAATTTCGGCGTGGAAAATCTCTTTAAGCTGATACCCATAGCTGCGGCAGATGCAAGTGCGGATGTGGATGCAGCATAATGATGCTGTACCGGAGGATGTCGGATGCAGCGATGGAGTTTCCCTATGAGGGGGCGAAGGAGATGATCCTGGTACCGCAAAAAGGGTAGGAGATCTTATGAAAAACATTTTCCTCTATCTGATGATCTATGCCGGCAGCGCGCTGATGGCATACAATATATACGGTTATGTATGCTTTTCCAGAGATGTCCGAAAACACGGAAACTGGGATCAGGAACAAAGGCTCTTTTATATCCCTATCTGGCTGCTGGTCCTGTTTTTTATCGGATATCTGATCGTCGGGTTTTTCGGAAAGCCGGATCTCGTTATGGCAGGCATCCTTTTCGGCGGGAGTATTTTCGTGTTTGTCATGCTTCTTCTGATTCGCCGTACATTTGACAGGATCCAGGAGAACGAGCAGCTTGAGGTGAGGCTGGCTGCCGCCGAAGAGGCCAGTAAAGCGAAAACTTTTTTCCTGTCCAATATGTCTCATGACATACGTACGCCATTGAATGCCATTATCGGATATACCACGCTGGCAAATCGGGAGGGTGTTGCCTATGAGGACAAAAGCGGGTATATCGACAAGATCGAAACAGCAAGCCGCCAGCTTCTGGAGATTGTGAACGATGTGCTGGACATGAGCTGCATCGAAAGCGGGAAGTTCAGCCTCGAACCAACCTGTGTGAATCTGGAAAACTGTATCCGGGAAGCATGTGATCTTGTCAGGATACAGCTGGAAGCAAAAAAGATCGATTTTTCCGTATCCTGCGATATTTCGCATAAATGGGTGCTGTGTGATAAGGTTATGCTGGACCGCGCTCTGATGAATCTGCTTTGCAATGCGGGAAAGTTTACGGATGAGAACGGCAGGGTCTCCCTGCGACTGAAGGAGCTTGCCGGAAACGATAAGACCGGCCGTTATGAAATCCATATAAAAGATACCGGCATCGGTATGAGCCCGGAATTTGCGGAGCGTCTGTTTGTTCCCTTTGAGCGTGAACGTACTTCGACAGTCAGCAGGATCCAGGGAACGGGGCTCGGTTTAGCGATCACCAAGAGTATTGTTGACATGATGGGCGGCAGTATAACGGTAGAGACAGAGAAAGGCAAAGGGACGGAGTTTACGGTTACCGTTGACTTTCCCCTGACGGAACCGGAAGAGGAAATCTGTTCCTGTGAGGAAGAGGCGATTTCATTTGAAGGTATGCGTGCACTGCTGGTCGAAGATAATATGATCAACATGGAAATTGCACAGATGCTGCTTAAACAGGCGGGATTCCTGATCGAAACGGCGGAAAATGGGAAGATTGCCCTGGAAATGACGGCGGCGTCCGAGCCGGGATACTATGATGTGATCCTGATGGATATACAGATGCCGGTCATGGACGGATACAAGGCCACGCAGGCGATCCGCCGTCTTCCCGACCCCGGGCTCGCCGGGGTTCCGATCATCGCCATGACGGCTAATGCTTTCCAGGAGGATATCAAGAAAGCCGAGGAAGTCGGGATGAACGGGCATATCGCAAAACCATTGGATATACCGGGTATGAAAGCCACTCTGCAGCAGGTACTGAAGAAAGGGAGCCCTTTATGAACCGGATAAACGATGAAAAGGTCAGAGAAATAATGGAAGAACAGGCTGCAACGATCCGTATTCTTACCGATCTGACAAAAGCGGGAAGCTGGGTGATCAACCTGGCGCCGGATGGCTCTTTGGCATCTGTACAATATGGGAATGGGTTCCGCAGGCTGATGGGTTACACGGACCAAAATGATTTTCCGAATGAAATAGAATTCTTCTTACGGGGCGTTTACCCGGATGACAGAGATGCTCTTATCAGCGATATGACTGCCGGCATTTTTGAAGAAAACATCGCTGGCACTAAGGTCTATGATTTCCGTTTCTGCAGAAAGGACGGCTCGGTCCGGTGGTATCGCAGCAAGGGCGTACTGTTCCGGGATCCGGAAGGCAGGCCGGCGCAGTACAGAGGTGTGGCGATCGACATAACCCAGGAGAAGGAACATGATGAGCTGTACGCTGAACTGCAAAACGAAGCCGCTTCTCTAGACACCATCCATGAAATGCTCGGATCCGGCAAATGGACAATGGATTTTGATGAAGCAGGCGTGATGGAACGCGTCAGCTGGAGCGACGAATTCCGGAGAATGATCGGGTATCATGGTACGGATGACTTTCCGAATGAACTGGAATCCTGGTCGGACCTGCTGCATCCTGATGACAGAGAGCGTGTACTGAAAGCGTTTAATGAAACGATATTCGATTATATCGGTCAGAAGACCTATGACGTGGAGTATCGTCTGCTGACGAAAAACAGAGGGTATCGCTGGTATCGGGCTGTCGGCAAACCCACACGTCGTTCTGACGGTTCTCCCAAAACCTATATAGGTGTGTTCATAGATATCACCGGACAAAAGGAAATGATGCAGGAACTGGCGCAGCAGCGGGAATCGCTGAGTATAGCGCTGGAAGAGGCCAATCAGGCCAACAAGGGCAAGACAGCTTTCCTGTCTAATATGAGTCATGAGATCCGGACTCCGATGAATGCGATCATCGGCCTGGACCGGATCGCGCTGCATGATCCCGGCATATCTGAAACAACACGGGAGCACCTGGAGAAGATCGGGCTGTCAGCCCAGCATCTGCTCAGCATAATAAATGACATTCTTGACATGAGCCGCATCGAATCCGGCCGCATGACTGTTAAAAATGAAGAGTTTTCTTTCGCAAAGACGCTGGCCCAGGTCAATACGATCATAAGCGGCCAGTGCAGGGAGAAGGGCATTGCGTATGAATGCCGTGTAAATGGCGCGGTAGACGATTATTATATCGGCGATGACATGAAGCTGCGTCAGATCATGATCAATATACTCGGAAACGCAGTCAAGTTTACACCGTCAGGCGGCACCGTCACTTTTGAGGTGGAAACAATTGCACGTTTCAATGGAAGATCCACGCTGCGCTTTGTTTTCCGTGATACAGGGATCGGGATGAGTCAGGAGTTCCTTCCCAAGCTGTTCGATGCCTTCAGTCAGGAAGATTCATCCAGCACAAACCGTTTTGGCAGCACCGGTCTGGGTATGGCCATAACCAGAAACTTCATCGAGCTGATGAATGGAACGATCACAGTAGAGAGTGAAAAACAGAAAGGAACGACATTTACGGTCACGGTCACACTGATCGACTGTGACCGCAAAAACATGGGGGAAGAAGAAAATGATCTGCAGCCCCATGAACTGTGTGTATTGGTGATCGATGATGATCCGATCGCGTGTGAACACGCCCAGCTTGTACTGGGACAGGTGGGCGTGAATTGTGAAAAGGCTTTGTCCGGAGCGGAAGGCTTACAAATGGCAAAAGTGCGCCATGCGAGGAGAGAGCCGTATAACCTGATCCTGATGGATTGGCGCATGCCTGACATGGACGGCATAGAAACGACCCGGCAGATCCGCTCTGCCGTAGGCTACGAAACGCCGGTGATCATACTTACCTCTTATAATTGGGACGATGTTGCAGAGGAAGCGAAGGCGGCGGGTGTGGATACATTTGTTGCCAAACCGCTTTTCGCGGGGACTGTACTGGATGAGTTCAAAGAGGCTTTCAAAAGGAAGAATGCGAAGAGTGCACGGGAAACGGCGGATCTCAAATGCCGCAGAGTACTGCTGGCGGAAGATGTCGCCGTTAATGCCGAAATAATGATCATGGTCCTCTCTATGCGTGAGATACAGGTGGATCACGCGGAAAACGGGCGTATTGCCGTAGAAAAATTCGAGGAACACGAAGAGGGCTATTATGATGCTGTTCTGATGGATATGCGGATGCCTGAAATGGATGGACTGGAGGCGACCCGGAGGATCCGGGCAATGAACAGATCGGATGCAAAGACTGTTCCGATCATAGCGCTGACGGCAAATGCCTTTGATGAGGATGTACAGAGCAGCATGCAGGCAGGGCTGAATGCACACCTGAGCAAACCGGTGGAACCGGATGTTTTGTTTGCAACATTAGAAGAACTCCTGCACCGTTAAGCAGGGCGGTGCAGTCCTGCGCAGGCAGATCGCTTTCCGGACCGGATCAATCCGGGTGACGCAACCGAATACAACAAAAAACAGAAAAATCTGTTATGTGCGGTTGGTAGATGTCTGCGCAACCATACTCTACAATAATCATACAAATCAAATTTTGGAGGCAGCTATGGTTATTGTGGAAGTACATGATCTTGTGAAAAAATACCCGTCCTTCGAGCTCAGGAATGTTTCCTTTGATCTTGCGGGCGGGCGGATTGCCGGTTTTATAGGCAGAAACGGCGCAGGGAAAACAACGACGATCAAATCCATGCTCAACATGGTGCACCCTGACGGCGGAACGGTTCACTGTTTCGGAAGGTCATTCAGGGACAATGAGGCGGAAATCAAGAAGCGTATAGGGTATTCTGCCGGTACGGTCAGCTGGTATCCGCGGAAAAAGATCCGGGACATCGTACGTATAGTGAAGCGGTTCTATGATACATGGGATGAAGCTGCTTACAGCAGATACCGGACACTTTTTGCCATAGACGAAAGCAAGACCCCGCTCGAACTTTCGGAAGGTATGAAAGTGAAAATGAATCTGCTGCTTGCGCTTTCACACAAGGCGGAAGTGCTGATCCTGGATGAACCGACAAGTGGTCTGGACCCGTTCTCCCGTAATGAACTGCTGGAAATCTTTACGGAGCTCAGAAACGAAGGGGTATCCGTTTTTTTCTCCACCCATATTATTTCTGATATCGAGAAGTGCGCAGATGATATCATCTATATTTCAGAAGGAAAGATCATCGCTGCGATGCCGAAAGAGGACTTTGTGCAGCAGTTTTCGAGAACCGGTGAAAGCCTCGAAGACACGATGCTCCGGATGGAAGGAGGTGTGATCCATGCGTGACATTCTTCGAAAAGAGATGAAACTGAGCGCTTCGGTTCTGTCCTATCTGTTCGTTTTGTTTGGACTGATGTTCTTTTTACCGGGATATCCCATCCTTTGCGGGGCCTTTTTCACAGCGCTTGGACTGTTTCAGAGTTTCCAGACAGCTAGGGAAGCAAACGATGTTGTGTTTTCGGTACTGCTCCCCATTGCCAAAAAAGATGTGGTAAAAGGGAAATATCTGTTTGTCTGCATGATCGAAGCCTGTGCGCTTATCCTGATGGCACTGGCTGTTGTCCTTCGCATGACGGCTTTTTCACAGTCTGCCGTATACCGGAGCAATGCCCTGATGAACGCGAATCTCTTCGCATTAGGGATGGCATGTGTGATTTTCGGTTTGTTTAACTGGATCTTTGTCGGCGGATTTTTCAAAACTGCATATAAGTTTGCCCGCCCGTTTGTAACGTTTATCATTACGGCCTTCCTGGTCATATTTGCTTCTGAAGCATTACATCATGTACCGGGGCTGGCCATGCTGAATGCCTTCGGTACCGAGAGTATTACCATACAGATCATATTACTGCTGGCAGGCGCTGCGGTTTTCCTGCTGCTGACGGTCTTTTCCTGCAGGAAGGCCTGTGCGGATTTTGAGAGAATAGACCTGTGATCTGAGAGAACAAACGGATAAGGAGATGTGAGTGATGCTGAAAGATAATCTTGTCATGCTGCGGAATATCCACGGGTTTTCACAGGAAGCGATCGCGGAAAAAATAGGCATTTCCAGACAGGCTTATGCAAAATGGGAGACCGGTGCCACCATACCGGATATTGAAAAGTGTTCCCTTCTTGCAGAAGTATACGGTACGACGATTGACAGCCTGGTCAGGACGGAACCTGTCGAGGGTGTGGGAATGATCCCTCCGGCCCCCAAAGGAAAGAACATCTGGGGTTCGGTTGCCATCAATGACAGAGGGCAGATCGTCATTCCGAAAGGTGCCAGAGATCTTTTCGGGTTAACAGGCGGCCAGCGTCTGATCGTTCTCAGCGACGAGCAGGGGATCGCCCTGATCCCGGATGAGTCATTCATGACTAGCTTGAAAAAGACTTTGGAATACATGGACAGAAAATCAGATGAGTCATGAAACGGAGACATTGCTATGTCTCACAAAGTGCGGCTGGATCTTGCTGTGGCTTTGTTCTTTTCTTAGTGAGGCGGTATCGGGATGAGAAATCCTGATGCCGCCCTGTTTGTCCGGGCATCGGTCTGGTCTCGTCAGGGTTTTATTTTTGCCCATCAGATTGAAACTTTGTTCGAAATCAAGTAAAATTGAACGAATTCATCAATACGATGGCAGCAGGAGCCTGCAAAGTCCTTAGCGGCTGAAAAAGATTGACGGAACAGATGGATGATAAGGAGACATAAGGTATGATTTACAGAGATTTCCAGGGAATGAAACTATCGGCGCTTGGTTTCGGTGCGATGCGTCTGCCGGTGATCGATGAGGATGACAGCAGGATCGATGAAGCTGCTGCGCTTCGTATGGTGGATACAGCCATGAAAAACGGCATCAACTACTACGATACGGCGTGGGGATACCACGGAGAAAATTCGGAGCTTGTCATGGGCAAAGCGCTGTCGCGGTATCCGAGGGACAGCTTCTGTATCGCTACGAAGTTTCCGGGGTATGATGCTTCCAACTGGGGCAGGGTGGAGGAGATTTTTGAACAGCAGCTGGAAAAGCTGGGTGTGGAATATTTTGACTTTTATCTGTTCCACAACGTGTGCGAGATGAATATTGACGCTTATCTGGATGACGAGAAGTACGGCATCTACAGTTATCTCATGAAGCAGAAGCAAAACGGACGGATCAGACATCTTGGTTTTTCCTGCCACGGGAGCATGTCTGTGCTGCAGCGTTTTCTGGACGCATACGGAAAAGACATGGAATTCTGCCAGCTGCAGTTAAACTATCTGGACTGGACTTTCCAGAATGGCAAAGAAAAGACGGAGCTGCTGGATCAGCGGCATATCCCGGTATGGGTTATGGAGCCTCTTCGCGGAGGAAGGCTGGCCGGCATAGCGCCTGAAGATGAAGAAAAGCTGAAGGAATTGCGGCCGGATGAAGAAATTCCGGCATGGGCCTTCCGCTTCCTGCAGAGCATTCCTTCCGTGACAATGATCCTGTCCGGTATGTCCAGCGAGGAACAGCTTGAAAAGAATCTGGTCACTTTTGCTGCAGATAAGAAGCTGAACGGAGAGGAGATGAAAACCCTGCTCGGTATTGCGGACAAGATGCTTTCGGCAGGGACAGTTCCCTGTACGTCCTGTCATTACTGCGTGAGCCATTGCCCGCAAGGTCTGGACATTCCGCACCTGCTGGCACTGTACAATGAACATGCGTATACCGGCGGCGGATTCATTGCGCCGATGGCTCTCGCGGCGCTCCCGGAGGAAAAGCGGCCGCAGGCATGTCTCCAATGCCGGAGCTGTGAACAGGTCTGTCCGCAGCAGATCAGGATTTCGGAAGTGCTGGCTGATTTCTGTACAAAGCTGGGATGAGTCTGGGCGGAAAGTAAAAAAGGTACCGGCAGCCAGCAAAAGTACGCATAGAAGCAGTCCTGAGAAAAGAACAGACGTTTTCTTTCGTTTGCAGATTTTTATGGTTTATGATTTAATGAAAATACGATCTTCGTTATTACGAAGACGGCATTGCATTAACTGGGTATGAGCTATATGTAAGGAGGAAGCCATGGAGATCAAGGCTGTCAAATTCAGAGAAAACGGGTTTTATTCCCAGCCCTTTGCCTTCGGCGGAGAAGATGGCCCCCAGAATTATGACCCGAACATCCGCTACCGGGGAAGCCTGCAGAATTACCTGATTGATACAGGCGATGAAGTGATCCTTGTGGATACCGGACTTCCGGCAGGAACACCGGAAGAAGTGCCGGATGAAACGAGTCCGCTCTATACCGGTAAGGATATCTGCAGCTATATGGAAGCATTTGCTGCATTGGGATACAAACCGGAGCAGGTAACGACCATCCTGCTGACCCATAAGCATGCGGATCATTCCGGTGAACTGCGTTCTTTCCCCAATGCCAGAATTTATGTCAATGCGGAAGAGACTTCAGCGGATGAACTGCAGGGGATCCCGAACATCATTCCTGTGAAATTTACGGACGGAGCCTATTATAATTTTCCTGAAAGCCAGAAGATCCGGGACGGCATCATGCTGATCAAGGCGAAAGGCCATACAAACGGCAACAGCATCATCATAGTCGAAAAAGACGGGCTGTTTTATATGATCCACGGTGACATTACCTATGTGGACGAGGCGCTTTATGAGAACAAACTGTCCATCGTGTATGATGATCAGGCTGCCGCACGCGAGACGCTGGACCGCATACGCGCGTTCATTCGCAACCATCCCACTGTCTATATGGGGACACATACCCCGCAGGGGTATGAGAATCTGGCCGCCGGACGGGTGATGGATCTGGATCACCCGGTGGAGACAGTGCCTGCGGAAGTTGATTTTTCGGCCGGGAAAGCCAGCGGTAAGTACGTCTGTTCTGTCTGCGGATATGTATATGATCCGGCAGAGCATGACGGCGTTGCCTTCGAAGATCTGCCGGCTGACTGGAAATGTCCACGCTGCAAACAGCCGAAGGAAAAATTCAATAAAGCATAAGGCGGTTTTGGGTATAAACCATCAGGGGCTCTCACAGCACAGCCGGATGAACCAACCGGTGAATCTGTGAAAGCCCTTCTTTTGCTTTGATGGTATATAATGTGTCGGAGGATGTATGATCAAAACAGTAGGAATTGTCAGCCTTTCGAGCGGAATCCTCGGCGAGCCCTTTATCCGGTTCGAGGCCGATCTTGGCGTCCGCAGACTGAAGGATTACGGTCTGCAGGTGAAGTTTATGCCGCACGCCCTGATGGGACTGGATTATGTCAGGGACCACCCGGAAAAACGGGCAGAAGACCTGCTGCAGGCTTTCCGCGACCCGGAGATCGATATGATCCTGTGTGCTATCGGCGGGGACGATACATACCGCCTGCTGCCGTATCTGTTCGATCATCAGGAGCTGGCGGATGCTGTGACGAATAAGGTTTTTCTCGGGTTTTCCGATACGACCGTCAACCATCTGATGCTGCACAAGGCGGGGCTGCCTACTTTTTACGGGCAGGCATTTCTGCCGGATATCTGCGAACTGAGTCCTTCCATGCACCCTTATACGCGGAAGTACTTTGAGGAGCTGGTCTCCACCGGGACCATCCGGGAAATAACCCCCAGTGACGTCTGGTATGAAGAACGGAAAAGCTTTGCGCCGGATCAGGCAGGAAAACCGCTGACGGCCCATCCCGATCACGGGTTTGAACTGCTGCAGGGTCCGCCGGTTTTTTCGGGAAAAATACTGGGCGGCTGTATAGATACCCTGTATGATTTCTTTGACGGAGAGCGTTATGCGGACATGCCGGCCCTGTGCGAGAAGTATCGTTTATTTCCGGATGCAGAAGACTGGAAAGGACGGATCCTGCTTCTGGAGACCAGTGAAGAAAAACCTTCACCGGAAAAATACCGGCAGGCGCTAGGCTATCTGAAAAAGGCGGGTGTATTTGAGGCGGTTTCCGGTGTGCTGGCCGGAAAGCCCATGGATGAAATATACGCCCGGGAATACCGGCAGCTGCTGATCCGGGTCATAGACAGGCCGGACCTTCCGGTTGTTTTCAACCTGAATATCGGACACGCGATGCCCCGCTGCATCATCCCGTTCGGCGTGGAGGCCGTGGTGGATGCCGAAAAGCAGCGCATACGTTTTTCTGATTGAAGGATTCCGCCTTATGGAGATAGTGTAATTGAGGTAGTATGGCATGACAGGACTGGGAACGATGATCAACAGTGCCGCCATTGTTGCCGGCGGACTTATAGGACATGTGGCCGGCCGGTTTTTCCGGCAGGATCAGCAGGAAGCGCTGCACAAGGCATGCGGCATCAGCGTTCTGTTTATCGCCATGGCAGGGGCCATGCAGGGAATGCTGCATATAGACGGCGGCCGGATCCTCAGCGGCAAGTCCATGCTGGTAGTCCTATGCCTGGCGCTGGGGACGGTCGTCGGTGAAATGATCGGGATTGAGAAAGGATTTGAACGCTTTGGCGAATGGCTGAAGGTCCGATCAGGCAACAGCGGCGATAAGCAGTTTGTCAATGCTTTTGTCACGGCTTCCCTGACGGTATGCATCGGTGCCATGGCTGTCGTTGGTGCCATACAGGACGGGATTTCAGGTGATTATTCCACCCTGGCGGTGAAGGCGGTGCTGGACTTTATCATCATTGCGGTGATGACCTCTTCTCTGGGGAAAGGCGCCATTTTTTCGGCGATACCCGTTTTAATCTTCGAAGGTATCATTACCTTGCTGGCCAGGCTGGTTTCCCCTGTTATGACGGAGACGGCTGTCGCCTATCTTTCCCTGATTGGATCGGTCCTGATCTTCTGTGTGGGCGTGAATCTTGTCTGGGGGAAAAAGGTGCGTGTGGCCAATATGCTTCCGGCACTTCTGTTTGCTGTGCTTGCTGCGTATCTGCCCTGGTCGTTCTGACAGATCCCGGCAAGATCAGCCGGGGGAAAGTAAAAAGTGATGGAAATAGAAAGAGAACTGTTTTCTTTACAGGATGAGAAATACCGTGTATTTATGAGCCGGCTGCTTCCGACGGTTGACCCGGATACGGTAATCGGTGTCCGCACGCCGGCGCTTCGGAAATACGCCGGAGAGCTTTTGAAAAAAGAAGAGGGCTCTGTCTTTCTGCAGGATCTTCCGCACCGGTATTTTGAAGAAAACCAGCTCCATGCCTTTATGGTTTCGGGGATCCGGGATTATCGGACGTGTATGGAAGCGTTGTGCCGTTTTCTTCCCTATGTGGATAACTGGGCGACCTGTGACCAGATGTCGCCGAAAGTGTTCCGTAAGCATAAACAGGAATTACGGGGAAAAATACAGGAATGGATTGGCACCGGCAGGACTTACACGGTCCGCTTTGCGGTGGGGATGCTGATGCAGCATTTTCTGGATGAAGATTTTGATCCGTCATACCCGGAACTGGCTGCCGGGATCCGGTCAGATGAATACTACGTAAACATGATGATCGCCTGGTATTTTGCAACGGCCCTGGCCAAACAGTATGATGCGGTCCTGCCGTACCTGAAGGAAAGGCGTCTGGACGTCTGGACGCATAATAAAACCATACAGAAAGCGGTGGAAAGCTACCGCATCACAACAGAGCAGAAGGCGTATCTGAAAAGCCTGAAAGTAAAGGGATGAACAACATGGATTATTTGAAGGAACTGAATCCGCAGCAGAAAAAAGCGGTGGAGCATACGGAGGGACCGCTGCTGATCCTGGCCGGTGCCGGCTCGGGCAAGACGAAGGTGCTGACCTGCCGGATCGCTTTTTTGATCGATGAGATCGGCGTGCCGCCATGGCAGATCCTGGCCATTACCTTCACAAACAAAGCGGCGGGTGAAATGCGCGAACGTGTCGACCGCGCTGTCGGCCCCCGGGCCGGACAGGTCTGGGTAGCGACGTTTCACGCCACGTGCTGCCGGATCCTGCGGCAGCATATCGACAGACTGGGATATGACCGTTCTTTTACCATTTATGATACCGATGACAGCAGGCAGGTGATCAAAGAAATAATCCGGCAGCTGGGTCTGGATCCGAAGGTATATAAGGAGCGAGGTATCCTGGCCAGGATTTCGTCTGCCAAAAATCATATGACCGATCCGGAGCAGATGGAAAAAGAGGCCTTCCGCTGGGAGGAAAAGAAAACAGCGGAAGTCTACGCCCTGTACCAGAAAAAACTGAAACAGAATAATGCGCTGGACTTCGACGACCTGCTGCTGAAAACAGTGGAGCTGTTCCGGCAGGATGCGGAAGTGCTGTCTTCCTATCAGGAACGTTTCCGCTATATCATGATCGATGAGTATCAGGATACCAACAGCGTTCAGTTTGCCTTTGTACAGCTGCTGGCTTCCCGCTACCGGAATCTGTGTGTGGTCGGTGATGATGATCAGTCGATCTACAAATTCCGCGGGGCGAATATAGAAAACATCCTTTCCTTTGAGAAGGAATATCCCGGATGCGCCGTGATCCGTCTGGAACAGAATTACCGGTCCAGTAAAAAAATCCTGCAGGCAGCCAACGAGGTGATCGCACATAATACGGGCAGAAAAAGCAAGACGCTCTGGACAGAGAACGAAGAAGGCGTTCCGGTGCGTTTCCGGCAGTTTGCCACGGGAGCGGACGAAGCGGAATTTGTGATCGGCGAGATCGGAGAGCTGTCCCGCACACAGGGAAAATCCTTCCGCGATTTTGCTGTTCTGTACAGAACGAATGCGCAGTCCCGCCTGTTTGAAGAAAAATGCGTCAGTGCGGATATTCCCTATCAGATCGTCGGGGGTGTGAACTTTTATTCCCGCAAAGAGATCAAAGACATGCTGGCCTATCTGAAGACCATTGACAACGGCGCGGATGACCTGGCTGTGACCAGGATCCTCAACGTGCCGAAACGGGGGATCGGACAGACAACGGTAACCAGGATCGTGCAGTACGCAGCGGAAAACGGGATCGGCGTATATGACGCACTGCAAAAAGCCGGTGAGATCCCCGGTCTCGGGCGTTCACTGTCCAAAATCCAGGGATTTACCAATCTGATCAGCCGGCTTCGGGCAGCGGCACAGGAGTATCTGGGCGTGCAGCAGCTTCTGGAAATGGTCCTGAAGGATACAGGGTATCAGGATGAACTGGAAGCAGAGGATACGGAGGAGTCGCGTGCCCGTCTGGAAAACATCGGGGAGCTGATATCCAAGGCCAGCGCGTATGAGGATACGGCGGAGGAAGCCTCGCTGAGCGATTTCCTCCAGCAGGTTTCCCTGGTGGCCGATATCGACAGTGTGGAGGAAAATGCGGAACGGGTGCTGCTGATGACGCTGCACGCAGCCAAGGGCCTGGAATTCGACACGGTGTATATGACCGGGATGGAGGAGAATACGTTTCCCGGTTACATGAGTCTCGGCACAGGCAGCGAAGAGGAAATTGAAGAAGAACGCCGGCTGTGTTATGTGGGCATGACAAGGGCAAAGAAATGTCTGACGCTGACCGCGGCACAGATGCGTATGGTGCGGGGAGAGACGCGGTTTTTCAATGCTTCGCGGTTTGTCAGCGAGGTGCCGAGAAACATGCTGGATTCCGGACGTGATACGACCGATACCCGCCGGTTTCTCGCAGGAGGCAGAGAGGAGTGGAACAGCCGGGCTGCCGGTCATGAACCGGGCCGGATCGGAGGACGCGGCACAGCCGCCTCGCAGACATTAAAGAAAAAGAATCCTCTGTTTGCCATGCGTGAGTTTACCGTGAGCAAGGCCGATCATCTGGAATACGGCGTCGGAGACCGGGTGCGCCATGTCAAATTCGGCAGCGGTGTCGTCACGGAGATCAAAAACGGCACCAGGGATTATGAAGTGACGGTCGCCTTTGACAAAGCCGGCGTAAAACGGATGTTTGCTTCCTTCGCAAAACTGAAGAAGGAATAAGAAGAGTTTACGGAAGGAAATGTTCAAATATAACCGTATCGTACTGGGCAGTCCCCTGCCGGTATTCATTCATGGAGCGGATGGTCCAGACAAAGACCGGCGTGCGGTATAAGAACTGATTGATGCGCACGCTGATGCAGTCGGCCGACCGCAGTTCATAGGAAATGAAATCGGGACGGCTGATGACATGGACCAGCAGAAGCCAGAGCAGAACCCGCTGTACCGGGTTGACATCCGGAAGGGCGGCAGGCCCTGCGGCCAGCTGCCCGGTCAGGATATGCGGGGCATGCTGGCGGAACCAGCGGAGCAGATACGGATTAAACGACTCGATCAGGAACGTCCCGTTATAGAATTCGAGTTCTTTGTACACTGCGGAGCAGATGGCCGTATCCCGGCTCTGCAGTGTTTTAAGCTCTATCAGAAGCGGTACCTGGCCTTGAACGGTCTGCAGCACTTCTCTCAGGAGCGGGATACCGTACGGGGTACCGCAGAGAGTCAGCTGTGACAGCTCTGCGTACGTCATGTCCTCTACTATTCCATCGACACCGCACAGGCGCTGCAGATTGCTGTCATGGATGACCACCAGCTGTCTGTCTTTGGTCAGATGCACATCCAGTTCAATGGCTTCATTTTCCCGCATGGCACGTTCATAAGCCGGAAGGGAGTTTTCCGGAATGTTCTGTTCCATATCCCACAGGCCGCGGTGTGCGTAATCCCACTCGGCATAACTCAGGCAGATCCGGCGCCGGTTTTTATCTCCGCGCGGACTGATCGCCCAGAAATACAGAATAACGACAGCAATGATGACAATAACAAGTAATAGATTTCCCATAGTGATCCTCCAGGCCTTATCTTACATCAAAGTGTGTACAGAGTAAAGGAAGGATGCTGCCGGACGGCCGGAAGAGTTGCAGAAAACTGTTGTGGTCACATTGTGAATTGCAACAAGATATGGTATGCTGAACAAATGGCAGGTTATGGACAGACCGGAATACATATATAGAAAGGAAAGCTTTTATGGGACAGGTACGTCGTGTATATTGCGAAAAGAAAGCCGGATTTAACGGCGCAGCCAGAGATCTTCTGCATGAAATACGGCATTATTTCGGAGTTGCCGGTGTGGAAGAGGTTCGTATTCTGATCCGGTACGACGTGGAAAACATTTCGGACGATATTTTTGAAAAGGCCTGTACGGTGGTGTTTTCGGAACCGCCGGTGGACGAACTGTATCGGGAGGATTTCCCGCGGAAAGAACAGGACAGGGTATTCTCTGTGGAATATCTGCCGGGGCAGTTTGATCAGCGGGCGGATTCAGCCGTGCAGTGCATACAGTTCCTGAGCGAAAAAGAAAAGCCGATCATCCGTACCGCGACGACCTATGTGCTGTCCGGCGACATGAGCGATGCGGAACTGGAAGCGATCAAAAAACACTGCATCAATCCGGTGGATTCCCGTGAAAGCGGCATGGAAAAACCGGAAACGCTGGTGATGGTTTTCCCGGAGCCGGAAGACATCGCCGTATTTGACGGATTCCGTACCATGAAAGAAGCGGATCTGCGTGCTTTATACGACAGCCTGAATCTGGCCATGACGTTCCGGGATTTTGTGTTCATCCAGGAGCATTTTGCCAAAAAGGAAGACCGGGATCCGACCGTTACCGAGATCCGTGTGCTGGATACATACTGGTCCGATCACTGCCGGCATACGACCTTTTCGACAGAACTGCAGAAGATCACGTTCGGAGAAGGCGAGTACCTGGAGCCGATCCGGTCCAGCTATGACCGGTATCTGGCGGACCGGGAGGCACTGTACAAAGGACGTGATGACAAATACATCTGTCTGATGGATCTGGCTACGCTCGCTGCAAAGGTATTAAAGAAAGAAGGAAAGCTGACAGATCAGGAAGAATCTGAGGAGATCAATGCCTGCAGTATCATTGTTCCCGTGGATGCGGACGGTGAGACGGAAGAATGGCTGATCAACTTCAAAAACGAGACGCATAATCATCCGACGGAGATTGAGCCTTTCGGCGGCGCGGCTACCTGTCTGGGCGGTGCGATCCGCGATCCGCTTTCCGGGCGGACCTATGTCTATCAGGCCATGCGCATAACCGGTGCGGCAGATCCGACACGGCCGGTATCCGAGACCCTGGAGGGGAAACTGCCGCAGAAAACGCTGACCAGAAGCGCGGCGCGCGGCTACAGCTCGTACGGGAACCAGATCGGCCTGGCAACCGGATATGTAAAAGAGATCTATCATCCGGATTATGTGGCCAAGCGTATGGAAATCGGGGCCGTGATGGGAGCTGCACCAAGAAGTGCCGTCAAACGTGCCACCTCCGATCCGGGCGATGTGATCATCCTGCTGGGCGGACGTACCGGACGGGACGGTGTCGGCGGGGCAACCGGGTCCTCCAAAGTGCATACGACGGAATCGCTGGAAACCTGCGGCGCGGAAGTCCAGAAGGGTAACGCACCGACAGAGCGTAAGCTGCAGCGCATGTTCCGGAGACCGGAAGTCAGCCGGCTGATCAAGAAGTGCAACGATTTCGGAGCCGGAGGTGTTTCCGTGGCCATCGGGGAGCTGGCGGCAGGACTTTCCATAGATCTGGATAAGGTGCCGAAAAAATATGCGGGCCTGGACGGGACAGAGCTGGCCATATCCGAATCCCAGGAAAGAATGGCCGTGGTGGTGGATCCCGCAGACGAAGCGGCCTTTATGGCGTTTGCCGAAGAAGAAAACCTGGAAGCGGTACGGGTGGCCGTTGTCACAGAGGAGCCGCAGCTGGTGCTGTACTGGAGAGGGAAGAAGATCGTGGATCTGTCCCGTGCGTTCCTGGATACCAACGGAGCGCACCAGGAGACAGATGTCGAGGTGCTGATCCCGCAGCGGGAGGGATGTCCTCTGGAGGCGCCTTCTCTGGTACGGGACCTGAGAAAAACCTGGCTGCAGAGGCTTTCGGATCTGAATGCCTGTTCCCAGAAAGGGCTTGTCGAGATGTTCGATTCTTCCATCGGCGCCGGCAGTGTCCTGATGCCGTATGGCGGAATCTGGCAGATGACCGAAACGCAGACCATGATCGCCAAGGTGCCCGTGCTCCAGAAAGAAACAGAAACCGTCACCATGATGAGCTATGGCTTTGATCCGTATCTTTCCAGCTGGAGTCCCTATCACGGGGCTGTATGGGCTGTGACGGATTCGCTTTCCAAGATCGTGGCATCCGGAGGAAGTGCCAAAACGGTGCATTTCACGTTCCAGGAATACTTCCAGAGAATGACGGAAGACCCGACCCGCTGGAGTCAGCCGTTTTCCGCCCTGCTGGGGGCGTACGAAGCGCAGAGGCGCTATGGCCTGGCATCCATCGGCGGGAAAGACAGCATGTCCGGCAGCTTCAATGAGATCAATGTGCCGCCGACGCTGGTCTCGTTTGCCGTCGCTGTCGGGAAGCTGGGTGATGTGGTCACACCGGAGATGAAGGAAGCCGGAGACAAACTGCTGTATGTCCGGCTGCCGCGGGACGAAAAGGAGCTGCCGCAGTATGAGAAAGTCATGGAGCTGTATGAACAGATCCATGCGGAAATGCAGAAGGGCCACATCCGGGCAGCCTATGTAACGGACCGGCTCGGCCTGGCTCCGGCGATCAGCAAGATGATGTTCGGCAACCGGATGGGGATCGATCTGGACCTGCGGTATCCGGTTACGTCTCTCTTTGCGCCGGCTGTCGGTGATTTTCTTCTCGAGATGGCGCCGGAATGGGCGGAGCAGCTGCCGTTTGCTGCCGAAGTCGTCGGGACGGTTACGGCACGGGACGAGGTCTGTTATGATGATGAATTCCTGACCGGAAATGAACTGCGCCAGGCCTGGAACAGTACGCTCGGCGGCGTGTTCCGGCCGGTTTCCGGTGAAGAACCGCAGAAGACAGAGATAGAAGATGCGGGTGTGTATAAGGAAAAGAACATCCACATCTGTTCCCATAAGATCGCGCAGCCGCAGGTGTTCATACCTGTATTCCCGGGCACCAACTGCGAATACGACAGTGAACGGGCATTTGTACGGGCCGGCGCCAAGGTAAAGACACAGGTGTTCCGCAATCTCGACGAGAGCGGGATCCGCGCGTCTGTGCAGGCTTTCTGCACAGGTATCCGCGAGGCACAGATCCTGTTCTTCCCCGGCGGCTTTTCCGCCGGTGACGAGCCGGACGGTTCGGCGAAGTTCTTTGCCACGGCGTTCCAGAATGAAGAGATCAAGGAGGCCGTGACGGATCTGCTGCAGCAGCGGGACGGACTGGTGCTGGGCATCTGCAACGGCTTCCAGGCACTGATCAAGCTGGGGCTGGTTCCATACGGAGAGATCCTCGGCCAGAAGGATGACTCGCCGACCCTGACGTTCAATACGGTCGGGAGGCATATTTCCAAAATGGCCTATACCAGAGTGGTTTCCAATAAATCTCCCTGGCTGGCGCTGGCGGAACCTGGCGGTGTATATACCTGCCCCGCCTCGCACGGGGAAGGCAGATTTGTAGCCAGTGAGGAATGGATCCGGAAGCTGCAGGAAAACGGACTAATCGCCACACGGTACTGTGATCCGGAAGGCCGCTGCACGGATGACGAATACTGGAACATCAACGGTTCCATGTTCCAGATCGAAGGCATTACCAGTCCGGACGGACGGGTATACGGCAAAATGGCCCATGCCGAGCGGCGCGGACACGGCGTGGCCGTGAACATTACCGGCGAACAGGACATGAAACTGTTTGAATCCGGTGTACATTATTTCAGATAAGGAGAGCAACTCTATGGATACGGATCCCTGGATAGGCCGTCTGGTCCTGCAGATCGTTCTGATCGCGGTCAATGCTGTATTTGCCTGCGCCGAGATCGCAGTCATATCCATGAGCGATACAAAACTGGAAAAACTGGAAGAAGAAGGCGACCGGCGGGCCCGGACGCTGCATAAACTGACGCGCGTGCCGGCCCGGTTCCTGGCAACGATCCAGGTGGCTATCACTCTGTCCGGTTTTCTGGGAAGTGCCTTTGCTGCCGACGCTTTTGCAGGACGTCTCTGCAGAGCTCTGGCCGGGATCGGTCTGGTGATCCCGGAGAGCGCGGCCATCGTGATCGTGACAGTTATCCTGTCGTATGTCACGCTTGTGTTCGGAGAACTGGTCCCCAAGCGGCTGGCCATGAAGAATCCGGAAAAGGTCTCGCTGGGGCTGGCCGGACTTCTGTACGTGGTTTCACAGGTGTTTTACCCTCTGGTAGCCCTGCTGACCGCTTCGACCAACGGCGTGCTGCGTCTTTTTCATATAGATCCGGATGCGGAGGATGAAACCGTCACGGAGGAAGAGATCCGCATGATGGTGGACGCGGGAAGTGAGAAAGGCACGATCGATGAAGACGAACAGGAAATGATCCGGAATGTGTTCGAGTTTGACGATCTTTCCGTTGGAGAAATCTGTACACACAGAAAAGACGTGGTGATCCTGTATACGGAAGATCCGCTGGAGGAATGGCAGCAGCAGATCCATCAGAGCAGGCATTCCCGTTTTCCGGTCTGCCGGGAAACGGCCGATCATGTGATCGGCATTCTGGATGCCAAGGATTTTTTCCGGCTGCATGGGAGCAGTAAAGAAGAGATCATGGAGCAGGCCGTCGATCCGGCGTATTTTGTGCCCGGAACCCTGAAGGCAGATGTACTGCTCCGCAATATGAAATCCACGGGACGTTATTTTGCCGTGGTGCTGGACGAATACGGCGGCATGGACGGGATCATTTCCCTGCGGGATCTGATCGAGCAGCTTGTCGGAGACCTGGTAGAAGAAGACGAAGTGGCCAGGCCGGAAGAGATCGTCCGGATCACGGACACTACCTGGAAAATACAGGGCAGCGCTTCGCTGGATGATGTATCGGAAGAACTGCATGTGCCGCTGCCGGTGGATGAATACGACACGTTTGGCGGATATGTGTTCGGCGTACTGGGAGCGGTGCCGGATGACGGTTCTCATTTTGAACTGGATTCGGACGGCCTGCATATCCGCGTACTGCGGATCCGGGGACACCGGATCGAAGGGTCGATCGTTTCCCTGATCCCTGCCGAAGAAAAAGAAAACGGAAACGGAGCATCATAAGTACGGCGGGAAGCGCCCGCGCGGAGTTTCTTGCGTTTCGCGCCTTTTTCCGCTATACTCTTATGAAATTGATTAAAAACCAAGAGAGGTATTGCAATGGCTTTATTACAGGAATGGCAGAAAATAGCCTACGATGAAAAAGCAGACAAAGGGTATCTGAAAAAATTCTGGACAGATTATTTTGCACTGGAAAAAAGTATCTATGAGAAGCTTCTGGAGACCCCGGATGTTGTGGAGAAGGGGACGGTCAGGGAGCTGGCGGATAAATTCGGTGTCGATATCCTGGCTATGGCCGGGTTTCTGGACGGGATCAACGACAGTCTGATCGAAAAGAATCCGATCGAGACCATGGAAGAGGATACCGTCGTCAACCTGGGATTTGACAAAGAACTCCTGTTCCGGAATATGGTCGATGCGAAAGCAGACTGGCTGTATGATCTGCCGCAGTGGGATTCCATTTTTACGGCAGAGCATAAAGAGGAATTGTATAAAGATCAGAAGAAAGCCAATACGATCGTCAAGGGAAAGAAGATCGGCCGCAACGATCCCTGTCCCTGCGGCAGCGGCAAAAAGTATAAATTCTGTTGTGGAAGGAACTGAACAGGTTTATGGATACAACCTTCACTTCACAGGCACAGACCGCCATCTCTCTCGCACGAAAGACGGCGGTCGATTGCCATCATGCGTATATCGGAACCGAACATCTGCTGATCGGACTCCTGAGGGAGGAGAACGGTACGGCAGCGCAGATCCTCCGGGAGTTCCAGGTAGTCGAAGATAAACTGCTGCGGCTGATCGATCGGCTGATCGATCCGTCGCAAGACGGGAAAAGCCGGCTTGCGCCGGCCTGGACGCCGCGTGCAGAAAAGGTCCTGGATGCTGCCCGCCAGGAGGCCGGATCCGCCGGTATGCAGCAGGCGGGCACCGAGCATATCCTCCTGGCCATGCTGGTCGAAACGGATTGTGTAGCCTGCCGTCTGCTGTTTACCATGGGCGTCAATATGCAGCGCATGTATACGGCCCTTCTGGGCATATCCGGCATCGATGAAAAGGAAATGCAGGAGCGGACGAAAAAGATCCGGGATAAAAAAACCGGCAATAGCACCACGCCTGTTCTGGATCAGTACAGCCGGGATCTTACGAAACTGGCGGAAGAAAACAAACTGGATCCGGTCGTGGGAAGAGAGCGGGAGATCGAGCGCATCATCCAGATCCTCAGCCGCAGAAAGAAGAACAACCCCTGTCTGACCGGGGAACCCGGCGTAGGGAAAACGGCTGTCGTGGAAGGGCTCGCCCGCCGTATTGCCGATGGGACGGTGCCGGAGAGCATACGGGACCGCAGGCTGCTGACACTGGACCTTTCCGGTATGGTAGCCGGTACCAAGTACAGAGGGGAATTTGAGGAAAGGATCAAACGTGTCCTGAAAGAGGTAACAGAAGACGGACATATCCTCCTGTTCATGGATGAGCTGCATACGATGATCGGCGCCGGCGGTGCCGAGGGTGCGCTGGATGCCTCCAATATCCTGAAGCCGTCCCTGGCCCGCGGGGAGATTCAGCTGATCGGTGCCACGACGATCGAAGAGTACCGGAAACACATTGAAAAGGATGCGGCGCTGGAACGCCGTTTTCAGCCGGTTTCGATCGAAGAACCGGATGAGGCGCATACGCTGGAGATCCTGCGCGAACTCCGGCCGTATTACGAAGCGCATCACCATGTCGTGATCCGCGAGGATGCGCTGGAAGCAGCGGTGGCACTCAGCACCCGGTATATCCAGGACCGTTTTCAGCCGGACAAAGCGCTGGACCTGATCGATGAAGCTTCTTCCCGTGTACAGATGAAAGGCCTTTTGGAGAAGAGTGCCGGAAAGTATACGGACAGTGATGGCCATATGGCAGAACAACAGATCGAAGAAGCACTCTTTGCAGGAGATCTGGCGCTGGCAGCCACTCTTCGGAAAGAGCAGGTTCAGGCGGTAAACAGGAAGAAGATGCAGGAGGCCGGGAAGAAAAAAGCCGCAGACCGTCTGCGGGAAGTACGCAGGGAAGACGTTGCCGTGACGGCCTCTGTCTGGACCGGTATACCCGTGGAGCGGATCGCGGAGACAGAATCACGCCGTCTGTCCCGTCTGGAGCAGACGCTGCATAAACGGGTGGTCGGGCAGGAAGAAGCGGTATCGGCTGTTGCCCGTGCCATTCGCAGAGGCCGGGTCGGCCTGAAGGATCCGGCGCGCCCGATCGGATCGTTCCTGTTCCTGGGTCCTACCGGTGTCGGTAAAACGGAGCTTTGCAAAGCGCTGGCCGAAGCGGTTTTCGGAAGCGAAGATGCCATGATCCGTGTGGACATGTCTGAATATATGGAAAAACACAGCGTATCCAAGCTGATCGGTTCGCCGCCGGGATATGTCGGGTATGATGAAGGCGGACAGCTTTCCGAAAAGATCCGCCGGCATCCGTACAGTGTGCTGCTTTTCGATGAGATCGAAAAGGCGCATCCGGATGTATTTAATGTCCTGCTGCAGGTTCTGGATGACGGCCATATCACCGATGCGCAGGGGCGCAAAGTCAGTTTTAAGGAAACCATTATCATCATGACTTCCAATGCCGGCGCATCCCGGATCATTCAGCCGAAACGGCTGGGATTCCTGTCGGCCAATGACGAAAAGGTCAATTATGAAAACATGAAATCCCAGGTCATGGAAGAGGTACAGCGCCTGTTCCGGCCGGAGTTTCTGAACCGCATTGATGAGATCCGGGTGTTCCATCAGCTGACGGAAACAGATATGAAACAGATTGCACGCATCCTGCTGAAGGAGCTTACCGGCAGATGCAAAGAGCAGATGGACATCACGCTGCAGGTACGTCCCGCAGCCGAAGAGGTACTGATACGGCGGAGTTTTGATCCGCGGTACGGCGCCCGTCCGCTGAAGCGGGAGATCCAGAACCATGTGGAAGACCGGCTTGCAGAAGAGATCCTGAGCGGTGCCGTCCGGCCGGGCGATACGGTGATCGTCACGGCCCGGAAAGGGGAACTGGTTTTCAAAAACGGAGAAAAGGATGGCAAAGGACAGTAAAAGCATCTTCTTCTGTCAAAACTGCGGATATGAATCCGCCAAATGGATGGGGCAGTGTCCGGTCTGCCGAGAGTGGAATTCTTTTGCGGAAGAAGTGCTGACGAAAAAGAATACCGCCAAAAGCGGTGCCGCGCGTGATGCTGCCAGAGGCATTCAGGTAAAATCGGTGTCTGAGATCCCGATCGGTGATGAAAACCGGATCCGCACCGGGATCGGAGAACTGGACCGTGTGCTGGGCGGCGGCATTGTACTGGGATCCCTGATCCTGTTCGGCGGTGATCCGGGGATTGGGAAATCCACGCTCCTGCTGCAGGTCTGCCGCAATCTGGGGGAACAGAATAAAACCGTACTGTATGTGTCCGGCGAGGAATCCCTGGCGCAGATCAAGATGCGCGCGGTACGGATCGGCAGCTTTACCGAGACGGTCAAGCTGCTGTGCGAAACGGATCTGAGCCTCGTGGAACAGACTATAGAACGGATCCGTCCGGACCTGGTCGTGATCGATTCCATTCAGACCATGTACAATGAAGAGATCTCTTCGGCACCCGGAAGTGTGTCACAGGTCCGTGAGTCAACGGCTGTCCTTCTCAGGATTGCCAAAACCAGGCAGATACCGGTCTGCATCGTCGGTCATGTGACGAAAGACGGAAATGTGGCCGGTCCCCGGGTACTGGAGCACATGGTGGACACGGTTCTCTATTTCGAAGGAGAGCGTTACGAGTCTTACCGCATCCTGCGATCTGTCAAGAACCGGTTTGGATCCACCAATGAAATCGGTGTTTTTGAAATGCGCCGGGAAGGGCTGGCTGAGGTGCAGAACCCTTCGGAATTCATGCTGGACGGCCGTCCGTCCGCCTCTCCGGGATCTGTGGTGGCCTGTTCGATGGAGGGCTCACGCCCCATACTGCTGGAGATCCAGGCACTCGTCTGCCGAACCAATTACGGTTTTCCGCGCAGAACGGCCAACGGAACCGATTATAACCGTGTGAATCTGCTGATGGCTGTTCTGGAAAAGAGGGGCCGCATCAATCTGTCGCAGTATGATGCCTATATCAATATTACCGGCGGGATCCGTATGAACGAACCGGCACTGGATCTGGGGATCCTGCTGGCCGTTGCGTCCAGCTACCGCGATCAGCCGATCGGCGAGGATGTGGTGGTGTTCGGCGAGGTAGGACTTTCGGGCGAGATTCGCTCCGTTCCGATGGCAGAACAGCGTGTGAAAGAAGCGGTGAAGCTGGGCTTTCATACGGTGATCCTTCCGAAAGGAAGTATGCGTTCTCTCCGTGGGTTCACGGCTGAGCAGGAAAAGGAAAAAACAACCCTGCGGCTGATCCCGGTCGCCTCCATAAAGGAGGCCCTGCAGAGTCTGGAACAGACGGCAGGGCAGTAAAGAAGATCCGGAAAGAAAAACCCGGCAGCCATAAAGCTGCCGGGTTTACACATCCAGGGGCTGAGAGAATCGAACTCCCGCTAAGAGTTTTGGAGACTCCTGTCATACCATTTGACCAAGCCCCTTCGTGTTTTCAAAGCCCACTTAGAGTACCACAAGCCGCACCAGATGTCAACTGTTGCTTTGTTCTGCGGCCGCATCCTGCACGGCATGCTCCGCATTTTCTTCCAGGTGTGTGCGGGCGGTAGAGAGCATCAGTTTGAGACGGTTCAGCTGATTGACCTCCGATGCACCGGGATCATAGTCGATCGCCACGATATTGGCTTTGGGATACTCCTGGCGGATCTTTTTGATCACGCCCTTCCCTACGATATGATTCGGAAGGCAGCCGAAGGGCTGGATACAGACGATGTTTTCCACGCCGCCGTGGATCAGCTCCATCATTTCCCCGGTCAGGAACCAGCCTTCCCCGGTCTGATTGCCGGTTGAGACGATGGGTTCCGCATAAGCCGCCAGTTTTTCGATTTCGGCTGACGGAGTAAAATGCCTGCTTTGCCGGTATTCTTTATCGGCGGCGCCCCGCAGGAAGTGAATGGCTTTGATGGCCAGATTGCACAGCATGCGGGATTTGGCGGATCCGCCAAGGTGTTCATAGCGGAAATTCACGTTATAAAAACTGTACATGAAGAAGTCTACGAAGTCAGGCACGACGGCTTCGGCTCCTTCGGACTCCAGCAGATCGACCAGATGGTTGTTCGCCGCCGGCGCATATTTCACCAGGATCTCACCGACAATACCGACCCGCGGCTTGCTGATCTCATTGACCGGCAGACGGTCGAAGTCCCGGATGATGCTGCGGCAGAGGTTCCGGAATTTCTTCCAGGAAAGATGGCGGCCCGTCAGGTATCGGATACAGATCTCTTCCCATTTTTTATGCAGGGCGTTGGCGGATCCGGGCGTTTTTTCATACGGCCGCATACGGTAGAGACACTTCATGAAGATATCGCCCAGAATGGCGGCAAAGACGGCACGGAGGAACATATCGGCCGTGATCTTGAATCCGGGATTGCTTTCAAGGCCTACCAGATTGGCCGAAATGACCGGGATCTGTTCCATGCCGGCTTTTTTCAGAGCCCGCCGAATAAAAGCAATGTAGTTGGAAGCGCGGCAACCGCCGCCGGTCTGGCTCATGATCACGGCGGTGCGGTTCAGATCATATTTGCCGGACTCCAGCGCTTCCATCAGCTGGCCGACTACCAGAAGAGAAGGATAGCAGGCATCGTTGTTCACATATTTCAGACCTACATCCACCGCGTCTTTATTGTCGTTTCCCAATACTTCGAAACGATAGCCGCAGGAATTGAAAGCCGCTTCGATCAGAGAGAAATGGATCGGCGACATCTGCGGACAGAGGATGGTATAGCCATCGCGGCGCATTTCTTCTGTAAAGACCACACGGCCTTTTTTGGCAGCGGCGGGGTTTTCGCGCTCTGTATTCTTTTCCCGCGCACGCAACGCAGCCAGAAGAGAGCGGACGCGGATCCGGGCGGCGCCCAGATTGTTGACCTCGTCGATCTTCAAAACCGTATAGATCTTGCCGGACTCATTCAGGATCTCATATACCTGGTCGGTTGTTACCGCGTCCAGACCGCAGCCGAAGGAATTGAGCTGGATCAGATCCAGATCTTTCCGTGTGCGGACAAAATGCGCGGCGGCATACAGACGGGTATGATACATCCACTGATCATTGACTCGGATCGGCCGCTCCACGGAGCCCAGGTGTGATATGGAGTCTTCTGTCAGAACAGCTACGTCATAGGAATTGATCATATCCGGAATACCGTGGTGGATCTCCGGATCGATATGATAGGGACGTCCGGCCAGTACGATCCCGCGGTGCCCGGTTTTTTCCATCCAGCGGAGAGTTTCTTCTCCCTTGTTTTCGATGTCTTTCCGGGCAGCGGACATTTCCGTCCACCCTTCATGGCAGGCGGCGCGTATTTCGCTTTCCGGTATGTCTGCAAAAACTTTTACCAGTTCATTGGCCAGGATCTTTTCACTGGAAAGGGCCACGAACGGATTCAGGAAGCGCACGTCCGGATCCCGCAGAGACTCGACGTTGTTTTTGATGTTCTCTGCATAGGAAGTGACGATCGGGCAGTTATAGTGATTGACAGCACCCGCAAATTCATTGCGCTCATAAGGTATGCAGGGATAGAAAATGAAGCGGATGCCCTGTGCCAGCAGCCATTCAATATGGCCGTGCGCTATTTTGGCCGGATAACAGGCCGTATCACTGGGAATGGATTCGATGCCCAGCTCATAGATCTTCCTGGTCGAAGCCGGAGAGAGGACTACTTCATACCCCAGTCTGGTAAAGAAGGTAAACCAGAACGGATAGTTCTCATACATGTTCAGGACGCGCGGGATACCGACTTTGCCGCGCGGCGCCGCTTCCGGATCCAGCGGCGTATAGTGGAACAGCCGCTCGTATTTGTATTCAAACAGATTCGGAATGTGCCGGGCATTCTTTTCTTTGCCGAGTCCGCGTTCGCACCGGTTGCCGCTGATATACCGGCGTCCTCCGGAAAACAGGTTGATGGTCAGACGGCAGCGGTTCGTGCAGCCCTGGCAGTAGGCCATTTTGGTAGAGTATTCCAATGTGTTGATCTTATCGATCGGCAGCATGGTGGTCGGCTTGCCTGCAAAACGGTCCCGGGCGATCAAAGCGGCGCCGAAGGCACCCATGATACCGGCAATATCCGGGCGGATGGCCTGACAGTCCGCAATGCGTTCAAAACTGCGCAGCACCGCATCGTTATAAAAGGTGCCGCCCTGCACCACGATATGATGACCGAGTTCTCTGGCATCGGATACTTTAATGACTTTGTACAAGGCGTTTTTGATGACGGAGTAGGCCAGACCGGCAGAGATATCGGCAACGGTCGCGCCTTCTTTCTGCGCCTGCTTGACCTTGGAATTCATGAAAACCGTGCAGCGGGTGCCCAGGTCGATCGGGTGCTCGGCAAACAGGGCTTCTTTGGCAAAATCCTGTACGGAATAGTCCAGGGACTGTGCGAAGTTTTCAATAAAGGAACCGCAGCCGGAAGAGCAGGCTTCGTTCAGAAGGACGCTTTCCACGGCGTGGTCTTTGATCTTGATGCATTTCATGTCCTGGCCGCCGATATCCAGGATACAGTCCACATCCGGATCAAAGAAAGCGGCGGCGGTATAATGGGCGATCGTCTCTACTTCTCCTTCATCGAGGAGCAGTGCGGACTTGATCAGCTCTTCGCCGTAACCGGTCGAACAGGCGTAGACGATATGGGCCTTCTTCGGCATGTGCGCGTAAATTTCCTGAATGGCGCGGATCGAAGTGGCAAGCGGATTTCCCTGATTGTTGGCATAGAAAGAATGCAGGAGGGCGCCGTCTTCACTGACAAGGGCTGTTTTGGTCGTCGTGGAGCCGGCATCGATCCCGAGATAGCAGTTGCCGCTGTAGGTGGCCAGATCCCTTGTCCGGACGTTGTTGACTTTCTGCCGTTCCAGAAAACTCTCATAGTCCTCCCGGGAGGCGAAGAGCGGCTCCATACGGGCGACTTCCATTTCCATTTTGATGCCGCGGCGCAGACGTTCTTTGAATTCTGTCAGATCCACGACTGTTTCCGCATCGGCGTTCAGAGCCGAACCGAAGGCGGCGAACAGATGGGAATTGTCCGGGATCAGCGCGTGTTCGTCATCCAGATGCAGGGTACGGATAAAACAGGCACGGAGTTCAGAAAGAAAGTGCAGCGGACCCCCGAGGAAGATGACATGCCCCCGGATCGGTTTGCCGCAGGCCAGCCCGGAAATGGTCTGGTTGACGACAGCCTGGAAAATGGAAACAGACAGATCTTCCTTGGTGGCTCCTTCGTTGATCAAAGGCTGGATATCCGTCTTGGCAAAGACGCCGCAGCGTGCCGCGATCGGATAGATGGCCTGGTAGTTTTTGGCGTATTCGTTCAGCCCGGATGCATCTGTCTGCAGCAGGGAAGCCATCTGGTCGATGAAAGAACCGGTGCCGCCGGCGCAGACGCCGTTCATGCGCTGCTCAATGTTGCCGTTTTCAAAATAGATGATCTTGGCATCTTCTCCGCCCAGTTCGATCGCCACATCCGTTTGAGGGGCGAGGAGCCGGATGGCAGAAGAGACGGCTACAACTTCCTGTGTAAACGGAACCTGCAGATTGTTCGCCAGCGTCAGGCCGCCGCTCCCGGTGATCATGGGGAGCAGCTCGCAGGCTCCCAGTTTTTCTTCTGCTTCCTGCAGAAGGTCAGCCAGGGTTTCCTGAATCCTGGCAAAATGCCTTTTATAATCAGAAAAAAGCAGTTGATTTTCTTTATCGATAATGGCTATTTTTACGGTTGTGGAACCGATATCAATACCCAGTGCATATCGTTTTTCTGTCATGAACTACTCCTGGTGATATCACTTAACGGTTTTTTGGGTTATCAGGACACAGTAACTTCATCTTACAATCAGAATTCAGAGTTGATTATACGATAGCACCGGGGGAAAAACAATCGTTCTCCCGGAACCGGGAAGGTACAAAAAAGGATTTCTGTCCCACTATGGATTTTTTCCGATAATAATGATACTATTAGGAACAGTGTTTCCGGGGGTATACCCGAGATCATGCAGAGAGGAAGAATCGTTATGAAAAAAGAACTGGACCTGTCGGGCCTCAGACTGGTGTTCGGCGGACTGATCCTGCAGCTGCTGTCTGTTCTCTTTGTCGGCAGACTGGCAAGCGGGCTGATGAACGGAAGAACGGCGTCGGGTATTATTGCCTGTGCAGTTTCGGCGGCAGCGCTGATCCTGATCCTCATAGGCCTGTCACGTCTCGGCGAAGCATCGCCGTTTTTTACGAAGGCGCGCAGATCCTATCTGATCCAGCTGTTCGTACAGATCATACTGGCTGTCATACTGGTGGTTCTGGGAAGGTCGGGCTGGACGATCGACAGTATTTCCGAAACGCCGAGGAGCACGATCCTGGAGCTGCTTCTTCTGGGCGTGGTGCTGCTTGCAGTCTGGATCCTGTCCATGCTTTTTTCCGTACGTACCACGCTGCGCGGCTGCGGCCATGTGGCGGAACAGACGAATGACCCGCTGTTTTCCATTAAATGCATCAAGAGCTGGCGGCTCTGGTATCTTTCTTTTCTGCTTACGATCCTCATGGTCCTGGCCAGTGTGGCCATCATCATTACGGTTCTGCGTAAAACCATCGAGAACGGGACGGCAGGGCAGGATCTGACACAGGCCATTTTTACAAACGTTACGAGCAGTGTCCTGCTGGTCAGTATCATTGTCATGATCGTGCTGATCTTCTTCCTGATCGCGCATATCCTGTTTCTGGCCAGAGTACGCACTACGTACCGGGAATATCATATGGAAGAAGTGGTTCCCTCCGAACCCGGCAGTCAGGCTCCTGCCTTTGCGGACTACGTGAAAAAGGAACTGGAAGGGATCGGATATACACCGGCTCAGGTTTCCGCTATGGAAAGCTATTCCGAAGAAGCTGCGTTCGAAGAAGAGGATGAGTCTTACGAGGAAGAAATGGAAGAGGAAGCGGTTCGGGAGCTTGCTTCCGGGCAGCGGTACCGCAAGATCGTACCGGGTGAAGAAGAGGAGATCCCGGAGGAATCGAGTGACATGCTGGAGATCGCAAAACTCTTTAAGAAGAACCGGAAATAAGAAGCATGGCAGTATACAGGTTATTGAAAACAGAAAACCGGGCCCGGCGCGGAGAATTGCAGACCGTACACGGAACGATCCAGACACCGGTGTTCATGAATGTCGGTACGGTGGCAGCGATCAAAGGCGCTGTGTCTACAGAAGACCTGGAAGAGATCGGCACGCAGGTGCAGCTGTCCAACACGTATCATCTCCACGTACGGCCCGGAGACGAACTGATCCGAAAGCTGGGCGGCCTGCATCGGTTTATGAGCTGGGAGCGGCCGATTCTGACGGATTCCGGCGGTTTTCAGGTCTTTTCCCTGGCGAGTCTTCGCCAGATCCGCGAGGAAGGCGTTACGTTCCGGTCTCATATCGACGGCCACAGGATCTTTATGGGGCCGGAAGAAAGCATGCAGATCCAGTCCAATCTGGGTTCCACGATCGCCATGGCGTTTGATGAATGCCCTTCCAGCATGGCAGAACGGTCTTATGTCCGTGCTTCCATTGACAGGACAACCCGGTGGCTGGTCCGGTGCAGGCAGAAAATGGAAGAACTGAATGCCCGGGAGGACACGGTCAACAGAAGCCAGCTGCTGTTCGGGATCAACCAGGGGGCCATTTATCCGGATCTGCGCATAGAACATGCTAAAGCGATCACAGAGCTGGAACTGGACGGCTATGCCATCGGCGGCCTGGCTGTAGGGGAGACCCATGAACAGATGTATGAGATCCTCGATCATGTCGTTCCGTTTCTGCCGCAGGATAAGCCCGTCTATCTGATGGGCGTCGGAACGCCGGCCAACATCCTGGAAGCGGTAGAGAGAGGGGTCGACTTTTTCGACTGTGTCTATCCGAGCAGAAACGGAAGGCACGGCCACGTTTATACCAGCAGAGGGCATCTGAATCTGTTCAATGCACAGTATGAAGCGGATCTGCGCCCCATTGAGGAGAACTGTGACTGCCCGGTCTGCAGGCGGTATTCCCGCGCCTATATCCGCCATCTCCTGAAGGCGAAGGAAATGCTGGGTATGCGCCTGTGTGTGCTGCATAATCTGCGCTTTTATAACCGCTTGATGGAAGAGATCCGCGATGCACTGGATGCCGGAAACTTTTCACAGTATAAGAAGAGAAGGATGGATCTGCTGTCGGAAGGGACAAAAGAGTAACCGAAAGAGTACCGGGACGGAATCAGAAAACTCTTGTGCCGGATAGGAAAATTGTGTATTATTTAGAATTAGCAGCGTAAGCACAGGCAGAGAAAGAGTAGAAAAGTCTTTGCCAGCAGATAGAGTGAAGGAGGCAAACATATGATTTTTGCAAGCAACCAAGCAGCGGCCGGCGGCGGTTCCACGATGATCATCATGATGGTCGGTCTGGTCGCCATCATGTATTTCCTGATGATCCGCCCGCAGAGAAAAGAACAGAAAAAGATGCAGGAAATGCTGTCTGCGATGGAAGTCGGTGATGCGGTTATGACAACCGGCGGCTTTTACGGCATTGTGATCGACATCAGCGACGAAGATGTGATCGTAGAATTCGGCAACAACAAAAACTGCCGTATTCCGATGAAGCGGGAAGCCATTGCATCTGTCGAGAAACCGGGACAGGCGATGGTTGTAAATGAAAAACCCGCCAGAAAAGGCAAAGCAAAAGCAGAAGAAGTAAAGGAAGAAACAGAGGCTACAGCCGAAGAAGCGAAAGACGAAGCAAAATAAGCCTGGAAATCTACGCGGGGCGCGCTGACATAGCGCGCCTTTTACAAATCGTCCCGGACCGGTTCCTTCCGACGGCCGGACGTACTATATACGGACACACTATATAAGGAAAGGAATAGTATGGAATTCAAGATCGGTTTGATCCGCGGTGACGGGATCGGTCCCGAAATCGTAGAGGAAGCAAAAAAAATACTGGATACGACAGCAGAAGTATACGGCTGTACATTCCGGTACAGCGATATGCTGCTCGGCGGTGCTTCCATAGACGCAACAGGTTTGCCGCTGACGGAGGATACCATTGAGGAAGCCAGAAGCTGCGATGCGGTTCTGATGGGATCCATTGGCGGGGATGCGGCCACGTCTCCCTGGTATCGTCTGGAGCCTTCCAAAAGACCGGAAGCCGGCCTGCTGAAGATCCGGAGTGCGCTGGGGCTTTTTGCCAATCTGCGTCCTGCCTATCTGTACAATGAGCTCCGTTCGGCCTGTCCGCTTCGGGATGAGATCATCGGAGACGGATTTGATATGGTCATCGTGCGGGAATTGACAGGCGGACTGTATTTCGGAGAACGGCATACAGACATGGTGGACGGCAGACTGACGGCAGTGGATACCCTTCGTTATAATGAAGATGAGATCCGCCGGATTGCCCGCCGTGCTTTCGAGATCGCCGGAAAGCGGAGAAAAAAGGTCACCAGCGTGGATAAGGCAAATGTGCTCGATTCTTCCCGACTCTGGAGAAAGATCACGGCAGAAGTCGCCGCAGAGTATCCGGATATTCAGCTGGAAAACATGCTGGTGGACAACTGCGCCATGCAGCTGGTGCGTGATCCTGCGCAGTTCGACGTGATCCTGACAGAGAACATGTTCGGCGATATCCTTTCGGATGAAGCCAGCATGGTCACCGGTTCGATCGGCATGCTTTCTTCTGCAAGCCTGAATGAAACATCCTTCGGCCTGTATGAACCCAGTCATGGTTCCGCTCCGGATATCGCCGGACAGGGAAAGGCCAACCCGATCGCCACGATCCTGTCGGCAGCCATGATGCTGCGGTATTCGCTGGATCTGGATACAGAGGCAGATGCCATAGAACAGGCTGTACAGGCGGTTCTGTCAGCGGGGTACCGGACACCGGATATCTATACAGAAGGAAACATCCTTGTCTCCACCGCGGAGATGGGGGATCAGATAGCGGCACAGATCAGAGAAAGAAAGGCGGATACAGTATGAAAAGTGATGCAGTCAGAAAAGGAATGCAGCAGGCGCCGCACCGGAGTTTGTTCAATGCGCTTGGCATGACAGAAGAGGAGATGAAACGGCCTCTTGTCGGTATTGTCAGTTCCTACAATGAAATCGTACCCGGTCATATGAATCTGGATAAGATCACAGAGGCTGTCCGGATCGGAGTCGCGGAAGCAGGCGGCACACCGGTCGTTTTTCCGGCTATCGCAGTCTGTGACGGCATTGCAATGGGCCATATCGGCATGAAATATTCTCTGGTCACCAGAGATCTGATCGCGGATTCCACCGAGTGTATGGCCCTGGCTCATCAGTTTGACGCCCTGGTCATGATCCCGAACTGTGATAAAAACGTACCCGGTCTTCTGATGGCGGCGGCACGCGTCAACATACCGACCGTGTTTGTGAGCGGCGGTCCGATGCTGGCCGGCCACGTAAACGGAAGAAAACGCAGCCTCTCCAGTATGTTTGAGGCGGTCGGCTCGTATGCAGCCGGGAAAATGACGGAAGAAGATGTACGCGAATACGAAAACAATGTCTGCCCGACCTGCGGTTCCTGTTCGGGCATGTATACGGCAAACAGCATGAACTGCCTGACAGAGGTTCTGGGCATGGGCCTTTGCGGTAACGGAACGATCCCGGCCGTGTATTCGGCGCGCATCCGTCTGGCCAAACAGGCCGGCATGCAGGTTATGGAATGCCTGCGGCAGAATATCCGTCCGCGGGATATCATGACAAAAGAAGCGTTCCTGAACGCGCTGACGATGGATATGGCGCTGGGATGCTCCACCAACAGCATGCTGCATCTGCCGGCGATCGCACATGAGGCCGGATTTGATTTTGAAGCAGAACTGGCAAACGAACTCAGCGAAAAGACGCCGAATCTCTGCCATCTGGCTCCGGCCGGCGCGCATTATATGGAAGATCTGAACGAAGCCGGCGGCATCTATGCCGTTATGAAAGAAATCGCCGGTCTCGGTCTGCTGCATCTGGACTGCATGACGGTGACAGGGAAGACGGTGGGCGAGAATATTGCCCATGCCGTGAACCGGAATCCGGAAGTCATCCGGCCGGCAGGCAATCCGTACTCTGCGACCGGCGGCATTGCCGTACTGAAGGGAAACATCGCCCCGGATACGGCGGTTGTCAAACGCTCTGCCGTTCTGCCCGAAATGATGGTGCATGAAGGGCCGGCCCGTGTATTTGACTGCGAAGAAGATGCCATCGATGCGATCAAGGGCGGCGCCATCCACGAAGGGGATGTTGTCGTGATCCGCTATGAAGGACCCAAAGGCGGTCCCGGCATGCGGGAAATGCTGAATCCCACCTCGGCCATTGCCGGTATGGGGCTGGACAGCACGGTGGCCCTGATCACGGACGGGCGCTTCTCCGGCGCCTCCCGGGGTGCGGCAATCGGCCATGTCAGTCCGGAAGCTGCTGTCGGGGGACCGATCGCCCTGATCGAAGAAGGAGATATCATCTCCATCAATATTCCGGAATACAAACTGGAAGTAAAGGTTTCGGACGAGGAAATGGCCGAAAGGAAAGCAGCCTGGACACCGAAGGAGCCGAGAGTAACGACAGGCTATCTGAGCCGGTATGAAAAAATGGTCACCAGCGCCAACAAAGGCGCCCGGCTGGAAATACAGTAAGAACAGGGGGGCATCATGGAGTTAAACGGTTCTGAAATCATCATCGCCTGTCTGAAGGAACAGGGAGTAGATACGGTTTTCGGTTATCCGGGCGGGACAATTCTGAACCTGTATGATGAATTGTACAAGCATCCGGAGATCCATCACGTACTGACCTCTCATGAACAGGGTGCGGCGCATGCGGCAGACGGATATGCCCGCGCTACCGGGAAAGTCGGCGTATGCTTTGCCACCAGCGGGCCGGGAGCGACGAACCTGGTTACGGGAATTGCCACGGCCAACATGGATTCGGTTCCCCTGGTTGCCATTACGGCCAATGTATCCACAACGGTCCTGGGAAAGGACAGCTTTCAGGAGGTGGATATCGCCGGCGTTGCCATGCCGATCACGAAATACAGTACGATCGTCAAGGATATCACCAAACTGGCTGATACGATCCGCCGGGCTTTTTCAATCGCAAAGAACGGCCGTCCGGGCCCTGTCCTGGTCGACGTCACGAAGGATGTCACGGCCGCCATGTGCGAATACAGAAAAGTCAAGCCGAGAGAAGCACGTCCGGTCGTCGACAAGATCACACAGGACGATCTGGACCGTGCCGCAAAAATGATCAACAAATCCAAAAGACCGTATATCTTCGTAGGCGGCGGAGCTGTAAAGGCAGATGCGGAAAAAGAGGTGCGTGATCTTGCGCATAAGATCAAGGCTCCGGTCTGTGATTCCCTGATGGGAAAAGGTGTCATGCCGGCGGATGATCCGCTCTATATGGGCATGCTGGGCATGCACGGCACCAAAGGGGCAAACCTTGGTGTCTATGCCTGCGATCTGCTGATCGTACTGGGAAGCCGCTTCTCGGACCGCGACGTCGGAAATACGAAGAATTTTGCGAGACAGGCAAAGATTCTGCAGATCGATGTCGATCCAGCAGAAATCGACAAGAATGTACCGGTGCAGGCCAGTGTGAGTGGAGATCTGAAGGTCGTTCTGGAATATCTGATGCCGCGGATCGAGGAAAAAGAAGAGTCCGAATGGCAAGTCGAGATGGCAGAAAAGAGAAAACTGACGACAGACAAGGTTGCCGCAAAGAAACTGACCGGTCCCTATATCGTTAAAGAAATTTATCGTGCGACCAAAGGACAGGCCATTATCTGTACTGATGTCGGGCAGCATCAGATGTGGGCGGCACAGTACTATCGCTACAGCGAGCCTCGGACGCTGCTTACGTCCGGCGGACTAGGCACGAGGGGGGACGGACTTGGAGCCGCGATCGGAGCAAAGTGCGGAAGGCCGGACAAAACTGTTGTCAATATAGCCGGTGACTGCTGTTTCCGCATGAACATG
>JAIKYQ010000168.1 GCA_024683035.1 Eubacterium sp.
TTTGCCGCCTTCGGTTATGCCGTCTTCATCTTGGCCGTGCTGTATGCCGTCGCCCATCTGCCCCGGTTCGGCACAGACAATCCTCTGGCGGATACCGTAGCCAAACGCTATATCGAATCCGGGCTGGAAGAAACCGGCGCCACCAATATCGTGGCCGGTATGATCCTGGACTATCGCGCCTTCGACACACTGGGCGAGTCCTTCGTCCTGTTTACGGCCCTTCTCTGCTCGATGATGCTGCTTCGGATCGACAGCAAAAACATGCGGCCGGATAAAGAAGACTATTATACCGTCCGCCTGGACCGGTATTTTGATACCTCGCAGGACTCCATTCTCCGGAAAATCGGTCTTCTGACTGTTCCAATCATACTGGTATTCGGAATCTATGTCCTGCTGAACGGCCATCTCTCGCCGGGCGGCGGGTTTTCCGGCGGTGCCATCCTCGGCTCCGGCCTGATCATTCTTTCTTCTGCGCTGGGCTTTGAGGCTGCCGACCGCTTTTTCACCGCCCGCAGGCTGAACCTGCTGTCTTTTGCGGCACTGGGTTTTTATGCACTTTCCAAATGTTATGTGTTTTTCATCGGGGCCAACGGCATACACAACCCCATTCCCAAAGGAATCCCGGGGGCAATCCTGTCCGGCGGGCTGATCCTGCCGCTGAACATAGCCGTCGGCCTGGTTGTGGCCTGTACCATGTACGGATTCTATTCACTCTTCCGAAGGGGGAATATCGGCAGTGGCTGAGATGTTGCTGACAAACTATCAGGAAACGGCAGCGATCATTCTGTTCGGCATCGGCTTTGCCATGCTTCTGTTCCAACGGAATCTGATCCGCAAGCTGATCGGTATGAACATCATGGATACCGGTCTGTTCCTGTTTCTGGCTTCTCTGGGCTATATCGAAGGCCGCAGAGCTCCGATCATCGAGAACGGCATCACAGATATGGAAGCTTATATCAATCCGGTTCCGGCCGGCCTGGTCCTGACCGGGATCGTCGTGTCCGTCTCCGTGACAGCAGTCATGCTTTCTCTGACCATCCGTCTGTACAAACGGTATCATACGCTGGATGTTGATGAGATTTATTATCTGCTGGCACAGTCACGGGAAAAGGAGGATTCGCGATGAGTTTTGTCTGGAATCTTCCGCTGTTCATGATCGTCGGATGCCTGTTTTCCGCTGCACTCTGCCTGCTGCTGAAAGGCCGTACAGCCTGCCGGTATTCGGCTGTTCTGACCATCGGCTTGATCCTGGCCGATATCCTGGTCCTGCACTTTACCGGCAAATCCGGGGCCTTCACCTTTTCTATGGGTGAATTTCCGGCTCCCTGGGGAAACGAAATCCGTGCCGGTACTCTGGAATGTACGGTACTGCTCGTTTTTCTGTGTGTGATCCTGTGTTCCCTGCTGGCCGGTTACCGGTACCTGCTCCGGGATGTAGACGAAAGCAAGATCAACCTGTATTGTGCCCTGCTGAATCTGGCATCGGCCGCCGCCTGTGCCCTGGTCTTCACGAACGACATTTTCACCGGCTACGTTTTCCTGGAGATCATGACTCTGGCCAGCTGCGGTCTGATGATCTCCCGGGAAACAGGACGTACCACGCTGGCTTCCATACGCTACATGATCATGAATCTGCTCGGTTCCGGGCTGTATCTGCTGGGTGTCACCCTGCTGTACGGGCTTACCGGGCATCTGCTCATGGTGCCTCTGCAGGAAACCGTTTCCGTGCTGGCGCAGGATCCTTCCCTGCATCTGACACTGACCTTTTCCGTAGCCATGATCACTATCGGACTATCTATCAAAAGCGGCCTGTTCCCCTTCCATTTCTGGATGCCGGACGCCTATGGCTTTGCCACGCCGACAACCGCTTCCATTATGAGCTCCGTGGTGTCAAAAGCCTATATTTTCCTGCTGATCAAAATATACTACCGTGCACTTGGCCCGGCCGTCATGGCGCAGATCCCTGTGGAAAAGATCCTGTTTGTGCTGGGTATAGCCGGCATGGTCTTCGGTTCTGTCTCTGCGCTCCATACAAACGACATCTACCGCATGATCGCCTACTCTTCGGCCGCACAGATCGGCTACATCTATATGAGTCTTGGCATCGGAGGACAGCTTGGTTACCGGGCCGCCATCGTCCATCTGATGGCTCATGCCGTCACCAAATCCCTGCTGTTCCTCACCGTTCCGCGTCTGTCGGATGTCTCGGGCGGCAGCCGGATCTTCCATGCTCTGCAGGGCAGTGCCCTGCGCGACCGGTACGCCGGATTCTGTTTCACCGCCTGTGCACTGTCCATGGTCGGTATTCCGCTCCTTGCCGGTTTTTCTTCGAAATTCCTGATCCTGCTGGCAGCCACTGACAACCGTAATGCGGCGGTTCCCTTTATCGTCCTCGCGGCTCTGGCCGTCAGCACACTTGTGAATACCCTGTATTTTATCCGTACCGTTATCCGGATCTGGTCACGGCCGCAGGAGAGTACCGCTCCGTCTTCCGCGGAGTCGGCGGCTTCCGGCAAAGATTCCGTCCGTCCTGTATACCGGGTTTCCGATCAGGGGCTTCTTTCTCTC
>JAIKYQ010000194.1 GCA_024683035.1 Eubacterium sp.
GGCGAAGATCCATCACAGCATAATGAGACTTCCGTCGAAGGACGGCTCTGTGAGAACCACAGAGGGGTAGAACGGCCCATGGACCCGGTAAGCTGCCGGACGCCTGAATGATTTCCCGATTTCCGGGGGTGTCGAGGACAAATACGGAAAGAGCATAAACGAAATTATCGTCCGATATGGACGTTATTTGTGGGACAAGCAGGGGGCTTGTCCCGTACATAAATCAAGCAAGGAGGAAATGAAATGCCTGAAGCAATTATCAGACCGTTTGAAGTAAAAATGGTCAGCAGCGCTCTTCTGGAGATTCCTCGCAATACATATCAGAGGAGCCTGAATCCTGAAAGAGTCAAACGAATCTCCCAGTTCTTTGATGAACGGATCGCCAACGAGCCAAAGGTCAGCTTTAGAGAAGGCCATTACGTCGTGTTTGACGGCCAGCACGTGATCGCAGCCAGAGTGGACAAGAACAGTGGCAAGGAGCTCCCGATCCGGTGCAAGGTGTATTCGGACCTGAGTGACAAGGAAGAATCGTCGCTCTTCGCCAACCAGACCGGCTTTGGTGTTCCGCCCAGCATCGGGATGAAACTTAGAGCATTGGTATTCGCCGGAGATCCAGAAGCCTGCGGGTTCCTGAAGGCTACAGAAGAAATCGGTCTTCGTATTGACTATGGCCAGCACAAAGGAAGAAAGCGAGTCGCCTGCATCGCAGCTGCACTCACCGAGTATCGAAAGCTTGGTCCTGAGAAATACCAGGAAGCCATGAAAATGATCCTGGATGGCTGGGACGGCGAACCGGATTCCTTAAGAGCTGAAACCGTGACTGGCGTCTGCCGGTTTGTGGACCTCTACAAAGGTGAGTACGATCCGAAGCGGATGGTCAAGCGCTTTCGCACGGCGGATCCCCTGAAAATATACCGTGACGGCAAGGCCATGGGAGACAATCTGCCGGGCTATAAGAAGTATCTTTACCAGGTTCTGCTGATCTACAACGGATCCAGCAAGAAGGCTGCGCTGCCGATGAAGTTCTGAGGAGGAAGAACCGGATGAGATACGAATCAAATGAAAACAAGTTCTACCGTCAACCCGGAACCGTAGACAACTGGATCTATCATCGCGGTGACATTTATCTGGCGAATCTGAACCCTTTCAAAGGGGTTGAGCAAGGGGGCACTCGGCCCGTTTTGGTCGTCTCGAACGACATCGGGAACTTTTTCAGCGAGTTGCTGCTTATCGCCCCAATCACCTCCCAGATAAAGAAAATGGATCAGCCGACGCATGTACTTCTTCAAAATGTGCGTGGCTTAAGCACGGATTCAGTTGTCTGCCTGGAACAGATCAAAGGAATCGACAAGCTGAGGGTCCTGAAATACCTCGGCAAAATCAGCAAGGAGCAGATGGCGGCAGTCGATGAAGCTGCCCTTGAAAGCCTGGGAATAGAACTCCCGGAATGCGTAGAGGCTCCCTGATATGGAAAACGATCCGGCCAATATCGACGGATCGTACATAAACCGGAGGTGAGAAACAAGATGGAAAAGCTTCTTACAAGGAAGGAGGCAGCAAGACTGCTTGGCATCAGCATTGACACGCTGGATGCCGCGAGAATTAACGGCCAGGTTTCCTTCGTTCAATATGTCGAGAATGGCTGTGTGTACTTTACAGAACAAAGCCTTCAGGAGTTCATTGCCCGGTCAACGCACAGGGCAAAGCCCAGGGAAGTCAATACTGCAACCACATACAGGAATCCAAGAAGTTCGGCGCGAAGGTGACATCCTTGATTCAGGATACAGCTCCCTGAGACAATAGAGCCGCGTTCGGACAGACAAGGAGGTTTTAGAAATGCCCAAGAAAAGAGTTCCTTACTTCAACTACAATACTGTGACGATCAATGGGCATCAGTATTTTAAGGCTTACGTTATGAATGCTGACAAGAAGCTGATCATCGTCTATGGGAAGACCTTAGATGAGCTTTGTCAGAAATACGAAGAGGCGGAAAACCGCACAGAGGATGATCTGTTCAACCGTCGTTCTCCTACTGTTAAGGAATACTGTGAGAAATGGCTGCTGATGCAGTCCGCACATGTCAGAGCGACGACGCTGATCGATTATACTTCCAAGGTGAACAGGCACATCATTAAGCCGCTTGGTCACATGAGGATGGCAGAAGTAACTGCGGATGACATCAAGTTGGCCCTTGTCCCGGTATCAAAGAAGTCTGCATCCGTTTTTAAGTCGGTCAACATCATTCTCAAGTGCATTTTCAACTCTGCCGAAGACAGCAAGATCATCACATATAATCCTACGAGATTCCTTTCCTCAAAGGGCGGAGGTGTTCCGCAGAAGGATCGGGAAGCATTGACCGATGCCCAGGTTGCGCTTCTTCTCGATACGATTCGAGGCCTTCCGCCTTACATATTTGTGATGCTTGGCCTGTATGCCGGACTTCGCCGGGAAGAGATCCTGGCGTTGAAATGGGAATGCGTAATACTGGATGAGGATGCTCCTTATCTGAAGGTCCGCCGGGCATGGCACACCGAAAGCAATCGCCCGGTCATCATGACAGAACTGAAGACGCCTGCAGCAAGAAGGGATATCGCCATCCCGAATTGCCTTGCGGATTGTCTTAGGGAGGCGAAGAAAACAGCCAGCTCAGAGTATGTCGTTGCCAACAAGGAAGGCGGTCCTTTGAGCTATACGGAGTTCAGGAGCCTCTGGCGCTTCATTGTCGTAAGGACTGCCAAGCCCAGAATCGCCAAAAAGAAGGTCGGCGGGAAATACGTGAAGTATATGCTGTATCCTAAGCTGGGTGAAATGGCCAGGAATAATGGCAAAGTGCAGTACACCCTGGATTTTGAAGTGACGCCCCATCAGCTCCGCCATACCTATATTACCAACCTGATAGCAGCGGGCGTGGACCCGAAGACGGTACAGTACCTGGCTGGCCATGAGAAGAGTAAAATCACCATGGACATCTATGCCAAGGTGAAATACAACAAGCCGGAGGAACTGGCAAAGGCTTTGACTGGTGCCTTTGAACA
>JAIKYQ010000004.1 GCA_024683035.1 Eubacterium sp.
CCAGTTATCCTGATTATAACAGAAAAATATAAAGAAAAGAGGAATGAGTTCATTTTTTCAGAAACTCATTCCTCCGTATTTCAGTTAAAGATCAGATGATACGATCCGTACCGTGCTGAGGCCGGTTTACAGTCCCGGGAATTCCTCCGGTGTGTAGCCGTTGAAGTTGCCGGCAGGAACGATCGTACCGTCTTTCAGCAGAGCCAGAGCTTCGTCCATGGCCGCAATGGCTTCGTCGCTGAGCTGGCAGTGCTCGCCGCCCACGTAGTTGATGGAATCTGTATCGGCATGCAGGAGAGCATTTTCACCCTGGAAAGTGCCGTCCACAACCGCGTTCAGCTGACGTTCCACATTCAGGTCCATGCATTTCAGGACACTGGTAAGAACGATATTGGAATCGCCGTTTGCGCCGTCGTTATACTGGTCAGCGTCGCAGCCGATCACACATACGCCGTCCGCCTCTTTTACAGCTGTAAACACGCCGGTGCCGGAGAATCCAGCTGCCGGGAAGATCACGTCTACGCCTTCCTGGATCAGGGCTTCTGCCAGGACTTTGCCGGTGGCCGGATCGCCGAAGTTGCCAACATAGTTGCCGCCTACATCAGCGCCGGTGATATCTGTTCCAGCATAGGCCGGGAGTTCGACGACTTCCACTTCTGTGCCATAGTGTGCATTGGCGTAATTCACACCGGATTCGAATCCCCACTGATAATTTACGTTGGATTCATAGGCGATACCGTGGACAGATGCGACTTTGCCGCTCTGGCTTGTCATGGCTGCGGCGATACCTGCCAGGAAACCGCCTTCCTGCTCGGAAAAGACCATGGAGTACAGGTTATCCACAACGATGGGATTTCCGTCTGCATCCGTAGCGCCGGCGTCCACAAGGATAAACTTCTTGTCGGGATTTTCCTGCGCAATGGGGGTAATGCCTGCGAACTGGAAGCCCGGTGTGACGATGACGTCATAATCGGCTACGATGTCTTCCACTGCCTGCAGGGCAGCAGCCGGATCACCGGTCGGCTCCATAATGTCATTTACGGTATCGATCCCGCCGCGGCTGTCGATGAAGGAAAGGATCCCTTCATAGCAGTTCTGGATAAAAGATCCGTCATCTACGCCGGCAGCAGTAGATACGATGGCGATCTTCAGGCCTTCTGCATCTTCCTCTGCGCTGACGCCGGCAGCCATGGTAAATGTCATGGCGGCTGTCAGTAAAAGAGAAACAAATATTCTGGCTTTTTTCATGTCTTCTTCCTTTCTTGACCGTTCGGTTTGGTTAAAACTGCATATCAAAAACAACTGCATAGTCATTATACTATTTTTTCCGTTTACTGCAAGAGAGGAAAACAGCAGAAAAAGGAATCCTATGATGCAGAGCGGCCGTGCCAGAGGAGATTTTTCTTGGGAAAATGACAGAAAAGACGGCAGATGACAAACATTACAGGATATGTATAATAGAGGCTGTATGAATACCTATACTTTTACAAACAGACGCATCCCTCATGGATACAGAACCCCATCGCCGACACGCCCGCGCTTGGTCGCATTGGCAACGGTACTAGGCTCGCCTTCAAGGCTCGTCAAGGACCGGCCATGCTCTGACAGTCGGCTTATGGGGAACTGTATCCGTTCGGATTGCTGGTTCACAAAGCGAGGAGGCAGGACATGTTCAGAGAAATGCTGAGGAAAAAGCAGCAGCTGCCACAGGAAGAATGTATACGGATCCTGAAAGAAGAACTGCGGGGTGTTCTTTCGGTTCTGGGCGATGACGGGTATCCATATGGCGTTCCCATCAACCATTACTATTGTGAACAGGATGGAAAGCTCTATTTTCACGGGGGAAAGAAAGGGCATAAGATCGATGCTGTAAGGCGGTATGATAAAGCGTCCTTCTGCGTATATGACGATGGTTTCCGAAAGGATGGGGAATGGCCTCTGCATATAAAGTCGGTTATCGTATTCGGACGGATCGAATTTGTGGAGGATCGGGAAACCGTCTATCAGATATCCAGAGAACTCAGTCACAAGTTTACGGATGATGAGTCCTATATCGACCGGGAAATCAGACAATATGGCCCGGGAACGCTCCTGTTTGCCCTGGTTCCGGAGCATATATCGGGAAAAATCGTTGAAGAGTCATAAAAGCAGGAGGGGGCCGGCCATGTCTAAAAAAGAAGCAAAAACAAATGCCATGCGGATCCTGGAACGAATGAAGATCCCGTATACACATCAGGAATACGATTGTCCGGAGTTCACGGACGGAAGTGAGGTGGCTGATCGTCTGGGACTGGGGCACGGGCAGGTCTTTAAGACCCTGGTCACGGCAGGAAGCGACAGAAATCACTATGTCTTCGTGATCCCGGTGGATGAAGAACTGGACCTGAAAAAGTGTGCGAAGTCAGTCGGCGTGAAATCCGTACAGATGATTGCCGTGAAAGAATTGTTTCCGCTTACAGGCTACGTACGGGGCGGCTGCACGGCAGTCGGCATGAAGAAGCAGTTTCCGGTGCGTATCCACGAAAGTGCCAAGAATGAAACAGCCATTTACGTGAGTGCGGGAAGGATCGGATGTCAGATCTGCCTGGCGCAAGATGATTTCTGTAAAGCGTCCCAGGCAGAGTATGCAGACCTCTGCCTCACTTGACAAAACAGAACCGGGGGTGTATAGTCACCGTAAACCTGTGACGAAGAGTAGTAAACCGGGAAAGTTTTCAAGAGAGCCGCTGGTGCTGCGAAGCGGTAAACGGAACCGGCCGAATGGACTTCTGAGGGCGATCTGAACAGAAGCAATTCCCAGTAGGTGAGACGGAGGTGGTTCTCCGTGAACAAAAACCGGCGTATGATGGTACGCAGTGAGCGGGTACATATGTACCAAGCCGGGTGGCACCGCAGGAATCGATCCTGTCCCAGCAAGATTGGGATGGGATTTTTTTGTTTCCCGCTCACGGCGCAGTTTGGAAAGGAGAAACGAAATGAAAACAAGAAACACAATGATGACCATGATCCTGACAGGCGTACTTGCTGTATCTGTGATGGCTTCCGCATCGGCAGTAACCGCTGCAGAAACGCAGGACGGAGCCGCGTATACCATAGGGATCTGCAACTATGTGGATGATGCCTCACTGAATCAGATCGTGGAAAACATTGAGGACAGGCTGCAAGAGATAGGAGAAGAAGAGGGAGTCTCTTTTGAGATCAGTTATGACAACTGCAATGCAGATGCCAATGTGCTCTCCCAGATCGTTGCCAATTTTGAGGCCGACCAGGTAGATCTGATGGTCGGGGTCGCCACGCCGGTGGCGATCACCATGCAGTCTGCAACGGAAGAAAGCGGAACGCCGGTCGTCTTTGCCGCCGTGTCTGATCCGGAAGGTACCGGGATCGTGGAATCCATGGATGCGCCCGGAGCCAATATTACCGGTACTTCGGATGCGCTGGATACGACAGCCATCATGAATCTGATCTTTGCCCAGAATCCGGAAGCGGATCTGATCGGTCTGCTCTATGACGTGGGACAGGATGCTTCTACGGCAGCAATCGAAGCAGCTAAAGCGTATCTGGATGAAAAAGGAATCGCCTATAAAGAATATACGGGAACAAATGTGGATGAAGTCGGTCTGGCAGCACAGGCGGCAATAGCAGACGGCGTAGACGCCCTTTTCACACCGTCGGATAATACGATCATGACTGCTGAACTGTCGATTTACGAACAGCTGGCGGAAGCGGGAGTACTGCACTATGCCGGAGCCGATTCCTTTGCACTGAACGGCGCGTTTCTGGGATACGGTGTTGATTATGCCAATCTCGGAAGAGAAACGGCCGATATGGTTGCCGATATCCTTCTGAACGAAAAGGATCCGGGCACAGTTGCCGTGAAGACCTTCGACAACGGGACAGCGACGGTCAATACAGAAATCTGCGAAGCAGTCGGAATTGATTACGATGAGCTTGCAGAACTCTTTGCCCCCTATTGCACAAAGGTGCAGCCGATCACGACTGCGGAAAGTTTTGACGAAGTAGAGTGATATGCAGATAATCGGATTAGTTCAAACCGCACTGGAACTGGGCCTGATCAGTTCGCTGACTGTTCTGGCCCTGTTCCTCAGCTACAGCATGCTGAATATTTGTGATCTGTCAACGGACGGATGTTTTACCCTGGGGGCAGCTGTCGGTGCCGTGGTGGCGATCTCCGGGCATCCGTATCTGGCGATCGCGGCAGCGATGCTGGCCGGTCTGTGCTCTGGTTTTACCACGGCGTTCCTCCAGACCAAGATGGGGATCAACTCCCTCCTGGCCGGCATTATCGTCAATACCGGACTGTATTCGATCAACATCGCCATCATGGGCAACTCGTCTCTTCTGAATATGAATAAAACGGAGACGATCTTTACCAAGATGAAAGAGGGACTGGCCGGCACCGTTCTTTCCGGCCAGTACCGGCTGATCATAGCTCTGGCTGCCGTGGTGCTCGTTATCCTTTTTCTGAGCCTGTTTTTGCGGACACGGCTCGGACTGGCCATCCGGGCAACCGGCAACAATCCGGACATGGTACAGGCTTCCTCGATCAATCCGGTGTTTACATCGATCGTAGGCCTTTGTATTTCCAATGCGATCACGGGCCTTTCCGGATGTCTGCTGGCTCAGTCCCAGAAGTCGGTGAATATTGATATCGGTACCGGTATGGTCACCATAGCCCTGGCGTCGCTTCTGATCGGCCGTGCGTTTATGGGCCGCGGAAAAATACCTGTACAGGCGATCGGAGCTGTTTTGGGAGCTTTTCTGTTCCGTCTCGTCTATACGATCGCACTGCGGTTTGATCTGCCGGCCTATATGCTGAAGCTTGTCTCGTCTGTTATCGTTATCATTGCCATTGCCGGTCCGTATTTCCGGACACAGATGCCGGTGATCCGCAGAAAACTGCGGCACCGGAAGGCACGTCCGGCAATTGAAGACGGAAAGGCGGTGGACTGATGCTGGAACTGATCCATATTTCAAAGACGTTTAACCCGGGAACAGTGAATGCCAGGAAGGCGCTGGACGATGTCTCCCTGTCCGTTCCGGACGGCGATTTCATTACGATCATCGGTGCGAACGGCGCCGGAAAATCTACCATGCTGAATGCCATCTCGGGAAACTTTTATACCGATTCCGGAGCCATTATACTGGACGGGGAAGATATCACCATGGAGCCGCCGCATAAGCGTTCCCGTTCCATAGGAAGATTGTTCCAGGATCCGATGCTGGGGACGGCACCGGGCATGACGATCGAAGAGAACCTGACGCTTGCAGCAGGACACGGCGGCTGGCTTTCCCGCATTTCTGCAGCAGACAGAGCGCGCTTTCGCGAAAAGCTGGCGCAGCTGGATATGGGACTGGAGGACAGGCTTGCCCAGCCTGTGGGTCTTCTTTCCGGGGGACAGCGGCAGGCGCTGACGCTGATGATGGCTACCATCAATCCACCCAAACTGCTGCTCCTGGATGAGCACACCGCGGCCCTGGATCCTTCTGCGGCAGAAAAAGTACTGTCTCTTACAGATTCCATAGTACGTGAGAACAAGCTGACCTGCATGATGGTGACTCATAACATGCAGTCGGCGCTGGATCTGGGCAGCCGGACCATCATGATGATCAACGGAAAGATCATTCTGGATGTCTCCGGGAAGGAGCGGAAAGCCATGACCGTGGATGATCTTCTGCAGGCATTCAAAGAGGCAGCAGGCCGCCAGCTCGATAACGACCGTATGCTGCTCCGGCAGGAGTGAACGTAAGAACGGAGAAAACAATCTAAAGGAAAACCATGAAACAGGCAGCTGCCGCATGTACATGCGGCGGCTTTTTTAGTTTTGGTAGTTTCAGCCTGATATCTGAAAAAAATGCAGATGTATCCCCCGAATTTTTAAAAAGGTGTCCGAATTATATGGTGTAACAGGAAGAGAACAAGCATTTGTAATTGAAAGGAGACAACATGAAAAACACAAAACTGATCATAGCAGGACTGACGGCAGCCATTACACTGAGCGGAGCATCCGCTGTTTTTGCAGAGGATACAACCGACAGCAGCGTGCAGGCGATCGAAAAAACGGGTACGGGATCAGGAAGATTTCAGGAGATGGAGATCGATATGAGCGCTCTGGAGCTTCCGGAGGGGTTTGTTCCGTTTGATGAAGCGCATGTTCCGGATGGGATCCATGCACCGGAAAACGGGGAACTGAAGCCAATCGAATTCGATGAGGATGGCAATATGATCTATGGACAGCGTCCCCCGATGTTTGATGAAACGGAAGGACAGCGGCCGGAATTCGCAGAGGGAGCAAGGCCGGCATTTCCTGGCAGAGGCACGCAGGAGATGAACGGTGAGAGACCGGAGCCGCCGGAAGGTGAGATGCCTGCCTTTGAAGAGGGCGAGAGGCCGGAGCTGCCGGAAGGCGAGATGCCTTCTTTTGAAAAGGGCGTGAGACCGGAATTGCCGGAAGGCGAGATGCCTGCCTTTGAAGAGGGCGAGAGACCGGAGCTGCCGGATGGCGAGATGCCTGCCTTTGAAGAGGGCGAGAGACCGGAACTGCCGGAAGGCGAGATGCCTGCCTTTGAAGAGGGTGAGAGACCGGAGCTGCCGGCCGGAGAAATGCCTGCATTTACAGAAAGTGCAATGCCGGAAATGCAGCAGGGCGGAATGGCGTTCGGCGGCAGCAGAGGGCAGATGATGGGAAAGAATATCTGAGACAGCCGTCTTAAAGTAGGATTAAGCTGTGGCGTATACAATTCCGTTCAGGAACTGGAACAGAAATGACAGGTGATATGGTGATTGAACGGAGTATACAAAATAAAGAGGCACAGATCAGCGACAGAGAGTTTGCCTTGCTGGTAAAACAGTACAGAAATTCTTTGCTGGGCTGTGCCTCACGAACGGTGAAGCATTTTGTGACGGAACAGGATGAAGAATGGTCAGTCACGCTTCAGGCCTTCTATGAAGCAGTAAAGGGATATGACGGCACGAAGGGAGAATTCTGGCCGTTTGCTTCCGTGATCGTACGAAGGAGACTGACAGACTGGATGAGAGAGCTGTACAGACATCGAGATGAAATGCAGGAAGAAGTGCCGGAATCTCTTCCTGATAAGGAAAACTGGCCGGGACAGTACACGATCAGAGATGAGATCGATGCGGTGCAGGGGGAACTGAAGGCATTCGGGTTTTCTTTCTATGATCTTACAGCATCTTCCCCCAAAGCTCAGAAAAGCAGGAAAAAATGTGCCGCTGTCATAGCTGCTCTTGTAAAGCATGAGGAATTGTTCCATTCTCTGAAGGAAACGGGCACACTTCCGGTGAAAGCACTGGCTGCTGTCAGTAATGTTTCCGGAAAGGTCATGGAAAAGCACAGACAATATATCATTGCGGCAGCAATCATTTTGGAAGGGGAGTACCCGCTGCTGGCAGAATACTTTCCGATGGTACATGAGGAAATGAAAGCATGAGAAAAGCAGTCGTACTGGAAATCAGAGAAGAATACGCGGCGGTGCTGACCGATGAGGGGCTTGTACAGAAAATTCCGGACGAGAGTTATGCGGTAGGACAAGAAATCGCATTGCCGGATATGCCGGGACGGAAAGAAGGACATTCTGCCATTCGCCGACCGCGTTTTACACGATGGTATCATGCGGCAGCGGCAGCCATTGTGATCCTTGCTGTTTCGGGAGGCGGACTGTATTATGCTTCGGAGAACGCTTTTGCCTATTCAACCGTGATTGTGACATCGGATGACGTGGCCATGGAACTGAAATTGAATAAAAAGGACGAAGTGGTTTCGGTAAAGGCGCTGGATGAAAAAAGCCGGACCACTGTTTCTGAACTTCACATCTCAGCGGCAAGGCGCCGTCCTCTCCCGGATACACTGGATCTGATCGCGGAAGAAGGGTCAGAGATGACCGTGACGGTGACGTCGGAAAGCGAGGAGCACAGACAAAAGCTGGAGAACGAGGTGACGGAAATGCTTCCCTCCTTAATTGGGGAAGCACCTGCAGAAATAAACGAAGAATTCGTTCCGGAACCTGCAATAGAGCCTGATGGAAATGCATTCAGAGAAGAAAGGACAGCGGGATCAGAGATCTCTTCCAATAATTTTTCAATGGGAGACGGTGTTCCGCAGCAGGAAACGGATTCCGGAGAGAACATTTACGGAAAAGAGACGGCTCCGGAACCGGATGCCGAGCTTCCGTCTGATGAAAAAACCCCGAACCAGAGCAGACCATCGGGGCAAGTCAGAGAGCCAGCGCAGGATATACCATCTGAGCAGCCTATGCCGTCGGAGCAGAATACTTCAAACGGACCGGAAACACCACCGGAATCTGATATGTCTGCCGGGCGGCGTGAACCTTCTGGACAAAATGAGCTGCCGGGGCAGGGAATGCCGCCGGCAGCAGACAGGATGCTTCCGCAGGACGCCGGTCCGTTTGCAGGTATGGGGCCGGAGTCCTGACTTGTTCCGGAATGTCAGAACAGCTGATTGATATACGCAGTCAGCGCTTCTCTGTTGTAGAAGTTTTCCGGTTTCACGATCAGGCAGTCCGGGTCGATCCCGGTATCTGTGTCGTAGTACGATCCGTTTTTCATGTAGGACATACGATGGGGTGAAGAGATCTGGAAAGTGCTGCCGGCCGCAGTGGACAGCGGCAGTACGCTGCAGCTGCCGCCGCCGGAAGTCTGACCGAGAAGCGTCACCCGGTGGGATGCTTTGAAAATATTCGGGACCAGATTACCGCAGGAAAAACTGTACGGCGAAATAATGCAGAACAGGTTTTTGTCGGAAACGGTATCCTTTTGGTTAAACTTGCCGTCGAGATTGGCATCCACCTGGTATACGCCGGTGGAAACCGCTCCTGTCAGCGAGTCCCGGATGCTTACGGCACCTTCACCCAGGAACCAGGCGGCTACAAAGGCGCCTGCATCGATGGCACCGCCTCCGTTCAGGCTCAGGTCGATGACCACATTCTCAATGGGACTGTCATCTCTGGTGATCTGCTCATGGGCATAGAGCAGCAGTGCCACCGTATCAAAAGGATAGGCAGCCGGATCAGTTTCTATTTCCGGCTTTTCTTCGTAGTATTCCCCGGCGCTTTTCAGTATATCAAACGAGTCGAAAGTAATATAGGCTGTATTGCCCACCTCTTCATAAGAGGTGATCTTATGATCGGCGTTATCTCTGGCGTTTGAAAACAGTTCTCCATCGGAGTCGCTGAGACGGGATGCCAGTCCCGCACCGCCGATCGTCAGCATTTCTTCTGTCCGGTAGGAAGCCGCGTTGAAACCAGAATGCAGATCGTCAAGATAGTAATAGATGAAGTCATTGAGAGCACCGTCCACTACATTGGGATCCGTACTGGACAGATCTTCCCTGTAGCCTGTTTCTGTGAAGATCCGGTCAAAAGACGTGATATCGTGGATCTCTTTCAGACCATAGAGATGATCCAGTGCCAGACACAGCTCACAGTAATTATACCAGGCAAGCTGCTCGCTCATCTCTTTGTAAGGCGCTGCAAAATAGGACTCTCCCAGAGGTGTAAGTTCTCCATCATCAATTCCAAAGGCCCTTTCGTTTGCCAGATATACGCCTTTTTCATTGAAATATAAATTGCTGAGAGCCGGCTGGGCTATAAACAGATCGTTCAGTGTCTGGAGAGGAACCAGATAGAGGTCGTCTTCTTCTGACCAGTACAGGGGAATATCGTAATCAGCCAGGTTGATCTCGATCTCTTTTCCGTAACGGTCGAAAGAACCTCTGTCAATTCT
>JAIKYQ010000025.1 GCA_024683035.1 Eubacterium sp.
TACCTACGGACGCGAAGTCCTAGCGGTTAAAGGCCAGACCGATTGCCACCTCATTCTAACAGCTTAAGCAACAAGATGGATAACATCCTATCTGGAAGATAGGAATATCAACCACTAAATACATAGTAGTAGCGGTAAAAGTATATGTCCGCCGGCTGCCTCATATTGTATCAGAAACGTATGCGGATCAGGACGAACCGCTTCATTTTGTTTCCACGATCTTGCGTATATAGGCATAGGTCCGCTGCACACTGGAGACGGACATCTTCTCCTGCGGGGTGTGGATATCCGGGATATCCGGTCCGATGGATACCGCATCCAGCCCCGGGATCTTTTCGGAAAGCAGTCCGCATTCCAGACCGGCGTGGATCGTTTCCACAACGGGGTCTTTCCCGTATTGTTCCCGGAAAATCCGGACTATCTTTTCCCGGAAGGCGGAATCCGGAACATACTGCCAGGCAGGATAGCGGTCGGGAACATTGACAGAAGCACCGGCAGCAGAAGCAATACAGGACATACGGTCGATCAGCTCCTGCAGACAGCTGGCAGTGGAACTCCGCAGCAGGTATTCCGCGAACAGCTCCCCTTCCTCTGCTTTCAGAATTCCCAGATTCAGAGAGGTTTCGACGAGTCCATCCAGATGCTGGTCCATGCGCTGCACGCCGTTCGGAAGGGCTGAGAGCAGGGCAATCCAGGTGGCAGTTTCGGAGGCACTGACCGGGACGGCACAGGCAGTATCGGATACAGCCGGGTCAGCAGGAAGGATCACAGCCTCCAGTTTCAGATCCGGATCCGTTACGTCATATTCCCGGCGCAGCACGGTTTCCATATCCGCTGCTTTTGCCAGCAGGGAGTCCGGCTGATCAGTCAGGACGACAGCCTCTGCGTCACGCGGGATGGCATTGTGTTTGGTGCCTCCGGCAAGAGAGCAGAGCAAAAGCGTATGCGACGCGGCAAATTCCCGCAGCAGACGGACCAGCAGAAGATCTGCGTTGGCACGACCGTACTGGATATAGGAGCCGGAATGTCCGCCGGTCAGTCCGCCCAAAGAAAGACGTACCGCTGTAAGCGGCTTTGAGGTCGGATCAGAGTTGCAGCGGGTGACAGGCAGATGTACCTGCAGAGTGGCTCCTCCTGCACAGCCCGCTGTCAGGATTCCTTCGGTTTCCGAGTCGATATTCAGCAGCAGACGTCCTTTCAGAGGTGTGGCATCCAGATTATGAGCGCCGCCCATGCCGGTTTCTTCTTCCGTGGTACAGATGACTTCCAGACGAGGATGGGAGAGCGTTTCATCGGCCAGAAGCGCCAGAGATATGGCTACGGCGATCCCGTCGTCGCCGCCAAGCGTGGTGCCTTCGGCAGAGACCCAGTCACCGTCCAGTGTCAGATTCAGTCCTTCTGTATCCATGTCTTTTGGGCAGGAGATTTCTTTTTCGCAGACCATGTCCATATGTCCCTGCAGGATCAGGGGCTCTTCGGCTTCGCGGCCTGCGGAAGCTTCCTTTATAATGATCACGTTATTCGCAGCATCCCGGTGCCACTCCAGATCATGTTCTTTTGCAAACGAGACCAGATAGTCAGAGATGGCGCGTTCTTTTCCCGAAGGCCGGGGGATCTGCGACATGTCATAGAAGAACGAAAAGACATCGTGCGGCTCAAGTTCAGAAAGGGGATGGGTAATCGGATTGCTCATAGGGTCATTCCTCCGCAATAGAATCAGGGTGTCTGTTATGAAGCATTGCTTTCATAAGAGATTTCCCGGCAAGGGAAAACTCTGGCGGCCGAAAAACGTGCCGCTACGCTTCAGTATGACACTGCCGGGGGGCGGATGCAAGTCTCTCTTCACAGGGTTTACAAAGCGTGCTATAATTAAGAGCGCTGGAAAAGGTAAACATAAAGAAGATTGTGACGATGCGTCGTCTGACATAAGGAGAGAAATACATGAGATGTCCATATTGCGGACAACACAATTCTGATCGTGCCCGGGTCTGCTCACGCTGCGGGAAACGGCTGGACAGGGTCAGGGCTAAAAGAAAAGAAAAACGGATCCTGGTCGGGGGGATCATTCTGGTGCTTCTGATCGTCGCCGCGGGTGTCGGGGCTATCTTCATGCTGTCCAGGATGATGAAGGCTGACAAGCCGGTGCTGCCGAAAGAAACGGCTGTTGTGACGGAAACGCCCACACCCACACCCACCCCTACGCCCACACCGACTCCGGAGCCTACCCCGGAACCGACACCGGAAGTTACGGAAGAACCGGAACCGGAAGAAGAAGTGAACGCCGAGCTGGCGGCCACGCTTATTGAAGAGGACCGGGCGGGACAGATCGAAGCGGAAGGCTACAAACCATTGACCATGTCCGGGGCGGAGGCGAGCTCCACCATCTATCAGGCCGGTGTGGATAACAGTGCCTATGTACTGTACGACGGTGCGGACTGGTCCAGCTGGCAGGACGGCGTAGAAGGAGACGGGATCGGCGAGAATATCACCCTGACCTTTGACGGCGAACACAACGTACGCATGATCAAACTGCGCCTGGGCAACTGGTATGACGATGCCTATACGGATATCTATGAAGCCAATAACCGTCCGGAAACCATGACCTTTGAACTGGGAGAAGAAACCTTCAGCGTTACTTTCCCGGATGAGAAAAAGGAGTTCTGCGTGGAACTGTCCCGTGATGTACCGGCCTCGCAGCTGAAGATGACTATAGACAGTGTGTACAAAGGATCCATCTACGCAGACACTTGTATCAACGAAGTGACGATTTACGGGAGCTGAGAGGGAAAAACACTTTACTTCTAAAAAAAATCGTGGTATTTTGTGCAGGTAAAAAGAAAAGAAGAGATAAGAGAAGAAGTAAAGGAGTAAGTTATGAAGATTGAAAATGTAAAGGATGTGGAAGGCTTCTTTAAGGTCGTCGATGAATGCAAAGGCCGCGTAGAACTGGTTACGGCAGAAGGAGACCGGCTGAATCTGAAATCCAAACTGAGTCAGTTCGTTTCCCTGGCCAATATCTTTACGAACGGTGCGGAGATCCCGGAACTGGAGCTGGTTGCTTCGGAACCGGAAGATATAGAAAGACTGATGAATTTCATGATCAATGGCTGATCACCGAAAAACGGCAGAGCAAACGAAGGCGGTCACGCCTTCGTTTGTTTTCTGTATAGAAGTGCAGAATAGCAGGAGGGACTATCATGGCTAAAATCAATGTCATATCCGGTTTTCTGGGTGCCGGAAAAACAACGCTGATCAAAAAACTGCTGAGCGAAGCGCTTGCAGGGCAGCAGATCGTACTGATTGAAAATGAATTTGGCGAGATCGGGATCGACGGCGGTTTCCTGAAGGATGCCGGTATTGAGATCAAAGAAATGAACTCCGGCTGTATCTGCTGTTCGCTGGTCGGAGATTTCGGCACAGCGCTGAAGGAAGTGGTGGATACCTATCATCCGGACCGTGTGATCATCGAGCCGTCCGGTGTGGGCAAGCTGTCCGATGTGATCCATGCCATTGAAAACAACGCAGAGGAAGCCGGTCTGGAACTGGATTCGGCAGCAACGGTTGTCGATGTGACAAAATGTAAGATCTATCTTAAAAACTTCGGGGAATTCTTCAAAAACCAGGTGCAGGCAGCCGGTACGATCGTGCTCAGCAGAATGGATACACCGAAGGCCACTCCGGAAAAGGTGGAGGAAGTGCTCCACATGCTGCGGGAACTGAACCCGAACGCCACGATCATAACCACGCCGGTGGAAGAACTGGGCGGCGTCAAGGTTCTGGAAACCATGCAGGGCAAGAAGATCGATCTGTCCCTCGTGGAGGACGATGAAGAAGAACACGAGCACCATCACCATCATGAGCATGAGGACGAAGAGCATGAGCATCACCACTATCATGAACATGATGAGGACGAAGAGCATGAACACCACCATCATCATGAACATGATGAGGACGAAGAGCATGAGCATCACCATCATCATGAACATGATGAGGACGAAGAGCATGAGCACCATCACCACCATGAACATGATGAGGAAGAGCATGAACATCACCACCATCATCATCACGGACATCATCACCACCATGCGGATGAGGTCTTTGACAGCTGGGGGAAGGAGACGATCCGGAAATACACGCAGGAAGAGATCCGGAAAAACCTGGAGACGCTTTCCGAGGATGAGACGTACGGACAGGTGCTTCGTGCAAAAGGGATGGTCGAAGCAACTGACGGAACCTGGATTTACTTTGATATGGTCCCGGAAGAAATCGATGTCCGTACCGGCGATCCGGAATACACCGGCCGTCTCTGTGTGATCGGCGCAAAGCTGAATGAGGAAAAACTGGCGGCTCTGTTCGGATTGGGCTGAATGTATTTGGTGAGTAAACTATGAATTACGAAGACATAAAAGTACCGGTATATCTGATCAACGGTTTTCTGGATGCAGGGAAGACTTCGTTCCTGAATTTTACGATCCGTCAGGACTATTTCCAGATTGAGGAGACAACGCTTCTGCTGGTCTGTGAAGAAGGCGAAGAAGAGTATGATGACGAAGAGCTGCTGAGAGAGTATCATACCGTGGTCGAGGTCATCGAAGAAGAAGAGGATTTCAAGCTGGGGACGCTGCGCGCCCTGCAGGCCAAATATGATCCGTCCCGTGTGATCATCGAGTTCAATCCGCTCTGGGGTGTGGCCAAACTGGAACAGATGCGCCTGCCGAAGGGCTGGGGCATCATGCAGGAAATTGTGATCGTGGATGCGGAGACTTTCTCTGTCTACATGAACAACATGAAAGCCATGTTTGTGGAAATGGCCCGCAATGCCGAAATGGTCCTGTTCAACCGGAGCAGCAAAAAGCTGCCGCTGGCCAATTTCCGGCGCAGCATCAAGGTCTTCAATCCGGGCAGTGATGTCCAGTTTATGGGAGAAGACGGCCGCCCGGTAGATATTTTTGAAGACTCGCTGCCGTATGACCTGACAAAGGAACCGATTGAGATCGAAGATATCGATTTCGGCATTTTCTTTGTGGATATGCAGGATAATCCGGATAACTATCAGGGGAAAACGGTGCATTTCAAAGGGCAGGTGCTGAAGAATTCCAACCTTCCGGAGGACTCGTTCATTCCGGCACGTCAGGCCATGACCTGCTGTGCAGAGGATATCCAGTACATCGGGTATCTGTGCAAGAGCCGGGAAGCCTCCCGGCTGAAAGACCGTTCCTGGGTAGATGTGACGGCGAGGATCACCAAAGAGTACCTGCCTATAGCCAGAAGAGAGGAGCCGGTCCTGCAGGCTGTCTCGATCAAACCGGCTGCACCGCCGGAAACAGAATTAGTATACTTCACCTGATGTAAAGGAAAGCAGCATGTTTCTTATTGTCGGCCTCGGAAACCCGGGTATGAAATATGACGGTACCCGTCACAATATGGGTTATGATACGGTCACGGAACTGATCGATCGGTACCATGTGCCCTCTTCCGGGATTGCCATGAAAGCGCTGTACGGGAAAGGACAGATCGAAGGACAGAGAGTAATCCTTGTAAAGCCGCTTACATACATGAATCTGAGCGGAGAGGCCGTACAGCAGTTTGTCCATTACTATAAGGTCGATCCGGCCTCTGAACTGATCGTGATCTATGATGATATCGATCTGGAACCGGGGCAGATCCGTATTCGCGAAAAAGGCAGTGCCGGAAGCCATAACGGTATGAAAAGCGTACTCTCCTGCCTTGGTGTGAATACCTTTACCCGCATCCGAGTAGGGATCGGCAGCCGGCCGGAGGGCTGGGATCTGGCGGATTATGTTCTGTCCCGCCCTTCCAAAGAAGAGCGGGTGCAGATCGATGAAGCCATCCGGCACGCGGCCGATGCGGTTTCCCTGATCGTGCAGGGAGAGACCGAAAAAGCAATGAACCAATACAACCGGAAAATGTAGATGACGGAGGAATGAAATGAAGGCATTCCTGCAGCCGCTGCAGGATCTGGCAGGATATGAGGATCTGCGCCGGCAGCTGCAAAAAGGCCGCGGCGTGTATGAAGTGACGGGATGTCTCGATTCACAGAAAGCACAGCTGGCCGCCGGCCTGGCCGAAAACAGCCGTGTTACGCTTCTGATCGCGGAGAATGAACTAAAAGCGCGCGCGCTGTTTGAAGACTGCAGGCTGTATGATCCGGAGACTCTCTATTATCCGCGCCGGGATCTGATCTTTTATCAGGCCGACATCTCCGGCAACCTGCTGACGCGGCAGCGTATGCAGGTCATGAAAGCGATTTCTGAGCAGAAGAAAATCACGATCGTCACCAGTACAGGGGGCTGTATGGATTTTCTCCTGCCTTTTCGCGTGTTCGAAAACGCCAGGCTGGAGGTAAAGGCGGGAACGATCCTGAATCTGCAGGAGACTGCGAAGCAGCTGGCCTTCATGGGTTATGAACGCTTTGGCGCGGTTGAAGCCGCCGGCCAGTTTGCCATTCGCGGGGATATCCTGGACATCTATCCGCTGACAGAGGAGCTGCCGCTGCGGATCGAACTCTGGGATGAAGAAGTGGATTCGGTCCGGAGCTTTGACCCGCAGTCTCAGCGGTCTGTGGAAAACCTGCAGGAAGCCGTGATCTTTCCGGCTACCGAAGAGCCGGGTAAAGAAGCGGATCCGGCCGCCTTTTTCCGCCGGCAGACCGATACCTTTCTGGATTATCTTCCCGAAGACAGTCTGATCATTCTGGACGAACCGACACGTATTCTGGAAAATGCCGGCGCCCTGTTTCAGGAATACAGCGAAGCCATGAAGCACCGCCTGGAGGAAGGACAGATCACCGCGCAGGAAGCGAAACGGATGATCACGCCCGCCATGCTTGCCGCCGGCTTCAGCCGTCGTCGCTGCGCGGCGCTCAGTCTGATGGAGCACACCGAAAACAGACTGGAGAGCAGGGGAAAGTATGCCGTTCTGGTACGGGCGGTAGGCACCTATCATAATCAGTTTCCCATGCTGGTCAAAGACCTGAAGCGTCTGAAAAAAGACCGTTTCCGGGTGATCCTGCTTTCCTCTTCCCGGAGCCGGGCAGAACGTCTGGCAAAAGAACTGCAGCAGGAAGAACTGGGCGCTTTTTACAGTGAAGACAGGGACCGTCTCCTGCAGCCGGGAGAGATCCTGGTCACACAGGGTTATGCGCGGCATGGGTTCGAATATCCGATGCAGAAGTTTGTGCTGATCACCGAAACCGATATTTTTGGGGCGGTACAGAAGAAAAAGCGGCGCAGAAAAGCAGAACATGCCGGAGACCGGATCCGCAGCTTCCAGGAGCTTTCCGTGGGCGATATCGTGGTGCACGAAAGTCATGGCATGGGGATCTACCGCGGCATTGAAAAAGTGGAAGTGGACCATGTGGTCAAGGACTTTGTAAAGATCGAATATGCCGGCGGCAGCAATCTGTATGTGCTGGCCACGTCGCTGGATGCGCTGCAGAAGTATTCCGGAGGAGACGGAAAGCATCCGAAGATCAACAAGCTCGGAGGCAACGAGTGGAACCGCACGCGGGCACGGGTCCGTTCGGCGGTGAAAGATATCGCTGCCGACCTGGTCAGGCTCTATGCGGCCCGGCAGGAAAAGAACGGTTATGTATACGGACCGGATACCGTCTGGCAGCGGGAATTTGAAGAACTGTTTCCCTATGAAGAGACGGAGGACCAGCTGGCTGCCATCGAAGATACGAAGCGGGATATGGAAAGCCCGAAGATCATGGACCGCCTGATCTGCGGGGATGTCGGATATGGAAAGACAGAAATCGCGATCCGGGCTGCCTTTAAAGCAGTTCAGGAAAACAAGCAGGTCATCCTGCTCTGCCCGACAACGATCCTGGCCCAACAGCATTACAATACCTTTGTGCAGAGAATGAGGGATTTTCCTGTGCGTGTGGACATGCTCAGCCGATTCCGGACAGCGGCACAGCAGAAAAAAACGATCGAAGATCTGCGGAAAGGCTTTGTGGATGTCCTGATTGGAACCCACCGGGTCCTGTCGGATGATATACGCTGCAAAGACCTGGGACTGCTGGTCATAGACGAAGAACAGCGCTTTGGCGTGACACACAAAGAAAAGATTAAACAGATAAAAGAAAGCGTGGATGTGCTGACCCTGACGGCCACGCCGATCCCGCGAACGCTGCATATGAGTCTGATCGGGATCCGGGACATGAGCGTACTGGAAGAACCGCCCCTGGATCGTATGCCGATCCAGACCTATGTGATGGAATACGAGGAAGAACTGGTGAGGGAAGCTGTCAGCCGGGAACTGGCAAGGGACGGGCAGGTCTATGTGGTCTATAACCGGGTAAGAGGTATTGCCGATATGGCCCGCCGCATACAGGAAATGGTGCCGGAGGCGCATGTGGCCTATGCACATGGACAGATGAACGAGCGGGAACTGGAACGGATCATGTATGATTTCGTGTCGGGGGAAATCGATGTCCTGGTATCGACGACCATCATCGAGACGGGCATGGATATTGCCAATGTCAATACGCTGATCGTCTGTGACGCAGACCGGCTGGGCCTGTCCCAACTGTATCAGCTGCGCGGACGTGTCGGCCGTTCCAACCGGAACGCGTATGCTTTTCTGATGTACCGGCGGGACCGCATGCTGAAGGAGGACGCGGAAAAACGGCTGCATGCCATCCGTGAGTTTACGGATCTGGGAAGCGGCGTCAAAATAGCCATGCGGGATCTGGAGATCCGCGGTGCAGGAAATCTGCTCGGAGCCGAACAGCACGGGCATATGGAATCCGTCGGTTACGATCTGTACTGCAAAATGCTCAGTGAAGCAGTGCGGGAAGCAAAAGGGCAGCGCCACGAAGAGTCGTTTGAGACAACGATCGATCTGGCCGTCAGCGCCTATATCCCGCCGGAGTACATCCCGGAAGAGAACCAGAAGCTGGATATGTATAAGCGTGTGGCGCAGATTGAAGAGGAAGAAGAAGCAGAGGATATTCTGGAAGAAATGATCGACCGATTCGGAGAACCGCCGCGTGTGGTGCAGAATCTGATCCGGATCGCCCTGATCCGGAACATGCTGCATCAGGCCTGGGTTACGGATATCCGCCAGAATCGGGATGAGATCACCCTGGCACTTTTTGACAGGGCAGAGTTGGATGCGGCGCGGATCCCGGGCCTGCTGGAAAAAGAAGTCTGGAGGAACAGGCTGTTTTTCCGTGCTGTTCCGGCACCACACTTTATCCTGCATGTGAAAGGGACCGTCAAGCGGCAGAAGGAAATACTGGAAACACTGCACACGCTGGCGGAAGACCTGCAGTCGCTGCGGACAGTCTTTTAGAGGGCGGAATGGAATGTTTGACGTTGACGATACTTTCGCCGGGGGCTATAATCTTCTCTGTATGGATAGACAGGAGGTCATGAAAATGAAAAGAATAACAAATGCGATTGTCTGTGCTGTTCTGGCGGCGGGTCTTCTGGCCGGCTGCGGAAAGGTAGACACCACACAGGCGGCGATTACGGTAGATGATGAAGCGATCAGCTATGGGGCCGCTTCCTTTATTCTGCGTGCCCAGCAGGCAGAGACGGCTACGGTCATGGAAGGCTACGGGCTCTATTCTGCTGACTCGGCGTTCTGGGATCAGATGACGACGGATGAAGACGGACATTCCGTCACATACGGAGAGGAAATGAAAAAAACGCTGGTAAATGATCTGGCAGGCTATGTGCTTCTGCGCCGGCATGCATCGGATTATGGCGTGGAAATGAAAGATGAGGTCCGTCTGGCTGCGGAGAATGCGGCGCATAGTGTATATGAAAGCAATACGGATCTGATCAAGGAGATCGGTGCCACGGAAGAGGACATCTGCGAGATCATGGAGTCGTATGCCTGGCCGGACCTGATGAGGGATGCCATGACCGCCGATGTGGATACCGAAGTGTCTGACGAAGAAGCCGCGCAGTCTCGTGTGGTGTATGCGCGTATGCGTCTGGCTGATACAGATGAGGATACGAAAGCAGCGTATAAGGAGTCTATGGAGCAGCTGCTGCAGAAAATGCAGGAAGCAGACAGTCTGGACGAAGATACCATCCGTACCATGGCCAATGAAATTGATGAAGAAAACATCATGGTCGGCGGTGTGAATCTCGGCAAGGACGATGATTTCTTCGATGCATCGATCATGGATGTGCTGGCAGGTCTGCAGGACGGCGAAGTCTGCCAGGAAGTGCTGGAGATACCGGACAGCTATTATTATCTGGTCTATATGGACTCTGTTCTGGACAGAGAGGCGACAGACCGGGAAAAGACAACGATCGTTAACACCAGAAAGCAGGAAGCTTATGATGAAATCCTGCAGGGCTGGCTGGACGGAGCTGCCATCAGTACCTCCAAGGCATGGGATGCCCTGGAAGTTAAAGACAAGGAAAACTGGAAAGCGGTAGTGCCGGCTGCAGCGGCGCCGGAAACAGCTGAAACAGCGGAAACCGAAGATACAGCAGAAGAAGCGGAGTCTGCGTCAACAGCAGAAAGCACAGCGGAATCTGCGGAGTCTGCGTCAACGGCAGAAAGCACAGCGGAATCTGCGGAGTCCGCGTCAACGGCAGAGAGCTCTGCAGAATCTGCGGAGTCGGCGGCAGAAGAAGCCAGCTCAGCTTCATCGGCAGGGAGTGAAGCGAAATCTGCAGACGAATAAGCGGAAGAATCCGATAATTAAGTATGTACAATGATTTGTTCAGCATCGGGCCGTTTACGTTTCATACGTATGGCCTGATGACGGCGATCGGTATCATAGCAGCCTATCTGCTGATGGCGCGCCGTGCAAAACAGAATAACTTTACGGAAGAACAACAGAGTAAGACCTTTGGTCTTATTCTGTTTTGCCTGATTTTCGGGTATCTGGGATCCAAGATCCTGTATATACTTACGATCCTGCCGCGTCTGCGGGAGGATCCTGCCGTATTCCTGCAGTCGCTGTCCGGCGGCTGGGTTGTTTTCGGGGGGTTGCTGGGAGGCGTGTTCGGTGCCTGGCTGTTCTGCCGCTGGCAGAAACTGTCCGTCGGCAAGTACTTTGATCTGGCCTTTCCTGCAGTGGCGCTGGCGCAGGCCTTCGGAAGAGTCGGCTGTTTCTTTGCCGGCTGCTGCTACGGCGTTGAAACAGACAGCGCCTTTTCCATTGTGTTTCAGCATTCACAATACGCTCCCAATCACGTGCATCTGGTTCCGACGCAGCTTATCTCGGCTGTTTTGGACCTGGCGCTCTGTCTGTTTTTACTCTGGTATGAAAAAAACAAAGAAAAGTACAGAGGCGAACTGGCCGCACTGTATCTGATCCTATACAGTGCCGGACGGTTTGTGCTGGAATTCTGGCGCGGTGATCTGATACGGGGTGCGGTGGGACCGCTGTCCACGTCACAGTTTATCGGGCTGTTTACACTTCTGGCCGGGATCATCCTGCTGATGCTGATCCGAGGGAAGAAGGGGGAGGAAGCATGAGTCACGAAGAACCTTCTGTACAGAGAAAAACCCCACTGGAGAAAATCTCTCTGGAAATGATCATGATCGTGCTGGCGGCAGTCGGTGCTGTCGTGATCGGAAAGTATCCGGAAGCAGTGGCCGTGATCCTGCTGTATCTGTTCGTGAAGCTGGTGGAAAAGCAGGCGGTTAAAAAAAGTCGTGAGAAAATTGCCGCTTCCGCTGTGCTTTCGGTGAAAAACGGATGGACGTATGAAGAAGCCGTATCCCGGGAAACGCGGACGGAGCGGCTTATCCGGCGCTTTTCCGGAATCTTTACCCCGGCGGTCCTGGCAGGCGCCGTCGTTGTTGCCGTGGTGCCTTCGATCGTAACGGGAAACACGGCATACTGGATCCGGACGGCCTGTTCCTTTCTGGTGATCGGCTGTATCGGGACGCTGGTCGCTTCGGTTTCACTGGCTTTTTCCTGCGGGATTGCGGTTTCCACCCGCCGCGGCGTTTTGTTCAAAAGCGGGCAGCCCATGGAAACGATCAATAATATGCGTCTGTTTGTTACCGGCAAAACGAATGTTTTGACGGACGCACAGTACGGACTGCAGCGGGTTGTGCCCGCCATTGCCTTTGAACCAGGAAACGGACAGGAAGAAAAAGAACAGGAAACAGAAGAAGAGTTCGTACTGCGGCTCTGTGCAGGAGCCATGAAAAACACAGAGGATCCGGTTTTTGCATGTGTGGAACGGGCGGCAGAAGTATGGAAAGTGACACCGGATACGCCGGAAGAAGTGCAGGAAGAGGCCGGACAGGGAGTCTGTGCGCGTCTGCCGGAGGGGCTTGTCTGCGCCGGTACACGGGAATACCTTATGCGCAGGGGCATCACAGTGGCGCCGCCGCTGCAGGCATACGGTCTGCAGATCTGTGTGGCGCTGGGCCATGACCATATAGGGACAATGCTGCTGGCTGACCGTGTGAACAAAGGAGCGGAAAGTCTGCTGAATGCGGCGCGCCATGTCGGAGCCAAAACTGCGGTACTGACAGAAGAAAGCGAGATCAATGCCAATGCCATTGCCAAACAGCTGAGCATAGATCTGAGCTACGGGTCGCTGACCCCGGCCGGGAAGCAAAGTGTGATCAAAGATATGCGCAGAAAAGTCGGCACGATGCTCTATATCGGCAGCGGACTCCGGGATGCGGCGGTTATGGAAAGTGCGGATGTCAGCGGGACCCTGAGCAGCGGAACACAGGAAGCCGTCCGTGCGGCGGATATCCTGTATATGAGCAAAGAACTGAAGCCGGCAGAAGACTCGATCGATCTGGCTTTCGTAACGACGCGGATCGCCAGTGAAAATATTCTTCTGTCCCTTCTGATCAAAGCCGGCGTGATATTTCTGGGCTTTGTGGGCCATGCCAATCTGTGGCTGGCCATAATAGCGGAAACGGCCGTTGCCGTGATCTGTATCTTCAATGCCATCCGGCTTCTCTATTTCGGCAAATACCGGCTGCGTTAATACTAATCATCAAAGAAAAGAGTCCGGCTGCAGCAGCCGGCGGAGGTCCGTATATGGAATTCAGCGGAAAAGCAGAAGGTCTTATCGAAAGAATTATGGAAAGTTACCGGGAGCATCCGGAAAGCACAAGGCTGTCCGGTGCAGGCGGTCTGAACCGGGAGCTTCTGATCGATGTCCTGTACCGGATCAGGGAAGTGCTTTTTCCCGGTTTTTATGACAAAAGTCGGGTGCGGGCCGAGTATGTCCGGTATATTGTCGGGGAAAAGATCGAGTATATCCAATACCATCTGACGAAACAGATCACGACAGCACTGGCTACGCAGCCGGAAAACCGGCAGGTTCCCCGGCAGGAACTGCAGGAGAGGGCAGCGGCTATTGCAGCGGATTTTCTGGATCAGATCCCGAATCTCAGAGATATTCTGGCAACGGATCTGCAGGCTGCCTTTGACGGTGATCCGGCGGCTTACAGTACTGATGAGATCGTTCTGAGTTACCCGGGCATTCTGGCTATTACCACCTACCGGATCGCGCATGAACTGTGGGTACGGGGCGTGCCGCTGATCCCGCGGGTCATGTCGGAGCATGCACATAATATAACCGGGATCGACATTCATCCGGGTGCCACGATCGGCCGGTATTTCTTTATCGACCACGGTACGGGTATTGTTATCGGCGAGACGACCGAGATCGGAGATAATGTCAAGATCTATCAGGGTGTCACGCTGGGCGGTCTGTCCACGAGAAAAGGGCAGGAACTCAAAGGAGTCAAACGGCATCCCACGCTGGGAAATCATGTGACCATTTATTCCGGAACTTCGGTACTCGGCGGGGAAACGATCATCGGCGACAACGTAACGGTCGGCGGCAATACGTTTGTGATCCACTCCATTCCGTCGGATACCCGTGTCAGCGCACGGGCGCCGGAACTGGAAATGCACAGCGGGCTGGCGGAGGATTTCAAAGACTCTATCCACGGTGAAAAAGCAGAAGAAAAGTAAAGAAAAAGCGGTGCCGGTATGGTATACTGTACAGGAACAGGTTTGTGTTTCTGAAAAGCTGAAAACCGGGTACAGCCGGCCAGAGTCAGGGAGACTGAAAAATGCAGAATGAATATCAGGTCAAAGAACAGATCTGCGAGATTGGCAGACGGATCGATGCGCGCGGACTGGTGGCGGCCAACGACGGAAATATTTCCGTAAAAGTGAATGATAATGAGATACTCTGTACGCCGACAGGCGTCCTGAAGGGCACCATGACGCCGGACATGATCTGCAAAATGGATCTGGACGGCCACACGCTGGAGGCGCCGAACGGATACAAACCGTCATCCGAAATGAAGATGCACATCCGGGTCTATCAGAGACGTGCGGATGTCGGTGCCGTTGTTCATGCGCATCCGCCCTATGCGACGACCTTTGCAGTTGTGGGACAGCCGCTTACACAGCCGGTTCTGGCAGAAGCCGTGGTCTCCATGGGCTGCGTTCCCGTAGCAGATTACGGGACTCCTTCCACAGAGGAAATACCGGACGCCGTGGAAAAGTACCTGCCGTATTTTGATGCCATGCTTCTGGAATATCACGGGGCGCTCGCTTACGGCAAGGATCTGATGACGGCTTATATGAAGATGGAGTCGGTAGAGTTTTATGCCCGTACGCTGTATCAGATTAAGACACTGGGCTGCGACGGCCGTGAGATTTCGCCGGAGAAGGTGGAAATGCTGTATGCGCTGCGCGGGAAAATGGGCCTGCCGGGCAAACATCCGGCCAACCTCTGCCTGAATCAGGGGAAGGCCAACTGCCACAGCTGCGGCCAGTTTGCCAGAGAGCTTGCGAGTTTTGGGGAAGCGGCCTTACAGGCTCCGGCCAGTCCCGCACCGGTACCGGCAGCAGGCCGGCTGGATGCGGATGCGATCGCCGCGATCACAAGACAGTTGATGGCGGAATTGGGTGGAAAATAAAAGAAAAACCGGACAAAACGGGCAGCAGTATAGTATAATAAACAGATAAAGAAACACGGATACGGCACGCATACGAATAAGCGGAGATCTGCATGGAGATCAGTAAGAAAAAAGTGGATATGCCCGCGGAAGCTGCCGCAGGCGCAAAGAAGGCGGCGAAACCGGAAAAAATCGTGGAAGAGCGGATCGTGAAAACGGCGGATTTTGAGCCGGTCGCGGATGCAAAAACCAGAAAGACGGCGGGAAGGACGGCCGGCCGGAAAGCGGCTGCATCGTCCGGCAGTACAGTGCGGACGCGTCAGGCAGCAGTTCCGGACACCGTAAAAACAGAAGCGGCCCCTGCCGGAGGCGCCGTACAGGCACTCGGTATGGTGGAAACACGCGGACAGATCGCTGCCATCGAAGCGGCAGATGCCATGTGTAAGACCGCAGATGTCCATCTGATCGGTGAAACGATGATCGGGCGCGGCATGGTCACAGTCATGGTCCGCGGCGATGTGGCGGCCGTAAAGGCAGCAGTAGATGCAGGCGCCGCCCGGGCCTCCGCGGTCGGGGAGCTGAAATCGGTGCATGTGATCCCACGCCCGGATACAGATGTGGAGATCCTTCTGCCCGGATACCGGAAGAAAAGCTGAAAAAGATGCGGCAGCTGCCGGCAGCAGAAGTGCTGCGATACAGAGATACATACAGAAGTCTGCAGGAAGTAATTCCGGCAGACTTTTTTATATCCGGTGATGTACATTCAGCAACGTATGGGTTTTAATACAATATGAAGCAGCCGTCGGACATATACTTTTGCCGCTTGCCTGAACCACTCCGCTGAGCTAACTGCCAACTTCGACCGGGCGACCGGGATGTTCATGAACGATCTATTCTCATCCCGGCCGCCTGGTCTGCGTATGTAGTGGATCTCAGCTTCGTTCCTTTCAGAATGCGCGCTTGTAAAAGTATATGTCCGCCGGCTGCTGTCCACGTTTTGAAAACCAGCATTCCGACTGGAAACAGGTCCCCATAAGCCGACTGTCGGAGCATGGCCGGCCCTTAGCGAGCCGGTCAGGCGAGCTTAGTGCCGCTGCCCATGCGACCAAGCGCGAGCGTGTCGGCGATGGGGTTCTGTATCCGGGAGGAATGCGTCCGATTTATACTTTAAGAATTCATACTTTTTAAATCCTAAAAAAATGCTTGACATGCAGTGAGACTGCCCTTATAATCCTATTTAACAAGTAGGAAATATAGGAATAAAATAAGACGCAAGGAGAAAGGAAGACATATCATGGCTGCTATTTATGCAAACACAACGGAACTGATCGGAAAAACACCTCTTGTAGAGCTGAACAAGCTGGAAGCAAAGTACAACCTGAAAGCCAGACTGATCGTCAAGCTGGAGTACTTCAATCCGGCCGGCAGTGTGAAAGACCGTATTGCCAAGGCAATGATCGAAGATGCGGAGAAGACGGGGAAACTGCAGAGCGGTGCTACGATCGTGGAGCCCACTTCCGGAAATACCGGGATCGGGCTGGCAGCCGTAGCGGCTGCCAAAGGATATAAACTGATCCTGACCATGCCGGAGACGATGAGTGTCGAGCGCCGGAACATTCTCAAAGCCTATGGTGCGGAACTGGTCCTGACGGAAGGGACGAAAGGCATGAAGGGAGCCATAGAGAAAGCAAAGCAGATCGTAGACGAGACACCGGGAGCTTTTCTGCCGGGTCAGTTTGACAATCCGGCCAACCCGCGTATTCATTATGAAACGACCGGCCCGGAGATCTGGGAAGACACAGACGGAGAAGTGGATATCTTTCTGGCAGGTGTCGGTACCGGCGGTACGCTGACCGGGGTCGGAAAATACCTGAAAGAAAAGAAACCGGGAGTGGAGATCATAGCCGTGGAGCCGGACTCGTCACCGGTCCTTTCGGAAGGCAAGGCCGGTGCCCATAAGATCCAGGGGATCGGAGCCGGATTTGTACCCAGCGTTCTGGATACAGGCGTATACGACGCGATCATCCGCGTGGATAATGAAGTGCCGTTTGAAACGGCAAAAGAACTGGCGCAGACGGAAGGCATTCAGGCAGGTATTTCCTCCGGAGCAGCCCTGTATGCTGCGATCCAGACGGCGAAGAAACCGGAAAATGAAGGCAAGACAATCGTGGCGCTGCTGCCGGATTCGGGAGACCGGTACTATTCCACAGCCATTTATCAGTGATGAGCTGCACCGGAATTTACGCGTGCATATTTCCTATAGAAATGATAAGATACAGGAGAAAAGAAAATGAGTGAATTGAAAGACAGGAAACTGCGGTTTGAAACTCTGGCGCTCCATGTAGGGCAGGAAGAAGCAGATCCGGCAACCGATTCGCGGGCGGTTCCGATCTATCAGACGACCTCCTATGTGTTCCATAATAGTCAGCATGCAGCTGACCGTTTCGGCCTGAAAGATCCGGGCAATATATACGGACGTCTGACCAATTCCACACAGGGTGTCCTGGAGGAACGGATCGCGGCACTCGAAGGCGGCGTTGCCGGTCTGGCACTGGCTTCCGGTGCATCAGCGATCACCTATGCGATCCAGGCTGTGGCCACGGCCGGATCCCATATCGTTGCGCAGAAGACGATCTACGGCGGCAGTTTTAATCTGCTGAGCCATACGCTGGCATTGTACGGGATCGAAACGACGTTTGTGGATATCCATAACCTGGAAGAAGTAGAGGCAGCCATCAGAGAAAATACCCGTGCGGTCTTTATCGAAACACTGGGCAATCCGAACAGCGATATTCCGGATATCGATGCGGTTGCAGAGATTGCGCACCGGCACGGCCTTCCCCTTCTGATCGATAATACCTTCGGTACGCCATATGCCATCCGGCCCATTGAACACGGTGCGGATGTGGTCCTTCATTCTGCGACGAAGTTTATCGGAGGGCATGGCACCACGCTGGGCGGCATTATTGTGGACTCCGGAAAATTCGACTGGAAGGCAAGCGGGAAATATCCGCAGCTGTCCGAGCCGAATCCCAGCTATCACGGGATTTCCTTTGTGGATGCGGTGGGTCCGGCAGCCTTTGTCACCTATATAAGGGCAATCCTGCTGCGGGACACCGGTGCGGCGATCTCGCCGTTCAATGCCTTCCTGCTGATCCAGGGGGTAGAGTCCCTTTCCCTGCGGCTGGAGAGACACGCGGAGAATACAAAGAAGGTTGTAGAGTACCTGGCGGCTAATCCGAACGTAGAAAAGGTGTATCATCCCTCCCTTCCGGATCATCCGGATCATGCCCTGTATGAAAAGTATTTCCCGAACGGCGGCGCATCGATCTTTACGTTTGATATCAAGGGAGGCCAGGAGGAAGCCTTTACGTTTATAGACAATCTGAAAGTCTTTTCACTGCTGGCAAATGTGGCGGACGTCAAGAGCCTGGTCATCCACCCGGCTACCACGACGCATTCGCAGCTGACAGAAGAAGAACTGCTGTCAGCCGGAATCCGGCCCAACACCATCCGACTGTCGATCGGGACAGAGCATATCGACGATATCATTGAGGATCTGGATGAGGCGTTTGCAGCATTGGATTGACCTGCAGCTTAAGGAGGACAGATGAAAATATCCACGAAGGGCAGATATGCAGTCCGCATGATGCTGGATATCGCGCAGCATGATGCGGGAGAACCGGTTCGGATCAAGGATATTGCGGCCAGGCAGCAGATCTCGCTGAAATATCTGGAACAGATTGTTTCCTCGCTCGTCCGGGCGGGAGATCTGCAGAGCATTCGCGGACCGCAGGGCGGGTATCATCTCACCCGTCCGCCGGAGGAATATACCATAGGCAATATCCTCCGGGTTACGGAAGGCAGCCTGGCCTGTGTGGAGTGTCTGAGTACAGAACAGAATCTTTGCAGCCGCGCCGAAAACTGCGTGACGCTCCGGCTCTGGAAAGAACTGGATGAAGCCGTCTCTTCCGTCGTGGACAGGTATACGCTGGAAGACCTGATGCAGTGGTCGGCCGCAGAAGCAGATAATTATTGCATTTGAACGAAAAAAAGGTATTGTTGTAGTAGGAGACAATACCTTTTTTCTGTGAAAGTATAACCAGAGCACAAAGAATCGGATCGATACAAGGAGGAAAAAAAACATGATCATTATTGGCGAAAAAATAAACGGGGCGATCCCTTCCGTGGCAAAAGCGATCGCGGAGAAGGATGAAGCCTGGATCAAAGATCTGGCGATCCGTCAGACAGCGGGCAGGGCAGATTTTATCGATGTCTGCTCCTCTGTAGTGGAAGGGGATGTAGAAGTGCTGCACTGGCTGATCGACCTGGTGCAGAGTGTCAGTGATGCCAGAATCTGCATCGACAGCCCGAATGCCCATTCCATCGTGGAAGCAATTCCCTTCTGTAATAAACCGGGACTGATCAACTCCGTTTCGCTGGAAGGCGACAAGATCGATACAGTTTTTCCGGTGATCGCAGATACAGACTGGGAATGCGTGGCGCTTCTGTGCGACAACAACAAGATCCCGGACGGTGTCGACGACAGGATCGAGATTTTTGAAAAAATCGTGGAGAAGGTCAGGGAATACAACATCGACCTTTCCCGGATGCATTTTGACCCGTTGGTTTTCAGTGTGGGTACAAAACCGGATGCCTTCACGAATTTTGCAGCTGTGGCACGGTATATCAAGGAGAAGTATCCGATGGCACATGTCACCAGCGGTCTTTCCAATATCTCCTATGGCATTCCGGCCAGAAAGACCCTGAATCAGGCATTCCTGGTGCTGGCCATGCAGGCCGGTATGGACAGTGCGATCATCGATCCGACCAGCCGTGAGATGCTCGGTGCTATCTATTCCACGGAAGTGCTGCTGGAGATCGACGAATACTGTATGGAATACATCGGGGCTTATCAGGACGATCTGTTCGGTGTCCAGAAGAAGAAATAAATAAGAAGGGGGGCCATTATGGCTGAAAAACATCCGTATCATATCGAGATGACGCCGCCGAAACACAGTTCCCTGAAGCTGGAAGAAGAACTGGAACGCTTTGCCGAGCGGTTTGAGATGATCCAGGAAAGCGGATTCATCGCATCGATCACAGACAATGCCATGGGGAGGCTGGCTTTCCAGACATATGATATGATCGACGAGCTGGATCTGGTACCGCGGCCGGATCAGGTCCTGATCCATCTGAATACGTTCCATACCAAAGAAGAACTGGACCATATCCTGCAGCATGCGAAAGAGCACGGGATCCGGAATATTCTGGCACTGACCGGCGACGGCTCGGAGAAAATGCATAAACTGGAGCCGGAAGAGCTGGAAGCGCCGGGTGTGCCGGTCACTACTTCTGTAGAATTGATCCGCTATATTTATAAGTACTATCCGGATTTTATCGTAGGTGCGGCTTTTAATCCGTATGAACCTCCGGAATCGGAATTCCCGAAGCTGGACCGCAAAATTGCAGCCGGGGCAAAATATGTGATCACGCAGCCTGTTATCGGGAAAGATGAGCAGATAGACCGTCTGCTGCGCGAATATCCGGATCTGCCGGTTGTAATTGAATGCTGGATGTCAAAGAAGCTGTACCTGCTGTCGGATATTGTGGAGCGTGAGATCCCGGAAGACTATCCGTACGATCCGATGGCCATGCTGGAGGAACTGAAGCAGCTCTACCCGACAGGGCGGTATTATCTGGCTCTGGTCGGATATAAGACACAGTATCCGGTTTTGGATGAGCAGTATCACACCTGATCAGGCGAGACCGTTTGAAAAGCAGATATCGCTCAGTTTCTTACTGTAGAAATAATCATGCACGAGCACATCGACTTCTGCCCACATCGGCAGAGTCTGGCAGGTGGATCGTTTCGGGCAGGGGGCCGCGTCAGCGGCCAGACACGCCACGGAGGAAAGGGTTCCTTCCATTAATTCCAGGATCTCTCCGACGGAATAGGCGTCCGGTCTGCGGCACAGTCTGTAGCCGCCGCCCTTACCGCTGGTCCCGACGATCAGATTGCCTTTCACCATATCTTTTACGATGATCTCCAGATACTTTTTGGAGATCTCCTGCCTGGCGGCGATATCTTTCAGCGGGATATAGCCGCCGGTCTCATGTTCGGCCAGATCGATCATTACCCGCAGTGCATACCGTCCCCTTGTTGAAATCATAGAGTAACCGCCTTTCCTGTTTTTTCCGTATACAGTATACCGCAGGGCAGGTTAATAAGGCAAGGATTATTTACCTATTGACATAGTAGGTAAAAGGAAATATACTGTGGGTGAAATACAAAACAGGAGGATTCGATTCTATGAGGATCTATGCGGATAATGCAGCCACGACAGAGATGAGCCAGACAGCCCTGGATACCATGATCACCTGTCTGAAGGATGTCTACGGTAATCCGTCCAGTCTGTATGAACGGGGACAGAAAGCAAAAGAGATCCTGGAGCAGGCGCGGGAGGATGTGGCCGGTGTGATCGGCGCCGCCCCGCGGGAGATCACTTTTACTTCCGGCGGGAGCGAAGCAGACAATCAGGCGATCCGGTCTGCTGCCCTGGCAGGGAAAAAGAAAGGGAAGACACATATCATTTCCACGGCATTTGAACATCATGCTGTCCTGCATACATTGAAACAGCTGGAAAAAGAAGGATTCGAGGTTACGCTTCTGGACGTCCATGAAGACGGGCTGGTGCGGCCCGGTGAAGTGGAGGCGGCGATCCGTGAAGATACGGCTCTGATGTCGGTGATGTTTGCCAATAACGAGATCGGCACGATCCAGCCGGTCCGGGAAATCGGGGCCATCTGCCGGGCGCACGGCGTGATCTTCCATACGGATGCCGTGCAGGCGGTCGGGCATATCCCCGTGGATGTGGTAAAGGACAACATCGACATGCTGTCGGCGTCCGCGCATAAATTCCACGGACCGAAAGGTACCGGATTTTTATATTGCCGCAAAGGGGTTCCGCTCAGCAATCTGATCGAGGGCGGCGCGCAGGAAAGAGGAAGACGCGCAGGTACGGAAAACGTACCGGCCATCGTATCCATGGCGGCTGCCCTGAAAGAAGCCGAAGCCAACCGGGAAAAAAACGCAGAGATCCTGATCCGGCAGAGAGACCGTCTGATCCAGGGCCTGCAGGAGATTCCGCACGCTGCTCTGAACGGAGACGCGAAGAAACGGCTTCCGGGCAACGTCAATTTCTGCTTTGAAGGTATTGAAGGCGAATCGCTGCTGCTGCTTCTGGACGACAAGGGGATCGAGGCGTCCTCCGGCAGTGCCTGTACGTCAGGATCGCTGGACCCGAGCCATGTCCTGCTGGCGATAGGCAGAGTGCATGACGTGGCGCACGGTTCACTGCGGCTGACCCTCGGGGAAGATATCACCGACGAAGAAACGGAATATATCATACAGTCAGTGAAAGAGATCGTGGCGCATCTGCGGAGCTTTTCACCGGTCTGGAGAGACCTGCAGTCCGGAAAGCTGTCGTTTATTTTATAGGAGGATACGATACATGGCATTATACAGTGAAAAAGTAATGGATCATTTCCGCAATCCCAGAAATGTGGGTGTGCTGGAGGATGCCAACGGAATCGGCGAAGTGGGAAACGCGAAATGCGGAGATATCATGAAAATGTATCTGAAGATCGAGGATGATATCGTCAAGGATGTTAAATTCGAGACATTCGGATGCGGGAGTGCGATCGCCTCCAGTTCGATGGCCACGGAGCTGATCAAGGGAAAACCGGTTGACGAGGTGATGAAACTGACGAACAAGGCGGTGGCGGAGGCGCTTGACGGGCTCCCGGACTACAAAATGCACTGCTCGGTGCTGGCGGAAGAGGCCATCCAGTCGGCCCTGGAAGATTATCGGAAGAGAACCGGGAAATGATTGCACGGGAAGACCGGAAAATAGCTTGACACATAGCCTTTTGGCGTGCTATATTTACATAGCTAAAGCCAGAAGGCTTTTTTTTTCGCGCAGGCAAAAAGCCGTGTGAGGCGGCTTTACCGCGAAATGACAGCACGGCGGTTTTATTTCATTTTTAGTCGGAGGACGAATCATGCGTACCAGAATTACATTGGAATGTATGGAGTGCAAACAGCGCAACTACAACACCATGAAAGACAAAAAGACACATCCGGACCGGATGGAGATCAGCAAATACTGCAGATTCTGCAGAAAGCATACCACACACCGCGAGACAAAATAAGCGGGGGTCAGGAAGTATGGAAGGTTCAAAGAAAAACGTACAGAAAACACAGGAAAGCTTCACCAAAGGCCTGAAAGCGGAATGGAACAAGATTGTCTGGACCGATAAAAAAACACTGGTCAGACAGACGATCGCTGTTGTTGTGATCTCCGTGATCGTCTGCCTGCTGATCACGCTGGCAGATAACCTGGGCATTCAGTTCATGCAGCTGCTTATGAAATAAAGGGCGGGTGAATAATGGCAGAAGCGAAATGGTATGTGGTTCATACATATTCCGGTTACGAAAATAAAGTAAAAGCCAATCTCGAGAAAACGATCAACAATCGTCATCTTGAAGAGGAAATTCTGGAAGTCCGCGTCCCCATGGAAGAGATCGTTGAAGTCCGGAACGGGGCAAAGAAACAGGTCCAGAAAAAAATGTTTCCCGGCTATGTTCTGATCAATATGGTGATGAATGATGACACCTGGTATGTCGTGCGCAATACACGCGGCGTGACCGGTTTTGTGGGACCGGGTTCCAAACCGGTGCCGCTGTCGGCTGCGGAAATGAAGCCGCTTGGCGTAGATACGGGCGAAAAGCTGGTGATCGATCTGGAAGTGGGCGATCAGGTTGTTGTTGTGGGCGGTGCCTGGAAGGATACGACCGGTCTGATCACGGCCATCAACCAGTCCAAACAGACAGTTACCATCAATGTAGAGCTGTTCGGCCGTGCGACTCCGGTGGAGATCAGCTTTGCCGAAGTCAGAAAGGTTAGATGATAAGCCGGATGGCGGTGTGCAGCGCACAGGCCGGGCCGTGTTTATCCATATAGATAGAGAGCACTTGTGTTCTCAACACCCGTGGGAGGGAACATCCCGCCAATACCACATAGGAGGTGCCTGATATGGCAAAAAAAGTTACTGGTTACATCAAGTTACAGATTCCTGCCGGTAAGGCTACACCTGCTCCGCCTGTCGGACCCGCTCTGGGCCAGCACGGCGTGAACATCGTGCAGTTCACCAAGGAATTCAACGCAAGAACGGCTGACAAGGGAGATCTGATCATCCCCGTCGTTATCACCGTTTATGCAGACAGAAGCTTCAGCTTCATCACGAAGACTCCGCCTGCCGCTGTTCTGATCAAGAAGGCCTGCAATCTGCAGAAAGCTTCCGGCGAACCGAACCGGAACAAGGTCGCCACGATCTCCAAAGACAAAATCCGTGAGATCGCCGAAACAAAGATGCCTGATCTGAACGCTGCAAGCATCGAAAGTGCGATGAGCATGATCGCCGGCACAGCACGCTCCATGGGCGTCGTTGTCGAGGATTGAGAAGGAGGACGGAAGAATGAAGCATGGGAAAAAGTATGTAGAAGCTGCCAAGGCCATTGACCGCGGCACGCTGTATGATCCGGAGCAGGCTATTTCGCTGGCCAAGAAGGTGGCAGTGGCGAAATTTGATGAAACGATCGAAGTGCATCTGCGCACAGGCTGCGACGGCCGTCATGCCGATCAGCAGATCCGCGGTGCTGTCGTGCTGCCGAACGGAACCGGCAAAAGTGTCCGTGTTCTGGTTTTTGCAAAAAATGCCAAGGCGGATGAAGCGACGGCTGCCGGTGCCGATTATGTCGGTGCGGAAGAGCTGATCCCGCGTATCCAGAATGAAGGCTGGATGGATTTCGACGTTGTGGTTGCCACACCGGATATGATGGGTGTTGTCGGCCGTCTCGGTAAGATCCTCGGCCCCAGAGGCCTGATGCCGAACCCGAAATCCGGAACGGTTACCATGGATGTGACCAAGGCGATCGCGGATATCAAAGCCGGTAAAGTGGAGTATCGTCTGGACAAGAGCAATATCATCCATGTGCCGATCGGAAAAGCTTCCTTCTCGGAAGAAGCCCTGAAAGAAAACTTTGAGACCCTGATCGGAGCGATCCTGAAGGCTCGTCCGGCTGCCCTGAAAGGACAGTTCCTCAGAAGCGTGGTCATGTCTCCTTCCATGGGCCCCGGGATCAAGATCAATCCGGCCAAACTGGCGTAAGAACGCTGAAGACAGGCATATCATACAAGACAGAAAAAACAGCGGCTGCACGGTTTCAGAGTGCAGCCGTTTTGCATAGCAGGAGAAAAAATGAATAAGTTTTTCATTCCGACAGAAATCTATTTCGGGGAAAACACCCTGGAAAGACTGACAGAGATCCGCGGATCCCGGATCTGCATTGTGGCGGATCCGGTCGTATCCGCAGGGGAATTGATCCAGCCTGTCGTGCGCCCGCTGCGGCAGGCGGGAAAAGAGTATGTGGTTTTTTCCGGTGTCTCGCCGGATCCTTCGACGGATCTGGTCAGGGATGGTGTAAAGGCTTATGTGACCGGGTGCTGCGACTGTATCATCAGCGTCGGCGGCGGGTCTACGCTGGATACGGCAAAGGCCATCCGCAAGATCGCATCCGGCATGATGAAACAGACAGATGTGGATCTGATCTGCATTCCCACTACCAGCGGAACGGGCAGTGAAGTGACGCCCTTTGCGGTCATTTCGGATTTGAAAACGGATGAAAAAGTGCCTCTTATCACACCGGACATGGCGCCTACGGAAGCCATTCTGGATGTGCGTATGGTAGAGTCCATGCCGCCCGGGATCACGGCGGCGACAGGGATGGATACACTGGCACATGTGTTTGAAGCTTATGTCAGTAAAGGCCATCACGAATTCTCGGATGCGCTGGCGGAAAAGACCGTTGAGATCTGCGGGACATATCTGTATCGTTCCTATACAGGAAAGGATACGGAAGCACGCAGAAAAATGCAGCTTGCGGCTACCATGGCCGGGATGGCGTTCGGCTATGTGGGTGTCGGCGCCGCACACAGTATGGCGCACCAGCTGGGTGCGCAGTTCGGCATAATGCACGGACAGGCTGTAGCCATACTGCTCCCGCTGATCGTGGAATACAATGCCGACCTGCTGGATGAAGTAAAGCAGAAAGACCATCTGCAGAGTAAGGGACAGACCGAGGAAATACGAAGGCGGTATGCGGCTCTTTCGCGGCGGCTGAATTTGCCGGGGACCGATTCGGAAACCTCTCTTTACGGACTGTGCAGCTGCATCCGCAGGCTGGCAGCATCCATGCATCTGCCGATGAGCGTACATGAACTGCAGCCGGACCTGACATGGGATGCATACCGGGACCGGATTGGTTCCATGGCAGAAAAGGCCATGTTGGATCCGTGTACGCAGGCCAATCCGCGTGAGCCTTCCGCAGAAGAATACAGCCGGCTGTATCAGCTGATCTGGTAAGACCCGAAAGCATTCGAAAATGCGCTGCTTACGCTTGACAAGGCAAAAACAGAATGGTACTATACCATCTGTATCACGCCGAAGACAGCAGGTGTCCCTTCGGGGACGTAAGCGAAGCGCCTGCCGAGGATGTAGATTTTTCCGGATGGATGATCTCCCCGTGTCTTTGGGCACGGGGTTTTTTGCGCGATAAGCCGTCAAGCGGCTGCCGAGCTTGCTCGGGCAGACAATGGACGGCCAACGTACATCGAAGCGGCTTTGCCGCGAGATGTGCGCAGAGCGCAGGAAAGAACAGGAGTTCTTTCCGTTACCTCCGCTCAGCGTGAAACAAATAAGAAAAGGAGGAAAACAGATCATGGCAAAAGTAGAACTGAAAAGACCGGTCGTGGAAGAGATCGGAAATGTGATCGCGGATGCAAAGGCTGTCCTGCTGGTCAATTACAGCGGACTGAATGTTGCGCAGGATACAGAACTGCGTAAGGGCCTTCGCGAAGCCAACATCACATACAAGGTCTTCAAAAACACGATGATGAACTTTGCGTTTGAAGGTACGGCATGTGAAGAGCTGCGGCAGCATCTGCAGGGCACCAACGCCCTGGCGGTTTCCAAAGAAGATGCTACGGCACCGGCACGTGTACTGGCCGCTTTCGCAAAAAAGAATCCGCAGCTTGAACTGGTTGCCGGTATCGTAGAGGGTGATTATTATGATACCAACGGCGTACAGGCACTGTCTTCAATCCCGACACGCGAAGTCCTGCTGGGCAGATTGTTCGGCAGCATGCAGGGAACGATCGCAGGCTTTGCCCGCGTCCTGAACCAGATTGCGGAAAACGGCGGCGCTGCTGCCGCTCCGGCAAAAGAAGCCGCACCTGCCGAAGAAGCTGCTCCGGCAGAGGCCGAATAACAGCCTAACCAAACAAGAATAATATCAGGAGGAAAATATAATGGCAAAACTGACTACTGAAGAATTTATTGCAGCGATCAAAGAGCTGTCTGTTCTGGAACTGAATGAACTTGTCAAAGCCTGCGAAGAAGAATTCGGCGTTTCCGCCGCGGCGGGTGTTGTTGTGGCTGCCGGCGGTGCCGGTGAAGAAGCCGCTGTCGAAGAGAAAGATGAATTTGATGTTGAGCTGACCGAGATCGGCCCGAACAAAGTCAAAGTCATCAAGGTCGTCCGCGAAGTCACCGGCCTGGGCCTGAAAGAGGCGAAGGATCTGGTCGACAATGCGCCGAAGATCGTCAAGGAAGCTGCTTCCAAGGTCGAAGCGGAAGAGCTGAAAGCCAAACTGGAAGCCGAAGGCGCCAAGATCACACTGAAGTAAGAAAAAAGGCAGAAAAACAGCAGGTGGAAAGGGGAAAACCGCTTTCCATCTGCTTTTTTTTGCTTTTTTTTATTTGGTGGGGACCACAATCCCTAGTAAGAGAAGAGGCAAAAACCGGCAGATATTGTGGCATGAATGTTAAATTTGTATCGTAAATATTTCAAAATCGGGCGGTGTTTGTAAAAAAAGCTTCAAAAATTGGGACAGGTATGGTATAATCATCAACAAATGGGAGTATACATAGTTACCTCAGGGGGAAATGATGAGGTAAACGTGTATGAAGATTATGAAAAAAACAGCAATATCTGTTTTGATCGCAGGAGTTTTATCTTTGTTGGTGTTTCCTTCTTTTGCCGTTGCAGAAGAAGCGGGCGGTACCGTAGAAGAAGCGGGAAATACCATCACGTCGCTGGTAACAGTACAGGAACGTCTGGATGCGATCGAAGCACAAAAGGGCGAATCAGAAGCCTATCTTACCGAGCTGGAGTCACAGCTTAACGATCTCACCGGACAGTTAACGAATCTGCAGGAGCAGTACAGCGCGAAACGTGCTGAACTGGATACTGTCAGTGCGCAGCTGGCTGATGCGGAGCAGGATGAAGAAAGACAGCGCGAAAATATGGCGCTGCGGATCCAGTATATGTATGAAAACTCAACCGGCAACGGGCTGCTGGATTCGGTTTTTTCTACAGGTGGCTTTCAGGATATCCTGACCAGGGCGGCCAATATCCGTGAACTGTCGGAATTCGACCGCAAGATGCTGGAACAGTACGAAGAAGTCTGCAGAGAGATCGAAGAGAAACGCTCCAAAGTGGAGAAAGAGCAGGCCGAGATCAAGAAACTGGAAGATGAGAGCGTAAGAAAACGTTCCGAGATCCAGACGATCTATGAAGAAACGCAGGATGATATCCGCGAAATGGCCGCTTCGATCGAAGAAGGGCACGAAGAAGAGGCACGTCTGCTGGCGTCGATCCAGCAGCAGGAAAGCCAGCTGGCTGTGTGGTTTGTGTCTGCGGCAGATGAAGTGGCAGCAGCAGACAGCGCGGCAGCAGGAACTGTTACCGCGGAAACTGCAGTGGAGGCGATCCAGCAGGCAGTCGAAGATGTAGTGCCGGAGCAGGCAGAAACAGAAGCGGCTCCCGCCGCAGAATCGACAGATGCGGCAGCGGCACCGGAAGAAAGTGCAGCGCCGGAGTCGACCGTGCCGGCCACAACATGGGAAGGTTCCGTGCTGACCCGGATCGGCGGCGTCAATCAGGGACCGAGCGGAAAAGAGACCTATTATAATCTGAACATGTCCGGCGTGATCAATATCATGCGCAATATGGGCAATACAGATCAGTACTGGGTACGGGACGACGGTGTCAAGATGCTGGGCGATTATGTCATGGTTGCGGCAGATCTGGAGACACATGAACGCGGCTCGATCGTAGAAAGCAGTCTGGGGCAGGCCATTGTGGTAGATACCGGCTGCCTGGAAAAAGATCAGCTGGATATTGCAACCTGCTGGTAAACGTGTGAAGCCGGAAGGCACTATATTGAATTTGATGTGAATAAAAACAGAGGGCATGGGTTATTTCCTGCGGGAGAAACTGTGCACTCTGTCTTTTTGTGCATGATTATTAAAACTAAATTCAAAGATTATTAAAATTTTGTTTGACACGGTTGACAGGCTGTGTTATTCTTAACAATGCTCTAAATTGGCGGGTTATGCCTTTTTGTATCAAAAAACACATCACACGAGGGGTGAGCGTCTATGGAAAAAAACAGGATTCGTCCGATCCAAAGCGGAAGAAACGTACGCATGACTTACCAGCGGCAAAAAGAAGTCCTGGAAATGCCCAACCTGATCGAGGTCCAGAAAAATTCTTATAACTGGTTCCTGACAGATGGTCTTAAAGAGGCTTTCGGAGATATTTCTCCCATTGAGGACTATGGCGGTAAACTCAGTCTGGAGTTCGTGGATTTTCAGCTTTGCGAAGACGATGTCAAGTATTCCATTGAGGAATGCAAGCAGCGCGATACTACGTACGCAGCCCCGCTGAAGGTCAAAGTACGTCTGTTTAACCGTGAAAAAGACGAAATCAGCGAACATGAGATCTTTATGGGGGATCTGCCGCTGATGACGGCTAACGGTACCTTTGTGATCAACGGTGCCGAACGTGTTATTGTCAGTCAGCTTGTCCGTTCTCCGGGCATCTATTATGCAATCTCACATGACAAACTGGGCAAAAAGCTGTTTTCCTGCACCGTGATTCCAAACCGCGGCGCGTGGCTGGAGTATGAAACCGACTCCTATGATGTGTTTTATGTCCGTGTAGACCGTACCCGGAAGGTGCCGATCACCGTACTGATCCGTGCGCTCGGCCTGGGTACAAATGCCGAAATCGTAGAGTATTTCGGGGAAGAACCCAAGATCCTGGCAAGTTTCACCAAAGATACTGCGACCAGTTATCAGGAAGGTCTGCTGGAATTATATAAGAAGATCCGTCCGGGTGAACCGCTGGCTGTGGAAAGCGCGGAAAGCCTGATCGGCGGTATGTTCTTTGATCCCCGCCGGTATGACCTGGCCAAGGTCGGCCGTTACAAATTCAACAAAAAACTGGCATTCCGCAGCCGGATCGCCGGTCATGTGCTGGCAGAAGACGTGATCGATAACTTCACGGGCGAGATCCTGGCAGAAAAAGGCATGCGTGTGACGCGCGAACTGGCGGATGAGATCCAGGATGCGGCGGTACCGTTTGTCTGGATCGAGACGCCGGAACGCAGTGTAAAGGTCATCTCCAACCTTATGGTCGATATTACCAAGTGGGTCGATGTCGATCCGGCAGAAGTCGGCGTGACGGAAAAAGTATATTATCCGGTCCTCGCGGAACTGATGGAACAGTTCCCGGACCTGGAGGAATTAAAAGAAGAAATTGCAGACCGGGTGCATGACCTGATCCCGAAGCATATCACCAAGGATGATATCTTTGCTTCGATCAACTACAATATGCATCTGGAAGAAGGGATCGGCAAGGACGACGATATCGACCATCTGGGCAACCGCCGGATCCGCTGCGTCGGAGAACTGCTGCAGAATCAGTACCGCATCGGTCTGTCCCGTCTGGAGCGTGTTGTCCGCGAACGCATGACGACGCAGGATCTGGATACCATCACAGCGCAGTCGCTGATCAATATCAAGCCGGTCACGGCAGCGGTCAAGGAGTTCTTCGGATCCTCACAGCTGTCCCAGTTCATGGACCAGAACAATCCGCTGGGCGAACTGACGCACAAGCGCCGTCTGTCTGCCCTGGGTCCCGGCGGTCTGTCACGTGACCGTGCCGGATTCGAGGTTCGTGACGTGCACTATTCCCATTATGGAAGAATGTGCCCGATCGAGACACCGGAAGGTCCGAACATCGGTCTGATCAACTCGCTGGCATCCTATGCCCGTATCAACCAGTACGGCTTCATTGAAGCGCCGTACCGGAAGATCGACCGTACCGATCCGGAAAATCCGCGGGTAACAGAAGAAGTTGTCTATATGACAGCGGACGAAGAGGATAATTATCATATCGCGCAGGCGAATGAAGAGCTGGATGAACAGGGGCATTTCGTGCATCACAACGTTTCCGGCCGTTACAAAGACGAAACGCAGGCATACGAACGAGGCATGTTCGAGTATATGGACGTATCTCCGAAGATGGTCTTCTCCGTAGCGACAGCCCTGATCCCGTTCCTGCAGAACGACGATGCGAACCGTGCGCTGATGGGATCCAACATGCAGCGTCAGGCGGTGCCGCTTCTGTTTACCGAAGCGCCGATCGTCGGTACCGGTATTGAAGAGAAAGCAGCCGCTGACTCCGGGATCTGCGTGATCGCGAAGAAACCGGGCACGGTCACGTACGCTTCGGCACGTGAGATCCGTGTGAACAATGACGACGGTTCCAAAGAGAACTATCGTCTGATGAAGTTTGCCCGCAGCAACCAGAGCAACTGCTACAACCAGAGGCCGATCGTCGTGAAAGGCGAACACATCGAAGCCGGCCAGGTTATTGCGGACGGTCCGTCCACATCCGGCGGCGAACTGGCGCTGGGCAAGAATCCACTGATCGGATTCATGACCTGGGAAGGATATAACTATGAAGACGCGGTCCTGATCAGCGAGCGTCTGGTACAGGATGACGTGTATACTTCCATTCATATTGAAGAATATGAATGTGAAGCCCGCGATACCAAGCTCGGACCGGAAGAGATCACCAAGGATGTGCCGGGTGTCGGTGACGACGCGCTGAAGGATCTGGACGAGATGGGTATCATCCGGATCGGCGCCGAAGTACGTGCCGGGGATATCCTGGTCGGAAAAGTCACGCCGAAGGGCGAGACCGAGCTGACAGCCGAGGAACGGCTGCTGCGTGCGATCTTCGGTGAGAAGGCCCGTGAAGTCCGGGATACTTCGCTGAAGGTACCGCACGGTGAATACGGGATCGTAGTCGATGCCCGTGTCTTCACGAGAGAAAACGGCGACGAGCTGTCTCCGGGTGTCAATGAAGCAGTACGCATCTATATCGCACAGAAGAGAAAGATTTCCATCGGCGACAAGATGGCCGGCCGTCACGGAAACAAGGGTGTTGTTTCCCGCGTGCTTCCGGTTGAGGATATGCCGTATCTGCCGAATGGCCGTCCGCTGGATATCGTGCTGAATCCGCTGGGCGTGCCGTCCCGTATGAATATCGGACAGGTCCTGGAGATCCATCTGAGCCTGGCTGCCATGGCACTGGGATTCCATATTTCCACGCCGGTCTTTGACGGCGCGAACGAAATCGATATTCAGGATACACTGGAGCTGGCAAACGATTATGTCAACATGACCTGGGAAGACTTCAAAGAGAAGTACGAGGATACGCTGCGCCCGGATGTGATGGATTACCTGGATGAGCACAAAGACCACCGGACCATGTGGAAAGGCGTGCCGATTTCCCGCGACGGGAAAGTCCAGCTGCGCGACGGCCGGACAGGGGAATGCTTTGACGGACCGACCACGATCGGCCACATGCATTATCTGAAGCTGCATCATCTGGTAGATGATAAGATCCATGCCCGTTCGACCGGTCCATACTCGCTGGTCACGCAGCAGCCGCTGGGCGGCAAGGCGCAGTTCGGCGGACAGCGTTTCGGTGAAATGGAAGTCTGGGCACTGGAAGCCTATGGCGCTTCTTACACGCTGCAGGAGATCCTGACTGTCAAATCCGATGATGTCGTCGGCCGTGTCAAAACGTACGAAGCGATCATCAAGGGGGAGAACATCCCGGAACCGGGTATTCCGGAGTCCTTCAAGGTGCTGCTGAAAGAGCTGCAGTCGCTGGGACTGGATGTGCGGGTGCTCAAAGACAACGGACAGGAAGTCAAGATCATGGAATCGGTCGACTATGGCAACACCAGCTTCCGCTCCATCATGGAAGATGCCGACCGGTATGCTGCCCGGGCCGAGGAAGATTTCTCCGACTATGGATTCGGAAAGCAGGAATTCCGAAACGGCGAGCTCGTGAATGCGGATGATTTTACGGAAGAAGCCGCAGACGACGATTATGCGTACATCGATAATACGGACGAATAAGGGAGGAGTAAGAATATGCCTGAAATGAAAAATGCAGGAACCCACCAGCAGTTGGCTTTCGATTCGATCCGTATCGGGCTGGCTTCTCCGGAGAAGATCCGTGAGTGGTCGCACGGGGAAGTGCGCAAACCGGAAACGATCAATTACCGTACACTGAAGCCGGAAAAAGACGGGTTATTTTGCGAACGCATTTTCGGACCGACAAAGGACTGGGAATGCCACTGCGGAAAGTATAAAAAAATCCGTTATAAAGGCGTGGTCTGCGATCGCTGCGGCGTAGAAGTGACCAAATCCAGTGTGCGTCGTGAACGGATGGGGCACATCGAACTGGCGGCCCCGGTATCCCATATCTGGTATTTCAAGGGAATCCCGTCCCGTATGGGACTGATCCTGGATCTGTCTCCGCGGACGCTGGAACGTGTATTGTATTTCGCCAGCTACATTGTGCTGGATCCCGGCGATACCAAGCTGATGTACAAGCAGATCCTGAGCGAAAACGAGTATCAGGAAGCCTATGAGACGTATCAGGGCGGTTTCCGTGTCGGCATGGGTGCCGAAGCGGTCAAAGAGCTGCTCTGTGCGATCGATCTGGAGAAGGAACACGATTCACTGCGGGAAGAGCTGGAAAATGCTACCGGGCAGAAGCGCGCCCGGATCATCAAGCGTCTCGAAGTGATCGAAGCGTTCCGGGAGTCCGGAAACCGTCCGGAATGGATGGTCATGGACTGTATCCCGGTCATCCCGCCGGATCTGCGTCCGATGGTACAGCTGGACGGCGGCCGGTTTGCCACCTCCGATCTGAACGATCTGTACCGCCGGATCATCAACCGGAACAACCGTCTGAAACGGCTGCTGGATCTGGGTGCGCCGGATATCATCGTGCGCAATGAGAAACGGATGCTGCAGGAAGCGGTGGACGCCCTGATCGATAATGGCCGCCGCGGCCGTCCGGTCACCGGACCGGGAAACCGTGCGCTGAAATCGCTCTCGGAT
>JAIKYQ010000014.1 GCA_024683035.1 Eubacterium sp.
TTCCGGCATCGGGAAACATATCCAGAAGGCGTTCGGCGCCGATCAGGCACTCTGTCTGCCTGATCGCACATTCCGCTTCTTTCGTCAGCGTATCCGGACCGCTCCCGACGCCAATCAGATAGATTTTCACAACCAGTCTCTCCCAAGGAAAACAACTTTCAGATACAATACCGTATCTGCTATACCGTGATCTCGATCAGATTCTCTTCAATGGCGGCAATACAGGATTCATAATACCCGTCTCCGGTCGTTCGGGGTCCACTGACAACGGCAAACCCATCGGCAGCAAGCCGGGAAGTCAAGGCATCCACACGCTCCCGGCTCCCCACGGAAAAGGCAATGTGGGCATAACCGGTGCGGTCCCGTGTTTTACTGCTTTCTGTTATTCCGGGTTTCGACATGACCTCCAGTCTGGCGCCGTCCTCAAAGCTGATAAAATACGAACGAAACCCGGTCTTCCTGTTAAGATATCCTTCGTTGGAACAGCCGTCGAAGTAGGTGACAAAAAAATCCCTGGCTGCTTCCGGATCCTGCACATAAAGTGCCGCATGTTCCATTCTCATGTATTGCTCATTCTCCCTCCGGAATCTCTGTTTCCTCTTCCGGCAGTTCCTCCGGGATCATGGTTTCTTCCTCTGCTTCCTCACCTTCTGCCGCCAGGCTCTCCGGCAGTTCCTCCGGATTCGTATCCTCTCCGGCATTTGCTTCTTCTTCCGGTTTCTTTCCGTCCCGGAATTCTTTAAACGCCTGCAGCTCCGGCTCACACAGCTTCAGAGCCAGGCCCAGCACGGCCAGGTCATCCGCAATACCGACGATGGGAACATTGTCCGGTATGACATCTTTTTTCCGGACCAGATACAGGAAAGCACCGAGCAGGACCCCGATCACTTTCGGGGAAACTTCGCTGTATTCCCTGGTAATATATCCTTTAACCATGGAAATCATGAGAGGCAGATCGGAAAGCGTCTCACCGATCCTCGGGACCTCCCGCAGCTTATCCTCCAGCTGTTTCAGCAGATCATCCACCTTGGAGGGATCCTGGATCAGTCCCTGTGTTTCCGCAATACATCTTTCCAGCAAAGATTTTGCTTTTTCCATTGAAATATCCATCCTGCAGCTCCTTTCCGACCTTCATCCGGTCAGCTTCTTACTACTATTATGTTTCAATCCTTTCTATCAGCGGATCGTTTTGTACAGCGGACCGTAAGCCTGGCACGCGCGGTAATCAGCACCCTCTCTGTCCATGCCAAATGCATTCCATGCACTCGGACGGAAGATCTGTTCTTCAGGAACATTATGCATGGCCACCGGTATCCGGAGCATCGAGCAGAACGTGATAAGGTCAGCACCGATGTGGCCGTAGCAGATGGCTCCGTGGTTCGCACCCCAGTTGTTCATGACATCATAGGCCGTGGCAAAGGGACCTTTACCCGTTGTTCTCGGCACGAACCAGGTACAGGGCCAGGTATAGTCGGTACGTTTCCAGAGTATGTCCGTAACTTCATCCGGAAGACGGATGGTCCATCCTTCTGCGATCTGGAGCATCGGTCCCAGGTTCTTTACCAGATTCAGACGGATCATGGTCACCGGCATCTCACAGTCTGTGACGAACCGGGACGAAAAGCCGCCGCCGCGGAAGTATCCGAGATCCGCATAGTTCCAGGTAGTATGTGCCATAATGGCATCCTGATCCGCCTGTGTGATCTCGTACCACGGCTTCATACAGCGGTTCCCATCCGCATCTTTAGCCTGTCCGTTGGCATCCAGACAGGCTGCGCCGGAATTGATCAGATGGATAAAGCCGCCTGCTTCTTTCGCCTTTCCTTCCAGCTCATAGCCTCCTGCAGCTCTTTTCACTGCCTCGGGGCTCCAGTAGGTACGGACATCCGCAAAGATAGACGCCGTATTGGTAAGCAGTTTCTGAAAAAGCATGCCGAGACCGTTGAGCACATCGTTTTCAGTCGCCAGAATATAGGGTTCCCGCGCTCCGTTCCAGTCAAAGGAGGTATTCAGCATGGCTTCTGCAAAATCACAGTTGGGATAGAAATCCGTCCACTGGCGCTGCCCCTGGAAACCGGCCGCGATCGCGTTATGGCCGACCATTTCTTCTTCGAAGCCCGCTTTCAGATTTGGATTGCCGTTCATCAGATCCTTGATGATGCACATCATCTTAACAACGAAATCCCATTCTTCTGCCTTCTGTTCCGGCGTCCTCTGCAATTCTTCCGGATTCTTGTCAAAGCCTTCTATGCAGTTCTTTTTTACCCAGGCCATAGCTTTTTCAAATTCGGCCTCGTCGTATATGGCATTCGTCATTCTGCGGATGATCTCCACTTCATCGACAGACTCAACGCGCATGCCGAGATATTCCTCGATAAAGGCCGGATCGATAATAGATCCGCCGATCCCCATCGTAACGGAACCGATCTGCAGATAGGATTTTCCTCTCATGGTGGCGGCGGCCACGGCAGCGCGCCCGAATCGCAGCAGTTTTTCACGTACGTCTTCCGGGATCTCTGTGTCATCGGCTTCACAGACATCATGCCCGTAGATACCGAATGCGGGCAGACCCTTCTGTGCATGTGTGGCCAGTACGGAAGCCAGATAAACAGCACCCGGCCTCTCCGTTCCGTTAAATCCCCAGACAGCCTTGATAGTCAGAGGGTCCATATCCATGGTCTCGGCGCCGTAGCACCAGCAGGGCGTGACGGTGATCGTGATATCTACGCCGGCTTTTCTGAATTTATCCGCACAGGCCGCTGCCTCCGCAACACGGCCGATCGTTGTATCGGCAATGATGACTTTTACCGGCTCACCGTTGGTGTAGCGTATGTTTTCCTCAAGAAGCTTTTTCGCCGATTTCGCCATGTTCATGGTCTGGTCTTCCAGCGATTCCCTTACCTTGAGAACTCCTCTTCTGCCATCGATGGCAGGCCTGATCCCGATCACGGGATAATCACCGATGAGTCTTGATTTAGCCATTTTTTCCTCCTCAATTGAAAATGCTGCATAAGATACAGGTACTTTGCTATTCATTATAAACCCTTACTGTTTCCCGGTACAGTCGAATTCGGATAAAAATAGATGCGGAACCCCTGCACAAAACACGGATCGTACCTGCGCATAAGCAGGAAAGAGGTGCCGGCATCCTCTGCAGGACTGGCACCCCTTTGTTTTCTTTTTATGCCTGGCCAGTTACAGACCAGGCCTGTGTTTTTCAGACTATGCTTATTCTGCAGGTGTGATCTCGTTGAAGAACATGTTCCAGTTCCAGGAAGAGTTCATACGCAGGCCCGTGTAATCGTTCGACATGACGCAGGCGCGCAGCGGATACATCAGGAATACATACGGCGCATTCTCGTTCACGATATCCATGATCTGTGCATAGATCTCGTTTCTCTCTGCCTCATCCATGGAGGAACTGCCTTTGGCAAGGAGCTCGTCTACTTCGTCGTTGACAAACACAGCTGTGTTGGAGCCGCCTTCACCGGCATTGTAGCCGGCCAGGAGCGCCTCGATGTTGCTGGAAACATCCGGATAGTCTGCTTCCCATCCGGCCATGAACATATCATAGTCACGATTGCCGTCTTCGTCATAATACTCACCGAACTGATACGCGGTATGTTCATCCTCACCGAGCTTCTGCAGGTCGACGTTGATGCCGAGCTCTGCCAGAGCCTGCTGGATATACAGTGAGATCGCATAGCGCAGAGAATTCTCGCTGGTATACAGGACACAGTCAAAGCCGTCCGGATACTCAGACTCGGCAAGATACCCCTTCGCTGCTTCCAGATCGTACACGACAGGATTTTCTTCCACGTAGCTGTTCCAGAAATCCGGATCGGATACGAACAGAGAGTCATTGTTGGGCATGCAGGTACCTTCTTTTCCACCATCCTTCACAATGTTTTCGGCGATGGTATGAAGATCGATCGCAGCCGTGACAGCTTTGCGCACATTGACATCGTCAAACGGTGCTCTCTGGGTGTTGAAAGCAAGGAACGTAACCTGTGCGGAGTTGATATCGGTAACAGAAATATTCTCTGCCGCATTCAGTGTGTCCAGCATGTCGGTCGGCGTATTGCAGGTGAAATCAATGTCGCCGTTGGTCAGTGCATTGACACGGGTCGTGTCGTCCTGGATGATCTTGTATTCGATGGTATCCAGGTAACCGGCATGGTCCGGATCCCAGTAGTTTTCGTTTCTGGTAAGCACAACTTCCTGACCGCTGGTCCAGCTGTCGAAGACATAGGGACCGGTTCCCATCAGACCGCCGCTCGGCGTACCGAAATCCAGCTCATGCTCTTCATAATAGGCTTTGCTGATCACATGGGCAGCGGTTGTGGCCATGGTGTATTTCCAGGTTGCTGACGGCTCTTTCAGGTGAACCGTGAGCTCCCAGTCCCCGGTCTGCTCGATGCTGTCAACCGCGTTGAACAGCCAGTTCAGATAGGAACCGGCTTCCGGATCCATATTCCGTTCCAGAGAAAACAGCACATCGTCCATGGTCATCGGAGATCCGTCAGAGAAAGTAACATCATCACGGATCTGGTACACATAGGTCTTGTCATCGGTGGCTTCCCATTCAGAGCAGAGGCAGGGCTGCAGCTCATTGTCTGCGTCGAACTGCAGAAGCGGCTGGGTGATCTGGATCACAACCAGGTTGGTCGTATAATCGTACGCATAGATCGGATCCAGCGCCACGATGTCGCCGCTGAGGGCAACGGTAAATGTGGTATCCGCTTCGGCGAAGGCTGCTGTCGCTCCGCCAAACAGCGTCGTGGCCGTCAGGGCAGCGCCCAGAAATAAAGCAAGAGTCTTTTTCATATATTCCTCCTTTGTCATATGAACTACAAGTTTCTTCTTATTCCATACAGGTTATCTTTTCCTGTTGAAACATCATCAATGAAGGCGATGACAGGCCACAAAATGCCCGTTCCCGAGATCTTTCAGCTCCGGACGCCGTTCCCGGCATTCCTTTGTGCAGGCGAAACAGCGGGAAGCAAAACTGCATCCTTCGGGCAGATCGATGGCACTGGGAATATCTCCTTCCAGGACGATCCTTTCCTTTTCCTCATCTGGATCCGCTTTCGGAATGGCGGACATCAGTGCCCTAGTATACGGGTGTGAAATATGGGCAAACAGTTCCTTCGTAGGAGCCATCTCGATGATACGCCCGAGATACATCACGCAGATATAATCACAGGTATGTTCCACCACAGTCATTTCATGAGAAATGAACATCATCGTCATATTCATCTTTTTGCGCAGGTCCGTGATCAGATTCAGGATCTGGGCCTGTACGGACACATCCAGGGCAGACACCGGTTCGTCCGCGACAATAAACCCGGGATTCAGGATCAGTGCCCTGGCGATCGCCAGCCGCTGCAGCTGTCCGCCGGACAGCTCCGAAGGCATACGGTGCAGGAAATCCATGGGCAGATTGATGTGCTCCATCAGTTCGGCGATCCGCTCATTGGTTTCGGATTCTGTCATGCCGTACACTTTGCCGACTTCCGCCAGTGCGTTTCCGATCCGCTGCTTGGGATTAAAGGAAGAAAACGGATTCTGGAAGATCATCTGCATGTCCCGGCGGTATTCCTTGAGTTCCTTTCGGTCCATGCGCGTAATGTCGGTGCCTTTGAATACGATCTTTCCGTCCGTCACCGGAAAGAGACGCAGGATCGCACGGCCCAGCGTCGATTTCCCGCAGCCGCTTTCTCCTACGATTCCGATGATCTCACCCTCATGAATATCCAGCGAAACATCGTCAACCGCCTTGAGCTGCTTCGGTTCCTTTCGGAAACCGGCTGAACCGACAGGAAAGTATTTTTTCAGATGTTCGACATGGACGATTATACGGCCGGCATCCTTCTGCTGTTCTCTGTTCATAGATCACTGCCTCCGTTCTGTCGTACATCCGTACGGATATGATGGCATGCAGCCATATGATCCGGTGCGATCAATTTCTCTGGCGGCCGCTGCCTGCAGACCTCATCCGCATACGGACAGCGGTCCATAAACGCACAGGCCGGATTCTCCGAAAAGAGCTGCGGCGGCGCTCCGGGGATCGTGGCCAGATATTCCTCCTCCGAACCGGCCTTCGGAATGCTTTCGATCAAAGCCCGGCTGTACGGATGCGCGGCACACCGGAAAATATCTCTGGTACCGGATGTTTCCACGACCCTTCCCGCATACATGACAGAAACACAGTCACAGATCTCGGCCACGATGCCGAAGTTGTGCGTGATCAGCAGGATGGCCATATTCATTTCCCGGGAAAGCTTCTGCAGAAGTTCCAGTACCTGTGCCTGGATCGTCACATCCAGTGCTGTCGTCGGTTCATCCGCGATCAGAAGAGCCGGGCTGCAGGCAATGGCCATGGCGATCATCACACGCTGCTGCAGACCTCCGGACAGTTCAAACGGATACTGGGAAAAACGCTTCTCCGCAGGGAAGATGCCTACCTTTTCCAGCAGTTCCAGTGTCTTTGTCTTTGCCTCTGCCTTGGTGCACTTTTCATGCTGCCGGTAGCTTTCCGAGATCTGGTCTCCGATCGTCAGGAGTGGATTCAGCGAAGTCATAGGATCCTGAAAGATCATGGATATCCGATTCCCGCGAATGGACTGCATCCGCCGGCGTGAGACTTGCAGCAGATCCTCTCCCTCAAAAAATATCTGTCCGGACATACGGCTGCGCTGCTCGTTGTGAAGGCGCAGGATCGATTTGGACGTCATGCTTTTTCCGCATCCGCTTTCGCCCACGAGTCCGTGGATCTCTCCCGGACGGACATCAAGGTTGACGCCGCTGAGCGCGTAGACGATCCCGCGCACAGACATCAGATCTACCTTCAGATCCCGGATAGACAGTAGATACTTTTCGTTGACCGGCTCCATCATGCAGCCTCCTTACGCATTCTTTTTTCCACCTTTTTGAATGAAGGGAGCTGCCGCTGTACCGGCTCAAAATACTGGTGGATGCCGTCGCTGAAAATGTTCAGTGCCACAACCGTCAGGATAATGGCTATACCAGGTGCCAGCGCCAGCAGCGGGTTTTCCAGCAGGAAGCCCCTGCCCTCGTCCAGCATGGCGCCCCAGTCCGCGGTGGGCGGCTGTACACCAAGTCCGAGGAAAGACAGCGCGGCCAGGTCCAGGATTGCATAGGCCAGGTCCAGTGTCAGCTGCACGGTGATCGTGGAAATGCAATTCGGCAGGATGTGCCGGAACATGATGCGAGCGTCTGAGTAGCCGATCGAGACGGCCGCCTCGACATAGGTCTTGTTTTTCTCGACCAGGGTAAGCGACCGCACCAGCCTGGTCAGCATGGGTACATAGACAATGCCCAGGGCAATGACCGCGTTCACAATACTTCTCCCGAAGCCCGCTACAAATACAAAAGCCAGCAGCAGCGAAGGGAAAGACAGGATCAGATCACAGATACGTCCGATGACCGTATCCAGCGGCCCCCGGTAGTATCCGGATACCAGTCCGAGCGGGATCCCTACGATCATGGAGAAGACCACGACTCCAATGGCGGAAAGCAGCGTCGTGCGTCCGCCATAGAACAGGCGGGTAAGCAGGTCTCTGCCCACTTTGTCCGCTCCGAGAAGATGCGCGCGCGAAGGAAGCGCCAGAGAATTTGCCAGGTCCATCTCCGTGGGAGAATAAGGCGCGATCAACGGTGCAAATACACATACAAAGATGATAGCCAGAAGGATTGCGACCGATATAATGACCGGAACGGTAAACAGTATTCCTTCCTGCTTCTTTTTTAAACGGATCATAGGTCTGTGACGGAACAGTCCGCATTCTTTTATCATGCTATTGCTTCCTTCCTCTATTCCAGACGTATGCGCGGATCGATCAAAGCGTACACAATATCGACGATCAGGTTTATGATCACAAAAAGGGCGACCATCAGCAGGGTGATACTCTGTACGACCGGATAGTCGGATGACTTGATACTGGAGATCAGGATGTCCCCGATCCCGCCAAGCGCAAAGACATTTTCAACGAGCACCGCGCCGATGATCATGGAGCCTACCTGTATACTGGCGACGGTGATGACCGGGATGACGGCGTTCTTCAGACAATGCTTGAGCACGATCGTTCGGTAGGGGATACCTTTCGCAACGGCCGTGGTCGCATAATTGGAATTCAGCTGTTCGATCATGTTGCTGCGAGTGATCCTTGCGATCAGCGCCACCATGTTCATGCTGAGCGCCAGCGAAGGCAGAAACAGATAGTACAGGTTTTCCACAAAGGTCTTGCCGGCGCCGAAGGTCGGAAAGATTTTCAGTTTCAGTGCGAAGACGATCATCAGGATGATGGCCGTCAGGAAAACCGGCGAGGCGACAAAGATCAATGTCAGAATGGACAGCAGCCTGTCCAGCCAGGTATTCATTTTTACCGCACAGATGATACCTATGGGAATGGCGATGAGCAGTGCCAAGATGGCGCTCATCAGTACGATCTGCAGGGTGGTGGGAATACGTTCTGCGATCAGCGAGCTTACCGGCCGCTTGTAGTCAAAGCTGTCGCCGAAATCGCCGTGCAGAACTCCTGTGATCCAGATCACATACTGTTCCGGGAGCGATTTGTCCAGGTGATACTGCTGCGTCAGAGCCTGTCTTGTCTCATCACTGATCTTCTTCCCTTTTGTCATCGAGGCAATAGGATCTGATGGTGCGATCCGCACCATACAGAAGATCAGCACCGATGCCGCCAAAAGGATCAGGATCATCTGCACAAAACGTTTACCGATATACTTTGCCAATCTGTATCACTCCCTGAGAAAAGAAGTCCGATCAATAATGAAAACCCCAAAAACAAAAAGCACAATGCGGACGACATTGTGCTTTCCATTTCGATAACATAGCGCCTGCACTTTTCAGTGCGAGTCCATGACCTGTTCGGCCATGACCCAACCGCTGCCCTGACCCCGGGAACTCCCCCAGACACCGGTTTCGGCGGTCACCCTTTCCATGATCTTCTCCGGCCGGTCTGCCTCCGGTCATGTACTCATGCTCTCCGCGCCTCTATATTCATATATATGATATTTCATTCTGTGTTTATTGCTTTACTTGCGTAAAGTATTGTACTTGAAACGCCGGTTGATGTCAATAAATGATTACCGGCTGTACACGATCTTTCCGTCCATGATCGTCATGACATTCCGCAGATACCGGATCTCTTCTGAAGGAATCACAAAAATATCCCGGTCCAGGACAACCATGTCAGCCAGCTTCCCCGGTTCGATCGTTCCTTTGCTGTTTTCCTCAAACGACAGATAAGCTCCGCCCGCCGTATAAATGGAAACGGCTTCTTCCACGGTCAGTTTTTCCTGCGGATGCCAGCCTCCCGGCGGATTTCCATCCAGATCGGTACGGTTTACGGCGCAGTGGATCCCCCATATGGGATCAAATGTTTCTACCGGACTGTCCGAGCCGCCGCCGATATGGATTCCATGATTCAGCATGCTCTTCCAGACGTAACCGCCGGAATCCCTGCTGCCGAGTCTGGATGCCGTCAGCGGATAATCTGTAGGGACAAAAGGCGGCTGCACATCTGCACAAATATGGAAACGGGCCATATCGGCAAGCATCCCGTCATCCGCAAACTGGCAGTGTACTATACGGTGCCGCAGATCGGCATGATCAGACTTCCAGGCTCGCCCAAATGCTTCTATACACTGGGCGGCCGCCCCGTCGCCGATGGCATGACACGCCACCTGCATACGGGCTTTATGCGCCTCCATGACTACTTCGTTCAATGCCCCCTGCGTATAGACGGCAATGCCGCTGCTGTCCGGTTCATCACAGTAAGGTTCACGCAGAAAAGCAGTTCTCGCTCCCAGGGAACCGTCTGTCAGAAGCTTGATATTTCCGATCTTGAAGAAACGATCCCCGTCGCCGGTCCGCAGACCCTTCTCCAGAAATGTGCGGAGGACCGGAACGCGCGCCGCCTGGACTTCTTCAAAGATCCGGACTGTGGCAAGACCTTCCGCTGCCAGCCCCTCATACGCTTCCATGACGGTCTCCAGTGGTGCTCCTTCCAGATCATCGGTCTGCATGGACGTCACACCGCAGGCAGCCGCTTCTCTATAAACACGCAGGATGGCTCTCCGGGCACCTTCCACATCCGCCCTGGGCATCCGCTGCTTAAACAGATCCAGCGCCGCTTCCCGCAGCACGCCGGTCAGCCGGCCGTTTTCATCTTTATCCAGGACGCCTCCCGTGACCGAAGTATGGGCGTCATAGCCCACTTCCCTTAGTGCCAGGTCATTTACGCCCGCAATATGGCCGCAGACTCTTTCCAGAATGATCGGATGACAGGCAGAGATCCGGTCCAGATCAAGCCGGTCCGGCACACGTTTCTCGTCTTCAAAAGTATTATGATCAAATCCGCTGCCATAGATCCAGCTGCCTGCGGGAATGTGGTTTTTCTCAATGTATCCGCGGCAGCGGCGGATACATTCCGCCAGAGAACGGGCACCGCGCAGACTGATCTTTTCCTGTTCCAGCCCGGTCAGCAGCACATGGCAGTGCGAATCGTTGAAACCGGGCAGCACACAGCGCCCTTCCAGATCAATCTTTTCGCATCCTTCCTGCGCCAGCTTCAGGATCTCCTCATTGTTTCCCACTGCTTCGATCCGGTGCCCTGCCACGGCAACCGCACTTACCGCGGTGTTTCTGCCTCCGGCCATCGTATAGATCTTTCCGTTATAAAACACCTTATCTGCCATACTGTTTATCTCCGGACGTTTTTCAGTCAGTCTCCATGCTTTTTCAATGCTTTCGTCTGACGGCACGTATCATGCGGAGCCGCTTCCCGACCATATAGCCCATCCCCGCCAGTGCGAGCGCTGTCAGTATCCAGCCCCAGAACGGTACTTTGTCGATACTCATACAGCGGACATTGATCCACATCTGGTTGATCCGGGTTGTCTGCTGCTCATCGAAATGAGTCATGATACAGGATCGGCCGATCACTTCTGCCGGCGGATAGGCTGCCGCCAGCTGCCGGTTTACCTGATCTGCCGGCGCCGCGATCACATAGTCATCACTCTCTTCCCCGTCTTCCGCAAAGAAATAGGAAAGATCATACTCCTCCGTATCCTCTTCGTCTTCTTCTGCCCCATAGTTATAATCGGCATACTCAAATATGAGCGGATCATCCCCTCCGGACAGGACCGAAGTGTAACCGATATAATACATGTTGCGTATCGCATTGTCCGGCCGGGAGTTGAAATTGATGAACGCCTCTGCCGCATGCTGTTTGGCCGGATCCTCTTCGATCCCCTTTTTATACAGCACCCATCCGTCAAAATAAATGTCCGTACTTTCCAGAGGTACCGTAAAAGCCAGTTCCAGGCCGTCTTCATCCGCCTGATCCATCGTGTACACGCCGTCCCCGGACCATTGGTAGTTGGCGACCACCTTTCCCGTGATCATATCTGCTTTGCCGGCGTCTGATTCAAAAGAATAGACGTTGTCCTTGACGGTTTTGAGATAATCCTGTACCTGTTCGATCATCTCCGGGGAGGTATCGTTCATCTCCTCTTCCAGCCTCTGCGCATAATCCGGAGATCCTTTAAATTCCTCCGATGTCAGGAGATCCGATTTCAGAGCTCCGACCGCGGCAAAATAGCACTCCCGTACACTGTCTTTGACCGTCACTCTCCTCTTAAAGGCAGGATCGCTCAGGAGTTTCCAGGACGAAGCCTGTTCCTCGGTTACTTCTTCCGGATTGTACACAAACCCGGTAACACCCCACATATAGCCGGCAGCGTATTTATTCCACATCTCGCCGCCGATTCCCTTTGTATCGAATATGCGCTTTATAAATGGAGAAACGCCGCGGATGTAATAATTATTTTCGTCCTCCATGTCAAAAAAAGAGTCCGAAAGCGGCATCAGCTGCTTCTCGTTCATGAGTTTCATGATCATGTATTCGGAAGGACAGATGAGATCGTATACATCTCCCAGCGTGAGTGTGTTGTACAGGTCCTCGTTGGAGCCAAAGGTGGAATACTCTACTTTTACTTCAATGCCGTAGGTGTCGTAATACCACTCCTCAAAATCCTCGATCAGCGAATTCTCTCCGATGATATCGGCAGATGGAAGTTCGATGGTTTCCTCTTCATCCCAGTCACCGAGGTCTATGTACTCTTCCCAGTTGCAGACGCGCAATACTACTTTTTCAGGTTTGTCCGCCTCTTCGGCCCAAACGGTACTTCCCGCAGCCGGTATCAGCAGAAGACTGCCCATAGAAAGCAGGATCAGTCTGCGCCATATGCTAGAATTCCGCATTCCGGCCTCCTTTTGCGGCTTCCTCGCGCTTTCTGCCGTAGCCGTCCATTTCTTTACTCTTTCGATTTGCCCGCAGATTCATGCCCAGTACGATCAGGACTACGATCAGGAAGATCACGGTGGAAAGAGCCCAGAGTGCCGTTTTGATCGTAGTCTGTGCACCTTTGGTGGCATTGACCACATAGGTGCTGATCGTGTCAAAGGTCGCCGGTTTTGTATACATGGCTATGAAATAATCATCCAGCGACAGCGTTACGGCCAGGGCAAATCCCGAGATGATTCCGGGCACGATCTGTGGGATCACCACGTCCCGCAAAGCCACAAAGGGCGTGGCACCCAGATCCAGCGCCGCTTCATAGATGCTGGAATCCATCTGTTTGATCCTGGGCATCACGGCCAGAAATACAAACGGCGCACACAGGGTAACGTGTCCGGCCACCAGCGGAATGTAGGATTCCTTACTGACATGCAGTACGACTACCAGAAGGATGCAGATGGAAAAACCCGTTACTACATCCGCGTTGACCACCGGTACCTGGTTCAGCGTCGTGATGAAAGCCGATGCTTTCCTTTTTGAGTAGAAAGCTCCGATCGCTCCCATTGTCCCGAGGAACGTAGCGATCACTGCCGATCCCAGTGCCAGCAGAACCGTGCCGAGGATCATATCGGTGAGCACCGGCGTCGTAAAGAGCGTCACATAGTTTTGTATGGAAAACTCCCGGATCGCGCCGATCTGAGTTGAACTGGTAAAACTGTAAACGGCCAGCAGCAGGATCGGCAGATACAGAAACAGCAGCACAAGCAAAAGAAAGACACCTCGGAAAGTTTTCTGAAATCCCGTTTTCTGTTTCACAGCATCGCACCTCCCCTCGCCGTTTCTTCCTCACCGCTGCCTGTCAGCAGGGTAAAGATGCAAATCAGAGCCAGGAGGATCAGGGAGATCATGGATCCTCCGTGCCAGTTATAGGCAGCAAAATAGCTTCCGATCAGGCTTCCCATAATATAGGTGCTGTTGTACAGCATATCCAGCACCACGTAGTTGGTCATGGCCGGCAGGAAGACCATGGATACGCCGCTGACGATCCCCGGGATCGACAGAGGCAGCGTTACCTGCAGAAACGTCCGCATGTTGTCTGCTCCCAGGTCCATGGCCGCTTCCCGCAGGTTTCCGTCTATTTTGGAGATTGTCGTATACAACGGAAGGATCATGAACGGCAGAAAATCATACGTCATACCGAGGACAGCATTGAGGAACGGATACATGGCCAGATTTCCTTCGATCACTGTCAGGATCTCCTTCAGCGCTGTGATCCGCAGGGAAAAATTGATCCACATCGGCATGACGAAAAGCATTAAAACCACAGTCTTATTGCCTATTCTGCTCATCGCCAGAAAGTAGGCCACCGGATATGCCAGAAGCAGGCAGACGATGGTCGTCACACAGGCAATAGCAAAGCTGTAAAACAGCGTGCCTAGCGTGTTGGGATCCCCGAAAAAGTTATGCAGATTTGCCATGGTGAACTGGCCCTGTCCGTTGGTGAACGCATAGAACAACAGCACAAGAAGCGGCGCCAGCACAAAAATCACAAGAAAAACGGCATAGGGGATGCCCAGACTTTTCCTCGAAAAATGCATCATTTCCTCCTCAGTGCAAATGTCATTCTGTCCACTGGCATCAGCAGGCTGACCCGGTCTCCCATATTCCACAGATACTCATCATCGACCACAAAATCCTGCTCCAGCTCTGTGTGGATGATATAACAGTAGTGGTCTCCTTTATAGATCAGATTGCTGATCGTTCCCTGGATCAGTCCCTTATCCTGTTCATCGGTCATCTCGATATCGTCAGGCTGGATGGAAACCTGGATACGGATCCGCGAAGGCTCTATCTCCTCCCCGCTGCTGTCCACGATCCTGCCGTCATCCAGGCGCCTGCTGCCGCGGATGATCTTCGTCAGACTGGTATCCAGTATGTGTCCGTTATACTCCAGCTGGAAATCACGGTTGATATCTGCATAAAACTGATTGGTATGATCCTCTGCGAGCATGATATGGATGTTTTCGGGATTGACCCGCATCCCGACCCGGTCTCCCACACGGGCACTGTGGATCGTCTGGATGACCATTTCATTTTTACCGGAAAGCACTGTGATCTCATAATGGATTCCTTTGAAGATCACAGAGTCTACCACTCCCACAATAGTGCCCTTTTCCGGTGCTGTAATCTCCACATCCTCCGGCCGTACGACAGCCGTAATGTGCGTACCTTCCTCGTAATCGTCGACACATTCGAACTCTCCGCCGCAGAACCGAGCTTTCAGGTGCCCTGTCATCATCCCGTTGAAGATATTGCTCTCCCCGATAAAGTCAGCCACAAAGGCGTTCTGCGGTTCATTGTAGATATCTTCCGGTGTACCGATCTGCTGCGTCCGCCCTTCATTCATGACTACGATCGTGTCAGACATCGTCAGGGCTTCCTCCTGGTCATGGGTGACATAGATAAAGGTAATGCCGAGCTTGTCGTGCATGTTTTTCAGTTCAAGCTGCATTTCTTTGCGCATTTTCAGATCAAGCGCTCCAAGCGGCTCATCCAGAAGCAGGATCTCCGGCTCGTTGACCAGAGCCCGGGCAATGGCGATCCGCTGCTGCTGTCCGCCGGAAAGCGTATGTATACCTCTTTCCTCAAAGCCTTCCAGATCCACGAGGTCCAGTACCTTGCGCACTTTTCTGCTGATGGTTTCTTTGTCCGTCTTTTTCTGTTTGAGTCCGAAAGCAATATTCTGATAGACGTTCATATGCGGAAACAAGGCATACCGCTGAAAAACCGTATTGACCGGTCTTCTGTACGGCGGCAGTTCCACGATAGACTTTCCATTCAGCAGGATATCTCCTGTCGTTGGCACGTCAAATCCGGCAATCAGCCGGAGCGTGGTTGTCTTGCCGCAGCCGGAGGGTCCCAGAAATGTCACGAATTCTCCCCGTTTTACAGCAAGGTTCACATTGTCTACAGCTTTAAAACCATTTTCGTAAACTTTGCTGATCCCTTGCAGTTCAATGATCGTCTCTGTTTTATCCATATCTTTTCCTCTTTATCACAAATCCGGAAACCGGTCTTCATCATCCTCTATCCTAAAACTCAGGCGGTGTACTGATCCAGATCAGTCTAGCCGGGCGATTTCCCGGATTCTCCAGATAATGCATCTGTGCCGCCGGATAGTAAAAGCTTTCCCCCGCCTTTACATGATAGATCTTTTCTCCCAGATGAAGAGTGATCCGTCCGCTGATCAGAAAGCCGAACTCCTCACCGTTATGCGGTTTGTCTTCTTCGAGTCTCGCATGCGGCTGGATCACCACCAACAGCGGCTCCATCTGGTATTTCTGCGCGTTCGGAATGACCCATTGGATGCTGTTGCCTTCCTCGTCGATCTTTTCAAAGTATTCTTTTTCAGAGTAGACTACCTGTTCTTCATGTTCCTGAAAGAACTCCGCCGGTGTCATTCCCAGACATTCGATCAGATCAAAGAGGGTAACAATGGAGGCTGAAACCTGTCCTCTCTCCAACTGGGATATAAAGCCCTTTGTCAGTTCCGTCCTGTCAGCCAGCTCCTGCTGCGTCAGGCCATTCCGGTTGCGCAGATTCTTGATCTTTTCCCCTATCATCTTGTTGACGTTTTCCACTTCCATACTGCCCTGCCTTTCCGGAAAATAACACACGGCCATGACGCAGATAACCTGCCATTTGCCGGACTAATATAATAAACCAAATATTTTGTATTCCTAAACTCCTTCAGGCAACAGATTACACGAATACTAAACTTGATGTCAAGTAATAATATGTTTCATCTTGATTCTGTAGTATCTCCGAACACATAAAAAAAAAGTCCTGCAGACATGTGTCTGCAGAACTTCTCTATAAACTGGAAAAATTTCGAAGCGCTGTTCCTCTTTTCTTCCGCTGTCCGCCCGTTACTCTTCTGCAAAGTCTGTATCCATGGCCACCTGCAGTCTGTATTCCGGGAACTGTTTCTGTACGTCGGAAACGACTTTCTCATAAACAGCCCTGCGGTCTTCCGCGTCAAAGCTGATCACAATGTCAAACCGCATTGCCTTCTGCTCTTTTTGCAGGTAAAAGCCGTGGATCTGCCGGACATATTCATGTGCCAGTACGGTTTCCCTGACTTTTTTCTGAACGGCGATCACTTCCGGATCTTTCGTATTCACAGAATACACGCCGATGGCCGTCAGAATGACCCGATGTTCTTTGAATACCTGCAGCGTAATCTCACGGATCAGCTGATCCAGCTGGTCTGCCGAATATGTGTCCGGTACTTCTATATGTATGGAACCGTTCCAGGAATCCGGTCCGTAATTGTTCAGCACGAGATCATAGGCACCCTGGACTTCCGGAAAGCCAGTGACCGTCTTCCGGATGCTTTTCGCCAACTCGACATCATTCCGTTCGCCCAGTATCTGCGAGATCGTATCGCGCAGCATTTCGATCCCGGATTTGATGATCACAACAGATATGACCGCGCCAAGCCAGGCTTCCAGTGAAACATGAAAGAGCATGAAGATCGCAGCGGCAGCCAGCGTGGAAGCGGATATGATGGAATCCAGCGTGGCATCCTGCCCGGAATTGATCAGAGAATCCGAATTCACCTTTTTTCCCACACCCTTCACATAACGCCCAAGCAGGATTTTAACCACCACGGCAACGGCAACAATGATCAGGGAAACCGGTGTATAATCCGGCGTCTCCGGATGCACGATCTTTTTAACAGATTCCACCAGCGACGTTATGCCGGCATAGAGAACGATCACGGAAATGATCATGGCGCTCAGATATTCAATCCGTCCGTACCCGAACGGATGCTTTTTGTCCGGTTCTCTTCCGGCCAGCCTGGTCCCTACGATCGTGATCAGAGAGCTGCCCGCATCGGATATGTTGTTTACAGCGTCCAGTACAATGGCAATCGAGTTTGTCATCATTCCGATCACAGCCTTGAAGGCGGCCAGGCATACATTCGCTATGATCCCGATAATGCTGGTTCTGATGATTGTCTTCTCACGTGATTTTTCTTGCATGCTGTTCATATTTCATCTCCGCCTTCTGCTTTTCCGTTATACGCTTCTGCTGTTCTTTCTTACAGAACGGCCAGTACCGCTTCCCTGACCTCTTTCATATCCATCGTTGGCTCAAATCTTGCCACTACTTTTCCTTCCCGGTCAACCAGGAATTTTGTGAAATTCCATTTGATATACGCTTTTTCTCCGAACGTTTTATTATTCATATCCGAAAACTTCTTGAGTGCCGCATTCTTTAAACCCTTGCCGAACCCTTCAAACGGTTTTTCGGAAGCCAGATATGCAAACAGCGGATCCGCGCTCTCTCCGTTTACATCGATTTTTGCAAACTGCGGAAATTCTGTTCCGAATTTCAATGTGCAGAATTCATGGATCTCATCATCACTGCCCGGAGCCTGATTGGCAAACTGGTTGCAGGGGAAATCCAGCACTTCGAAGCCCTGCTCCTTCAGTTCCCTGTACATGGCTTCCAGCGGTTCATAATGCGGTGTAAATCCGCAGCCGGTCGCTGTGTTGACGATCAGAAGCACCTTGCCCTGATACTCTTTCAAACTGACATCGTTTCCCTGTCTGTCTTTCACCGTAAAATCATAGACTGTTTTCATTCTGATACTCCTTTCGTATGGGTAGTCTCTCCATATCCCTGATTCTTCAACAGTTCATACAGCAGTTTGTACAGCTGCCGTGCCTTTTCTTCCGGGAGGTCAATACAGCTAGCCACTTTCTGCGGAATCTCTTTTGCTTTTTCCTGCAAGGCTCTTCCTTCATCGGTAAGCATGATTTCCACCACACGCTCATCCTCACGGCTGCGCTGTCTGATAACCAGTCCTGCCTGCTCCATTTTTTTTAGCAGGGGCGATAGCGTTCCGTTATCCAGCATCAGCTTTTCACAGATCTCTCCGACCGTGATCCCGTCTTTTTCCCACAGGACCAGAAAAACAATATACTGCGTATAGGTCAGGCCCAGCGATTTCAGATAGGGCGTATAGAGGCTGATCACATTTCTCGAAGCAGCGTAGAGCGGAAAGCACAGCTGATTGGCAAGCTTCATTGCTTCATGATAGTCGTACTGCATGATCCTCTCCTTTTGTTTGATGCAATTATATTTTATCAAATACATTTACACTCGTCAAGAACTTTTGCTGATTAATGTGCGATCGCCGGAATCGTCTGCCCTGTATGCGGATCTCTGAATGTTTACAGCCGTATCACTCAAATGCATTCAACGAAACGGCTGTTATGACCGGCTTGCCGTCTTTTCCCAGCAAGGGTGTCAGACCGCCTGCATACCCGCTGAAATGGAACACATAGTTTACACCGGTTTCTTTGTCCACCCAGATTTCCGTACCGCTGAGTGATCCCTGGCCATAAACTTTTTCAAACCGATCTTTTTTACTCATGTATAAGACCTCCTGATGTTCTGATCGCAGATTCATGCTTTCTACAAGCAGAGAGCTTTCCTGCTGCGGCGCCTGTTTTGCTATTATACCATGTAATGGCGGATCTTATCATCCACCGTCTTTCTGTATTCCGCATTTTTGTTTCATTTGCAGCTGCAACGGGCATCTGCTACAATGGGAACGCTATGAGTAAGACAAGTGCAAAAATATTACTGGTCGCCGTTTTCATTGCCCGCGGGACATCTTTTTTGTTCTCCAAGACACTGCTGCAGAGTCTGTCTCCCACCAGCATACTGGCTGTCCGATTCCTGCTGGCATTTCTCATTCTGGCCGTTATCTTTCATAAGAAACTACTGCAATGCGACAGGAACAGCTTCCGCGGCGGCATCATTCTGGGTGCCCTGTATACCCTTTGTATGTTTTTTGAAATGTACGGACTCCGGTACGTTGATACCGGTGTCAGTTCCCTGGTCGAAAATATGGCCATTGTCATGGTCCCCCTTTTTATAGCTGTCCTGACCCGCACACTGCCGAAAAAAAAGACTCTGTTCTGTGCCTTTCTTGCTGTCGTCGGAGTCGGCTTTCTTTCCATCACACAATACAGCAGCGGCGGCAGTCATACAGGCATGATCCTGACCATACTCGCCGCGGTCACATATGCCATCTGTATTATGGCAACAGAAAAAGTTAGCAGGGATGCTGAGCCTGTTACGATCGGTATCATTCAGCTAGGTACCATGGGGGTTCTCAGTCTGCTCGCATCCCTGGCGTCGGGAGATTTCGGTATGCCGCAGACCGGCAGACAGTGGGGCCTCCTTATGCTCCTGGTCCTGCTGTGCAGCTGCTTCGGCTTTGCCTTCCAGCCCCTTGGCCAGAAATATGTGGCGGCAGAAGAAGCCGCTGTCCTGACCGTTGTCAATCCCCTGACGGCGAGCCTGATGGGAATTCTGATCGCCGGTGAAAGCCTCAGTCTGCTGAAAGCCGTCGGATATGCGCTGATCCTTACGGCGCTGTTTCTGTACAACAGAAAAGCACGCGGTGCTGGTCATGGCTGATAAATAGCGGGCAGGATCCGTTTTATAATCCTGCAAACATCATATACAGATAGCGCATCTTTTCAGGATCTTCAAGATAGGCGTACGGGTGCGGCTCCCCCTGGTAGATCTGACGGCCGTCTTTATACGCACAGAGTGATCGGAGCGGCATGGCATCCCATTTTGCTCCGGTCCCTGTCGGAAACGGCACCGTTGCAAATATACGTACAGATCCTGCCTCTTCTTTTCTGTTTACTGTGCAGCTGTACAGTGTATCTGCCATATTCGTATGCACATACAGGATATCTCCGTCATAAACCATCAGATTCAGTTTGTTTCCGGGCACGATCGTCTTGATGATCTCATCCATGCATCTGCATCGCTCCTGCTCCTGCAGTTCCCGCAGAAGCAGGGAGGTTTTACGGTTTATTTCTTCTACGATATAGCAGAGGATCCGTTCACTGTCCGTATGCCCCTCCTGCCGGTGTACAAAGGGCTGCAGCACATCGCCCTCAAAGATGGTCCCGTTATGTGCCAGCGTCCAGCACCGTCCGGTGCGGTCTCTGCCCACAAACGGATGTGTATTGCAGTAATCCGGCGTGCCGATCGTCGCTTCCCGGATATGCGCTATCATGGCAGCCACATGGATATCCTGGCGCAGCCGCTCCTTCAGATAACGGCTTCTGTCTGCCCGGACCGGCTCTTTTTCCAGCGCTACTGCTTTACGCCCGTAACACAATGCCATCCCCCAGCCATGCGGATTTTTCTCACCGTGCGAAAAGAATTCTCTCAGCCATTCGTTCGGGCTGATCTCGCGGTCTGCATTCACGGCAAACAGTTCACACATAACAGTCTCCTAGATCATATACATTTCGTCTGTATTATCTCTGCGGATCACAAGTGCCTCGCGTGACGCAAAATCACCCATGGCATAATAATCCCGTCCGGGTTCATTTAAGAGAGTACCGGGTATGATCCTGTTATGGGAAAAAGGCTGATCATCCACCCGGATCACCTCGTCCCTTTCTGCATCCTTTCCCCGGTAATAAGGATCAAAGACAAAAACGCCTTCCTGTGTCTCCCCGGTCACCAAAATATAGTGTCCTCCGTCATGAAACACATGCAGTACGATTGCCGCACCTTCCTGCAAGGCCTGAGAAACGGCACTCCCAGGCCCGAAAAACACTTCTTCTCCATCCAGGTAGCTGCTGCGGATCGGAAGGAGACCGGCAGTACGCAGTTCATTCAGCCATGCACCAAAGTAACGGATCGCCGCACCGCTGGTCCCGTACTTGCCGCAGTACCCTTCCCTGTCATAGCTGTCCAGTGTACACTGACCGATATGACGGATCAGATCCGGCGGTATTTCTTCCCGTTCAAAGAGATACATGATCGCGTTTGTGATCGTTGTAGGCCCGCAGTCATACTGCGTGGCCTGGTAGCGCAGAGGTGATTTCATAACAGGATCCTCTCATTCAAACATTTCGTCGGTACACTTTTCTGCTGGTTTATTTCCTATATTTCCCACCTTTTTAATATGCTTTATACATCATAATGGATTGTCCTGTAAAAATCAACCTTACTGGCTTTCAAAATGTGACCGCCGGTTGCTATACTACGTATGGAAATCTAAAAAAACATATGCCGCGGCAATGCCGCGGCATATGTCTTACATAACCAGATCCTTTGTCTTCCGGTAATCCCAGAGGGTATGCCTCTCTGTTTCTTACCGGATCACCAGGCAATGCAGTACCGATTCATTGCCGTGGCGGATCATATAGTATTCTTTCCCTGTCTCCTCTTCCGTTCCATGACAGGAGCAGATTTCAAGGACATCTCCTTCATGCGTCTGCCCCGCATACTGTACTTCGATGATCTGAACCGGTCTCTGCGCATGTTCTGCAACCGATCTCTGATTCATAAGGTAACGGATGTAGGATATGTTATTTGTATGATGACAGTAATCGATATCGGATGAGCGAACGGTTACCGTGTCCAGACACTGATCCGGGATGAATTTCCCGCGTTCGTATTTGATCTCACATTCTGCTTCTTCAGCTGTGATACTGCCGTCCAGCCCTACCGTATCCATTTTCCGGAGTTTCATCGTCTCCAGATCCACGGCACACAGTTCCAGGCGTGAAGCAAGAGCGATCGTGTTCTCTGCGTTTTTCAGCACGGTGTCTACGTTCAGCTTTGCCTTCCCTATCATACTGATATAGCATTCTGCTGTATACGCTTCCTTCCATGCAAGAGGATGACGCATCTCAATCCTGTTCCGGACAAAAATCCACATGGCTTTGTATTTGTTCATACAGATCAGGCCGTCTATGGACAGTTCACCCATCATTTCCGTAACCAGATCCTCTACCATCTGGAAGGCTCCAACCACAGAAAGCTTTACATCCGCATCACAATAACTGGCCGGAATCGTGGCATGCTTTATCAGTTTCATCCTGCTCTCCTGTCCCGTGTTTCAGCTGATTCCTGTCTTTATTCACTCAATGCATCATAGGCCAGGTCGACGATCTCCTGAGACCCGTACTCTTCTGTTGTCACTGCGACCAGAATGAACTCATCTGATTCATTTTTTGCCAGTATGAACAGCTGTCCGTCTGTCAGTTCCAGGCCTGTATAAAGGACGCCCTGTTCAAAATGAACATTTTCATCGATAACCGGTTCATCAGTGGCACCGAAAATCGCCTGGTAGAGAACATTGAACTCTGTGGCTGCATTCTCCTGTGTAAAGACTTCATGATAATGCCCGTCTGCAATATTCTGTATAACATCCACGTCATCATGAACATATACATGCGTAAAAACGACATCTTCTTCGTTGATCTCTGCTTCTACCATTAACGATTCGTCGGCATCAAATGTGAAATTGGTCATCTCCACATGATTGCCTTCGATGTTAAAGCTTGCGCTTCCCATATCATCAGTGGACACCTCATAGTCTCCCTCTGTCACACCGTTGACCGTCTTGTACGCAGACGCGCTCACTTTCGTTGCACA
>JAIKYQ010000096.1 GCA_024683035.1 Eubacterium sp.
GGCTGTCCGTGTATACCCGGACAGTGTTTTGGCCATATACTCAAATGCTTTGATATGCCGTTCAACCGGGTATTCATCGCTGATAAAGACCGGATCATACCGCCATCCCATACTGTCCGCGCCGACTGTATCTGACAGGCGTCGGAAGCTTTCCAGCACCTTCCGCTTGTCCGGAACATGCGGCTCGATTTCTTTTCCGTACGGCGTGATCGTGACAAACCAGTATTGCCCGTAGGGGCGGAGCAGGTTCATATGCGGGAGCATCGGCGCAGGATTCTTCGTACAGAAACCGATCAGGTCCACGGCATCCGGCGACAGCCTGTAACGGGTAACAGAGCGTGGATTGTATGGATTGCGAGCCAGCACAAAGCCGGCCTTCAGCCGGTTCACAAACCAGTCGGAATAAAAGGCCGGGATATCCGTACGCATCCCTGTGTTGATGATCATGATACCAATCCTTTGATGATTTCCGCGGAATCACCGCCGATGATAAGCGACCGTTCCCGGATCTCTTCCGGAACCCGTTCCTCTTCCATGTTCAGGCATGCATAAAACGCGTTTTTGTTCCGGTATACCTGCTGCCAGAAACTGTATTTGATAATGCCCGGAGTATTGTATCCCACACCGATTTCCAGAAAAACAACCTTCCGGTCCTGATGTTTTTTCACCCAGATCTCATATTCCGCAGCAGCTGCCTGCCAGCCTTCGTCCTCCACAAACCTGTCATCCGAACGGAGGTTCATGGTCAGGGGACGTCCGCAGTTGGGGCACTTCGGCAGCAGCTCTTCCGGGATACTCATCTTCGCTTCCGCGCTTTCCGGGAAAATCAGCCCGTTATATTCCCCGATGGTATACCCCTGGGACAGGATCATGTTCCGGATCATGCTCTCGTTTTCCCATGTCTTTTTACAGCAGGGCTTTGTGCACTGGAACAGGCCGTAATCCCCCTGGGTGTAGAACAGCCGTTTCTTGTCAAACCCGGCCTTCTGGAAGCAATGATCCACGTTGGTGGTCAGGACAAAATAGTCCCTGCCCTTCACGATCTTATACAGATCGCTGTAGGTGGATTTCGGTGCGTCCATGTAGCGGTTGATCCAGATATACCGGCTCCAGTAGGCCCAGAATTCTTCCTGTGTGTTGTACGGGAAGAAACCGCCTGTATACATATCCCGGAAACCGTATTTTCGCCTGAAATCGCTGAAATACCTGTCAAAACGCTCACCGGAGTATACAAACCCGGCAGCCGTGGACAGTCCGGCGCCCGCTCCGATGATCACAGCGTCAGCCTGATCGATTTTTTCTTTCAGCAGCAGAATTTTTTCGTCCATATCATTCTCCGGCATCAGCAAACAACTCCGGCAGAAAGATTCCGCCGGGAGTTCTTCTGCTCTTTCATCAGCTTTCTCTCCTCTGAGTTTCTTTCCGGCTTTTCTGCCGGCAAGTGAAGCATAAGGCAGACGGGAGAGCGAAACAAGTACGCACTTTTTTATTACATAGGCACCTTTTGGTAACCAGTCTTTTCTTACGTAAGCAGTCTCTGATAGATCTCCAGATCACTGTCTTTGAAGACATTGAAGATCACGCGCTGAATACCGGTTTCTTCCTGAAGGAATTCCTTTACGGTCCGGATGGCAATCTCTGCCGCAAGGTCCGGCGGGAAACTGAAAACACCGGTGGAGATGCAGCAGAAAGCGATGGATTGCAGATTGTGCTGCTCCGCCAGTTCCAGGCAGGAGCGGTAGCAGGATGCCAGCAATGCTTCGGCTTCCGGAGTGACTTCATCGTTGATGATCGGCCCAACCGTATGCAGCACATATTTCGCAGGCAGGTTGAAGCCGGGAGTGATCTTTGCCTGTCCGGTGGGTTCCTCATGCCCCTGTTTCTGCATGATCTCGTGGCAGGCCAGGCGCAGCTGTACACCGCTCATGGTATGGATGATGTTATCGATACAGCCGTGACAGGGAGAGAAGCAGCCCAGCATCTGGCTGTTCGCAGCATTGACGATGGCGTCACACCGCAGGGTCGTGATATCGCCCTGCCAGAGGACAAGCCGGGGATCCCCGGCACAGGGCGGCAGGGCGTCCGCATCCACAATGCCTTTTTCTTCTGTCATTTCTTTCAGGAAAGTGTCCTGGATCTGCAGAAACTCCTCAGATACCGGCATTGGCGGACGGACATTCATCAGGCTTCGGAGCAACCGCCACTGACGATCCGCGGTATACGGAAAAACCGGATACTGATACTGCGGCATTTCATCCAGCAGGGCATGGATCAGCCATCTGCGTCTTTCGTTCTGATTCATTTGCTTTCACGCACCAGTTGCTGATATCCGGTTCCCCAGGCTTCCATGGCTTTGATAATCGGACGCATGGATTCGCCAAGATCGCTCAGCGCGTATTCCACCCTGGGCGGCACTTCGGGGAAAACCGTCCTGGTGATGATCTCATCGCTTTCCAAAGCGCGGAGGTTGTCTGTCAGTACCTTCTGGCTGATCCCGGGAATGGAACGGAGCATCTCGTTG
>JAIKYQ010000100.1 GCA_024683035.1 Eubacterium sp.
AGAGACTGGTTGTGAAAATCTATCTGATTGGCGTCGGGAGCGGTCCGGATACGCTGACGAAAGAAGCGGAATGTGCGATCAGGCAGACAGAGTGCCTGATCGGCGCCGAACGCCTTCTGGATATGTTTCCCGATGCCGGAACACGGATCAAAGCTACCCGTGCGGAAGAAATACGGGATATTCTGAAAGAAGAAGACCAGCGTGGCAGACAGACCCCGGTTTGTGTTCTTTTCAGCGGGGATTCCGGATTTTATTCAGGTACAAAAAGGCTGCTGACTGTTCTGGATGGCTATGACATCTGCGTTCTGCCGGGCATATCCAGTCTGCAGCTGCTTGCCGCCAGGCTCGGACGCAGCTGGCAGGACTGGCAGCTGTGCTCGGCACATGGAAAAGAATGTGATGCCGTAAAACAGGTATGCTGCGGGAAACCGGTCTTTTTCCTGACCGGGGGAAAGACGGGACCGGACGCACTCTGCCGACAGCTGACGGAAGCCGGACTGGATACGCTGGAAGTGACGGTAGGCCAGGATCTTGGTACCGAAGAGGAAAAGATCATAAGCGGTACAGCAGGCGATTTCTCGCAGCGGTCCTTTTCGTCACTCAGTGTCCTGTTGGCGGAAGCTGCCCCGCGGCGGAAACGGATGACGCCCGGCTTTCCTGATTCAGCTTTTCAGAGAGTTGATGCCATACCGATGACAAAGCAGTTTGTGCGGGCAGCCATTCTGGCAAAGCTGGCACCCGCTCAGGATGAGACTTGCTGGGATATCGGAAGCGGCACGGGCAGTGTGGCCATTGAACTGGCCATGCAGGCGGGCCGTGTTTATGCGGTGGAAAAGAATCCGGATGCGGTCCGGCTGGCAGAGGTGAATCGTAAGGAATGGGGTGCGTGGAATCTTACCGTCCGGGAAGGAAATGCACCGGAGGCTCTTGGAGATCTCCCGGTACCTGACGCCGTATTTATAGGGGGCAGCGGCAGAAAACTGAAAGAAATAGTCAGGCTGATCCATGAGAAAAACGAACATGCGCGGATCTGTATGACGGCCATAGCCGTGGAAAGTCTTGCGGATGCCACAGAGGCATTGAAACAGATCGGGTATGATCCGGAGATTGTTCAGATTGGAGTCAGTCAGTCGAAAAAGGCCGGCAGCCTGCATCTGATGACGGCGCGCAACCCGGTCTGGCTGATCGCCGGAGGCTGCGCATGAGAAAAATAATGCTGACGGCCATGCACAGCAATGCCGGCAAGACGGTGATGACCTGTGCACTGCTGGCAGTCCTGAAAAAACGGGGCCTGGATGTACGCTCCTTTAAATGCGGACCGGATTATATCGATCCGATGTTTCACGGCCGTGTGTTGGGCATTCCTTCCCGCAACCTGGATCTGTATCTGCAGGGGGAGGAGAGTGTAAAGGCATCTCTTCAGAGAAACCGGAGCGGCATTGCCGTGCTGGAAGGGGCCATGGGTTACTATGACGGCCTGAACGGTACGACGGCATGCAGTGCATGGGAAACAGCCCTCTGCACAAAAACGCCGGCTGTTCTGGTTGTCCGCCCGCAGGGAGTCGGCGTATCCCTGGCTGCTCAGATCAAGGGTATGAAAACATTCCGGCCGGACAGCGGACTCTGCGGGATCCTGCTGGCGGCATGTACAGAGAAGCTTGCGGCTTATCTGTCGCCGATTCTGGAAAAAGAAGCCGGTCTTCCGGTTTTCGGCTATCTTCCGCCCATGCCGGAAGCGCAGTGGGGCAGCCGGCATCTGGGGCTTCTGACAGCAGAGGAGGTACAGGATCTTTCCGTACGGATTTCGCTGATGGCGGAACAGTTTGAAAAAACAGTAGACGTAGACAGACTGCTTTCTGCAGCGGAAGAGGAGCAGACAGTATCGCCGTTCTGCAGCGATGACCGGGAGATCTCTCCACGGAAAGAATCTTCAGACAGGAATGTCCGTATTGCGGCAGCCAGAGACTCTGCTTTCTCGTTTTATTATGAAGACAGTTTTGATGCGCTTCGCCGGGCCGGTGCGGAACTGGTCTGGTTCAGTCCTTTAAAGGACCAGGCAATTCCGGAACACTGCGGTGGTCTTTACCTGGGCGGCGGCTATCCGGAATTGTTTGCCTCTGCTCTGTCGGAAAACACAGCCATGCGCGCAGCAATCCGGAAGGCGGCGGAAAAAGGGATGCCGCTCTTGGCGGAATGCGGCGGGTTTCTGTATCTGCAGCAGGAACTGGAGGACGACAAAGGACAGTCTTTTCCGATGTGCGGCTTTCTTCCGGGAAAGGGCTTCCGGACGAACAGGCTGCAGCGGTTTGGCTATCAGAAGCTGGAAGCAGACAGGGATTCTCTTTTGTTCAGGAAAGGAGAACGTATCCCGGCGCATGAGTTTCATTATTGGGACAGTACGGAATGCGGTTCAGACTTGCTTTCTGTAAAGGAAGACGGCCGCCGCTGGTCCTGCGGTTTTGTCAGCGGGACATTGTATGCGGCCTTTCCGCATCTTCATCTGGACGGTCCCTTCCCGCTGGCGGAACGGTTTGTACTTGCGGCAGAGCAATATGCCGGAAAGAAGGAATCTGTATGATCTGGCTGGTGATCGGTGGCGCCGCAAGCGGAAAAAGTGCCTATGCCGAAAAACTGGCAATACAACTGGCGCAGCAAACAGGTGGGCCGCTGCTCTATCTGGCAGACATGCTTCCCGGAGGCGGCGAAGCAGAAAAGCGGATCGCCCGGCATAGAAAAAACAGAGCCGGGGCCGGCTTTCAGACGGTGGAACGGTATACAGATCTGAAAGGATATGCTCCGGATCCTGCTTCAGTGATCCTTCTGGAGGATCTGGGGAATCTGCTTGCCAATGAAATGTTTCTGAAAGAAGGAAACGGTGAGGAAGCGGCGAAGCAGGGAGTCCTGCATCTGGGAAGGTGCGTACGGCATCTTGTGGTTGTAGGGAACGAGGTGTTTTCCGACGGCATCCGGTATTCCGGTGAAACAGAACGGTATATGCGGTCACTGGCCTCCATACAGTGTCAGCTGGCTTCTGAAGCGACCTGTGTAGCAGAAGTACTATGCGGGATCCCGTATATAATAAAAGGTAGTAAAAGCATATGACATTCATGGAAACCATTCTGATCGCTTTTTCCATGTTCTCGGCGCTGCCGGTGCCGCAGACGGCATGGAATGAAAAAAACATGAGGTATACGATGGCGGTTTTTCCTCTGGTAGGTGCCGTAACCGGATTATTCTGTGTGTTCTGGGCCCTGGCAGCGGAAAGGCTGGCCCTTCCGGCTGTGCTGAAAGGCGCCGGACTCTGTGCTCTACCTGTACTGATCACCGGAGGAATCCATCTGGACGGATATGCAGACACCTGGGATGCACTGGCAAGCCACGGCACGACGGAAAAGAAACAGTCCATTCTGAAGGATCCGCATCTTGGTACTTTTGCCGTGATCCATCTCTGCGTTTACTTTTTGCTGTCCTTCGCCTTATGGACATCTCTGCCGGCGTTCCGGATTATTCCGGTCATACTCTGTTTTACCCTGTCCCGTACGCTGTCAGGCCTGTCTGTTGCATCCTTTACGATCCGGCCCGGAAGTGGACTGGTACGTACTTTTTCGGATGCCCTGGATAAAACAAGAGTACGGAACGTGCTGATCGTCCTGGCAGTGATACAGGCTGTACTGCTCTGCATTTTCGGCGGATGGCTGATGGTACCGGCCGCTTTCGGTGTTTTTCTGGTGTACAGGCATCTGACCGCGAGTCAGTTCGGAGGGCTGTCCGGAGATTTGTCCGGATGGTTTCTTCAGACGGCTGAACTCTGGATGCTGGGAGCCATGTTTTTACAGCAAACGGCGGAGGCGGCGCTATGATCTTCATCACAGGACCTATGTATTCCGGGAAAAAGACCTACATTCGCGAGGCACTGCATATGTCACAGGATGCCTTTTCAAAACATGCCGTATGGGATGTGCAGGATATGGCGGGTCAGGAGGATCCGGCATTGCTGGCTGACAGATTGAGCCGGTATGACGTCGTCATTGCCACGGAAACCGGATGCGGTATCATACCGGCTGATGCAGAAGAGAGAATGAGGCGGGAAGAGGCCGGACGTCTGGCCTGTGCACTGGCTTCAAGGGCCGATGTGGTCATCCGTGTATGCTGCGGTCTGCCGCAGGTGCTGAAGGGAAACTGGCCGGTATAAGAAGAGGGGAACACATGCAGATCAGGCTGATCAGACATGGAAAAACGCCGCAGGGAGAACGTCGTCAGTATCAGGGATCGCTGGACACGTCCCTTTCGGAAAACGGAAGAAAATCGCTCCGGAAGGCGGATGATCGGCCGGATAAAGTCTTTGTCACACCGCTGAAACGGACACAGGAGACAGCGGAAATCCTTTTTCCGGGATCAAAACAAATTGTCGTTGCCGGTCTGGCTGAGATGTGCTTCGGAGATTTTGAGGGACGTTCCTGGAAAGATATGGAAAACGATGCCGCATACCGGATCTGGGTTGACGGAAACTGCGAGGGCAGATGCCCGGGGGGTGAAGACAGAGCGTCTTTTTCGAAACGCGTATGCCATGCCTTTGAAATCCTGGTGGATCAGGCGCTGCAGAATGGCGAACCACAGCTGGTGATCGTAGCCCACGGCGGGACACAGATGGCTGTTCTGGAAAGATGGGGAGGCGGGAAGCGTGCCTATTATGAATGGCAGACAGCATGCGGGAACGGATGGCTTCTGCAGACAGAACACTGGCCGGATCATCTGCAGGTCGTGCGCGAAATAGGGTATACGACATGAGAGTCATCATCATACTGTTATGCGCGTTTGCGCTGGATCTGCTTCTGGGCGACCCCGAAGCACTGAGCCGCCTGCATCCGGTCGTTTGGATGGGACGGGGCATCGTGTTTCTGGAAAGCAGACTGAGGGCAGTCTTTCCGGAAGGAAAAGACGGAGAAAGGAAGGCGGGGCGGGTAATGGCTTGTATTCTTCCGGTATCCGTGCTGGTACTGAGCGGCGGGATCCTTTTGCTTCTTTACCGGATCTGTCCGCCCGCCGGCTTTTTGCTGGAAGTGATCTGGGGCTGGCAGGCTCTGGCTGTAAAAAATCTGCGCGATGAAGCCATGCGTGTATACGAAGCGCTCACGCAGGGGACGCTGGATGCAGCCCGCGGTGCTATAGCAAGGATCGTCGGAAGAGATACCGGAAACCTTTCCCGTGAAGGTGTAACCAAAGCAGCGGTGGAAACGGTTGCGGAGAACTTTTCGGACGGTGTAACGGCACCCCTGCTGTATATGGCCATCGGAGGTGCGCCGCTCGCCTTGTGTTATAAGGCTGTGAACACCATGGACAGTATGGTAGGATATAAAAATGAACGGTATATCCATTTTGGCAGGGCGGCAGCCAGACTGGACGATGCAGCCAATTACTTACCTTCCCGGATCGCGGCGTGTCTGATGATCGCAGCAGCCGGGATGACGGGACTGGATGCGGGAAATGCATACCGTATCTGGAAACGCGACAGAAGAAAGCATGCCAGTCCGAATTCAGCCCAGTGTGAAGCGGCGGCAGCCGGTGCATTGGGGATACAGCTCGGAGGGCCGGCGGATTATTTCGGCGTGCGGCATGAGAAACCATATATCGGAGAGGCAAAACGGGCAGCAGAAGCCGAAGACATACAGAAAGTATGCCGCATGGAAATGGCAGGAAGCATACTCGGTGCTGTGGTGTTCGTGCTGGTCCGGTATCTGATCATACAAGTTGTATTATAAGAATATCGTGAAAAATCAACTGATACGAAAACAGAATGATACAGGGGCTTTCCCCTGGTATGTGCAGAGCGGCACGGACTGGCTGCGGTGCGGGTTTACTACCGGGACCTGTGCCGCACTGGCTGCATCCGGTGCTGTGCAGTATCTTCTCACCGGCAGACTGCCCGATCAACTGTATGTTCGCACCCCGATGGGCATACCGGTAGAGGTAAAACCGGAAAACGGAGAAAAATGGGAAGACGGTGCGCGGTGTTCTGTCCGCAAGGATGCGGGGGATGATCCGGATTGCACGGATGCCATTCTGGTGACAGCTTCCGTTGTTAAAACAAAGAGCGGGATCCGGATCCGGGGCGGGGAAGGTGTCGGCCGTGTGACAAAGCCCGGCCTGGACCAGCCCGTAGGAGAGGCTGCCATCAATCATGTCCCAAGAGAAATGATCCGTGCGGCAGCAGAAGATGTGTGTGCCGCATGCGGCTATACGGGCGGACTGATGATTGAGATTTCCATACCCGGCGGGCGGGAACTGGCAGGAAAGACATTTAATCCGCAGCTTGGAATTGTGGACGGCATCTCTGTCCTGGGCACATCCGGGATCGTGGAACCCATGAGCGAACAGGCTCTGCTGGATACCATCGCTCTGGCCGTAAGACAGGCAGGACAGATCCAGAAAGAAAGACTCATTCTGGTACCGGGAAACTACGGGCTGGATCATCTTCAAAGCATGAAAGACCGGATCGGGGATGTGCCGCAGGTCGTCTGTTCCAATTTTATCGGCGATTCCATCCGCTTTGCCATGGCAGAGGGATTTCAGGAACTGATGCTGGTCGGACATATCGGTAAGCTGATCAAGCTGGCAGGCGGTATCATGAATACGCATTCCAAAATGGCGGACTGCCGAATGGAACTGTTCTGCGCGCATGCTGCACTCTGCGGTGCAGACAGGGCAGTATGCAGAGATCTGATGGAGCAGGTTTCTACGGACGGCTGTCTGGAAATCCTGGATCGGGCCGGTATGCGGGAGGATGTGATGCGCAGCCTGCTGCTCGCAGTACAAAAGCATCTGGACCTCTATGCAGCCGGAAGGATCCGGATCGGGGCGGTACTGTTTTCCAATGTATACGGTACGCTGGGAATGACGCAGACAGCAGAGCTTCTTCTTAAAGAATGGAATTCGATGGCATGAGATTTGTTGTTTTCAGTGGTACAACGGAAGGACGGATGCTATCCGAAGAGCTGTCAGATATGGGCGCCCTTGTGACGGTCTGTGTGGCCTCGCAGTATGGAAGCGAGATGCAGGGGCAGCATGCCGGGATCACCATTTGTACGGGTCCCCTGCAGCAGGAAGAAAAAACAGCTGTTCTACAGGGGGCAGCGGCATGTATCGACGCAACACATCCCTATGCCTTACATGTGACGAAAACGGTAAAACAGGCGTGTGAACAGGCCGGCGTCCGGTATATACGGCTCGTGCGTCCTGACAGTGACATGAAGCACGCGGTGGTTGTCAGAGATACGGCGGAGGCAGCTGCCTATCTGAAAGATAAGGAAGGCAGAATACTGCTGACGACCGGTGTGAAAGAACTCCGTGCGTTCCGGGATCTGGATCCGTCCCGGCTGTATCCCCGTGTCCTGCCTTCCTGCGAATCCCTGCAGGTTTGTGCGGACATGGGAATTCCTTCGAAAAACATCATGGCCATGCAGGGGCCGTTCAGCCGGGAACTCAACGAAGCATTGATCCGTCAGTATCACATCTCTTTTCTGGTGAGCAAAGACGGCGGCAAGCCCGGTGGCTTCCCGGAAAAGGCAGAGGCGGCAGAAGCTGCCGGTATTACACTGCTTGTGATCGGAAGGGAAAAAGAAGAAGGAATGACATATCAGGAAACACGTAACCTGTGTATGTCCCTTATGCAGGAATAAATAAGAAGAGGAATGGATATGAAGTTGCATGTATCACGTCATACACCCATGCTGAAAAGGTATCTTTTTACGTTTTTCTTCCGCCTGGCGGTTTTTGCCATCGTGCTGGTTCTGTATCTGACAGACCGTCAGCGACTTACCATGCTCATGAGCCAGACGATCGTCAACGGGATCACGATCATCCATGTACTGTGGATCATTTTCATGGTTACCATGCTGACCCACATTTTCCCTTCAAATAGGCTTTCCATGGCCATAAAAAAAGCAGAGCATGTGCATTATGATCCGCAGCCGTACGAAGAAATCGAACTGCTGCGTTTTGTAAAAGAACAGAATATACATGCCTGGATGGTGCTGCTGGTCTGGCTTTGCTTCAATGCTATATTCGGCGCGCTGTATCTGGCACACCTGATCAAAGACATAGATCTTCTGATGCTGACCGTCTTTTATTTCCTTTCAGATTATCTGTGTATTCTCTTTTATTGTCCGTTTCAATTCAAGATCATGAAGAACCGCTGCTGCGTGAACTGCCGGATCTATGACTGGGGGCATTTCATGATGTTTACGCCGATGCTGTTTATACGCAATTTTTTCAGCTGGAGCCTGTTCTTCACTTCCTGTGTTGTCCTGATCCGGTGGGAAATCTTTTATGCACGGCATCCGGAAAGATTCTGGTTCGGATCAAATAAGAATCTGAATTGCGTAAACTGTAAGGACAAGATCTGCAAATACAAAGGGAAATGCGAATAGCTATTCCATTTTTCTGATTTATACAGTATAATTCTGTTGTCAGCGTTCTGCTGACTGCTGCAAGATTTATCTAATTGCAGTATTTTCACTTTTTTTTTTAGGGTACAGATATGTTCTTTGAAGGAATGCATCTGCATCTTCATTATTCGTTCAAGGAGGAAAGACAGATGAACGAAAAGAAAAGAGAAGCCTGTGAGTACATCATGGGTGGAACCAAAAAAGGGGAGCTTGAAGAGCAGAAAGTGTATTATTGGATGCGGAAACTGGAAGAAATTCTCCAGGAAGAACAGAAGGAAGACCCGGCAGTCGAAACAGACAGACAACTAGAAGGCTTACTGAAACTGAGCAGGGATTTTCAGGGGGAATTGCATGTGCTGGAGGAAATGACGGACCGCATATATGGCTTTATGCTGCGTCTGATGGAAGAAAGAAGTGCAGAACAACAGGAAGCCGGTCAGCCGTATCTGTATGATACATATTATTACAGAGCCGTAGCGGAACAGGAACAGGACCTCTACAGAATGAACAGTCATCGCAGTCTGTAACCGGCCATAGCGTGTATTCTGATCAGAAAGGCGTCTTCACGGCATGTGAAGACGCCGTAACCGGTGTCTGCAGCGGCAAAATCCCGGGAAGAAGAAGGCCGGAAGAGCAGAAGATAGAAAGGATCTTGCAGATCTGCCGTTTTGGGTATGGAATTTTTGCAGGCGATTTAGTACAATAATATAATGAATGAGAACAGGGAAACAATGCGCAGAAGGCTGCATGAAATCGTTGAAGTAGGCGCCGGAGATGACCGGATCAGCCGGGGATATGACCTGGTCAGTGCTCTGCTGATCGTATTGTATCTGGTTATCAGCATTCTGGAGACGTTTGACAGTGTAAGTAACCGTGCGGATCGTCTGCTGAATGTCGTCGAGATCATCATTGTTCTCTTTTTTACCGTGGATTATGTACTGAGGCTCTATACGGCAAAGTACCAGTATCCGGATAAGAAAGGCTGGGCGTCATTCTGGAAATATGTTTTCTCTTTTTCCGGAATCGTCGATCTGTTTTCCTTTCTGCCATTTTATCTGCCTGTGTTTTTCCCGGCAGGAGCGGCAGCGTTTCGGATGATCCGTGTGATCCGTATATTCCGGCTGTTCCGGATCAACGCCTATTACGATTCGCTGAATGTGATAACTGAGGTGCTGACGAATAAAAAACAGCAGCTGCTGTCTTCTGTTTTTATCGTACTGATCCTGATGCTGGCATCTTCTCTGTGCATGTATTCCGTGGAACATGCCGCACAACCTGATGTATTCCGGAATGCATTTTCCGGCATCTGGTGGTCTGTATCGACGCTGCTTACGGTCGGTTACGGCGATATATATCCCATTACGACACTGGGAAAGGTGCTGGGGACGATCATTACCTTCCTGGGAGTCGGTGTAGTTGCCATACCGACAGGTATTATTTCGGCAGGATTTGTGGAACAGTATGCCGAACTGAAAAAACGGAGTGAATATCTGCATGAAGCAGATGTGCTTTTTGTGAAAGTCCGGCTTGCGGAAGAAGATCCGTGGACAGGAAAACTGCTCGGCGAACTGGATCTGCCGCAGGGCCTTATGGCAGCAGCGCTGCTTCGGGACCAGCATACCCTTGTGCCGCGTGAAGACGTGCTGCTGCAGCCGGGAGATATCCTGGTGCTGGGAGCGGAACCTGCATCAGGCGGAAAAGAGATCGATCTGAAAGAATTCGTGCTCAGTGCAAAAAGCAGCTGGGTCGGACAGCAGGTGCGGGACCTGGATCTGTCCCGTAAATCTTTGATCGTTATGATCCGTCGGGGCCCGCAGGTGATCATACCAAGAGGCCGCGATGACCTGAAAGCAGGGGATATCGTGTATCTCTACACGGAAAACCGGATTCCGGATGCACATGAAATACATATATGATTCTGTAAGGAATCGGCAGAAATACAAGAAACGGATAGTTTAATACCAAAGTCAATCAGTAAACGAGGGTAGTTAAAATGAAAGAACTTCTGACAGCTGCACAAAACTGGGGTGGAATCATCGTACTAATCATTTTGGCCGTGATCGGTATCATTTATTCGCTGGCCGGATCTTCTACCAGGGAAGAACGCCGTCTAAGCGGGCAGGATGAGGAGCATTATGTGCTGCGTCTGCCGGTGGGAAGGATCGTGTATCCGCTGGTTTTGCTGGCGGCCGGTTTTGTCCTGCAGGCTGTGTGTACGCCGGTAGAAAAATACTTTTTCTCGGACATCCCCTGGGCCATGCCGCTGATACGGCTGGGGATCGGTGTTGTTTTCGGCCTGTTGTTCTGGATGCAGCTGGCGAAAGTCATGAGGCGCCGTGTATTTGTAAAGGGCGAGAGCATCGTGGTGACTCCTGCGATCGGCAACCCCATTGAAACCAATTTCAAGCAGATCCGGACAGTGGCAAATAAACATGCCGGCAGGGAAAAGGGTGTGATCGGCAAAAGGATCCGGACCAAGGAAGGAAATCGTTTTGAGGTCATCAATACGATGACCAACTACGATCTGTTTGTTGAGCAGCTGGATGCCAAGGTGGAACTGCCCAATCTGACGAAGAAGCTGTTTAAGAAGAGAGATAAGAAAGAAGAAGTCGTCCATGAGCCGGAAGAAGTGATCGAAGAGGGACCGCTTCCGGAGGTTACGCCTGTTGCAGCGGCAGGCATGGCAATGCAGCCGGAGCCTGTACAGACGGTGCCTGTACGGCCGGAGCCGGAACTGACGGCGTACGCGGCGGAATCGGAAACGGCAGCAGCAGAAATACCGGCACCGCATCTCGAATTCGGATCCGCGGAACAGGACGAAGAGACGGCAATGACGCAGGAACACGAAGAAACATCGGATCTGCAGGAAGAAAACCCGGAAGAGGCAGAAGAGCAGCCGGAAGCTGCGGCTGATGAAGCGGCGGAAGAAGAACCGGAAGCCGCGTCTGATGAGACGGCAGAAGAAGAGCCGGTAAGGATCGACCATGATGAAACAGTAATAGAGACAGTGCCGGAAGAAGCGGATGCAGTGGAAGAAGAATTCAAACCGGAACCCATACTGACAGAGTCCGAACTTGCGATGGAAGAGACAGAAGATTCATAATTTTTCCATTTACGTAAGGAGGTTAACCTGATAATATAATATGGAATGTCAGGATGATTTTTGGCTTAAGGAGGACTTGCATGAAGAATACATCGGAAAAAAATCAGTTTGACTTTGAGAACCTTGGTAAGCGGGTGAAAGAGCTCCGCATTGCAAATAATCTGACACAGAATCAGGTTGCGGATGCGCTGCATGTGACTCCCGGATATATCAGCAATGTGGAGAATGAACGAACCGCCATGTCTTTACGGGTCCTGTCCTATTACGCGAAGTTGACCGGCATTACACTGGATTCCCTCGTGGGAATGGTTGAGCCGGAATATGAAACAACAGCACTGGACCATGAGATCCTGTCCGTGCTGTCTGATCTGTCCAACAGTCAGAAAAGAAAACTGCTGGACACCATACGAATCTGGAAAGAATAATGAAAGAATAGTTTCAGTCAGGGTGTCTGTCCGTTCACAGCCTGTTTTTTCAGGGTTGCAGTCTGCTCTTTCAGAGCAGCTTCTGCAGCCTTTACTTTTTGCATGTTTTCCAGGTATTCTTCCAGGCAAAGTCCGTGAGAAGTGATGTCTTTTGCGGCTTCCTTTCCGACATAGCGGTAATGCCACGGTTCATAAATAATATCCGTGTACGATTCTTTCTCTTTCGGATAACGGAGGATAAAGCCATACTCCCAGCAGTGTTTCATCAGCCACTGCTGTGTTTCGGTTTGTTCCTGCGACTCGTCCAGTTCGTGGTTTTCGGAAGAAAAGATATCCACGGCAAGTCCGATTTCGTGTTCACTGGCGCCCGGGACGGCTACGGACGTGACATCGTCATCCGGGTGTTCTATTCTGTATTCACTGTCATCGAATAACTGTACCTGTTTGTCCGTGTCCCGGTACGCAGAACAGATCTCCGGTGTAAAGCCTGCTTCTATACAGTCGCTCATCATTTCGTAAAGTGGTTCCACGATACGTGCATCCATGCCGAAAACGTTATTTTCATCATAGTATACAAGCTCAAAATCATAGTCTTCGGGGATCAGATGCTCTTTATTGACCAGGATCAGATTCCAGTCATCGGCAGATACCTGTGCATAGCTCGGAAGCTGCATAGCCACTATTTCAGGAGCCAGTGTCGGGACCGGTGTCGGTGTGGGGGTCGGTGTCGGTGTTGCGGTCGGTACAGGCGTTTTGGTAACAGCCGGCGTAGGAGTCGGGGTTGGAAGCCTGGTTGGCTCCGGGGTTGCATCCGGCTCTTTCAGTTCATTATCCGGCAGATAGGACTGCAGAAAAGAAGGGAAATAAGGGCTGACCGGACCGCCTTTCAAAGCCGGACGGATGATAAGCAGGAAATAAAACAGAAACACGACCAGGAGGAGAAGAAGAAGGGTCTCCAGAATGATCATGGCCTTTGCCCCGCGTTTTTTGGGCGGCTCGGCAAATCCATTGTTATCTTCGGGTTTGAATGCGTTGTTGTCGGACATGTTTTTTTATATATATAAATGAAGCGAATAACAAGGATCAACAGGTGAACGTAAAGAAAACACTTTGTAAAGTCAATGCGAGCATTATACTGGATAACCCCGGTAAAGTCAAACCGGGCAGCGCCGGGAATGTCAAATGAGGATGGAGAATCCGCCTGTGGTATGCTATGATAGATGCGATATGACCGAACTGCGTCATGCGGGCAAACAGTTGGAAAAACGGGGTTTGTCTTTAAAGGAGCTGGAAAAGTTATGAAAGCAACAAGGAAAACGGACCTGTTTATCAGAATGATCCCGGTGCTGGCAGCGGTGGGGCTATTGGCCGTCTGTATGGTTCTTCCTGTCCTGGCGCAGAGCTGGCATGTAACGGATACCTATGGACTGTTCACGGAGCAGGAAATGGATGCTCTGGAAAATGCCTGTACGGCGTTTGAAGAGAGTACCGGGATCCAGACAGCCATACTCTCTATAGATGCGATGGAGGCAGGCGGATCCAGAGATCAGGACTCCATTCGCTATATAGAAGCCTATGCTGACAGTCTTCCGCAGGATGATTTTGTCGGGCTTCTGATCAATATGGACACCCGCTATTATTATATTGATGTCCGGGGGGATCAGGCGCTCCGGATCTATACCGACAGCCGTCAGGAAGAACTCGGAGATGCGGTGGTTTCGCAGCTTGCTTCCGGAAACTATGCGGCTGCGGGCCGCGTATTCCTCGATGGGGCAGCCCGGCAGTATACGTATGCCGTGGAGCATAATTCTTATGGTACGATCCGGGAAGAAAAAGGCGGATTCCGTGCAGAAATACTGGGTGCTGCCGGAGTGTTATCGGCTCTGGTTTCTGCGATCGTAACGGCTGTCCGCGCCAGAAGGCATCAGAACCGTATGGAGGCAGCCGACGCCAACCGTTATATTGTTCCCGGTACGATCGATATGTATAAAAACCGGAATGTATTTGTTTCCCAATATGTGACCCGGGTTCCCATCATCGAAGAAAAAAGCGGAGGCGGTGGTGGCGGCTTTACAACGACGCATACGTCCGGCGGCGGGCATTCACACAGCGGCCACGGCGGGCATTTTTAAGGAGGAAGTATGGCCGGCGAGAATAAAAAATACATTTGCCCTTCTTGTGGAGCAGGACTGGAGTGGTCTCCTGCAGCTCAGAAAATCGTCTGCCCGTTCTGTGGTTCGGAGTATGTACCGGAGTATTTTGAAAAACAGGAGCAGCAGGCAGCTGCGGATCTGGAAGAGCAGCAGTATCCGAAGGGAGAAGATGCATCAGAACTGGGATATGACTCCGAGAAGGACGCAACAGATGAGTCAGCTGAAAACGCGATAGATCTGCGTGTCTATAAGTGTTCCGTCTGCGGTGCCGAAATTGTGACAGACAAAACGACGGTTGCTACAAATTGTGCTTTCTGCGGCAGCCCGGTCGTATTGACGGAACAGCTGGATACGGATTTTCGACCGAAATGGATCCTGCCTTTCCGTGTAGATAAGGCGAAGGTCGAAGAAATCTACTGGCAGTATGCAAAAGGCAGGCCGTTTACACCGGACCTGTTTCGTTCCCGCTCGCAGATTGAGAAGATTAAGAGTGTATATCTGCCGTTCTGGCTGTATGACATGGATATGCAGGGAACACTGACGGCGCGTGGAGAAAAGACCTTCACCTCCTCGGATAAACATTTTGTGTATACCACGCATCAGATTTATGATCTGCAGAGGGCAGGAACCGTATCGCTGGAAAAGGTGCCCGTAGATGCTTCATCCCGTTCTCCGAATGATGCCATGGACAGTATTGAACCGTTTGATCTGCATGAGCTGAAGCCGTTTCGTATGGGGTATATGGCCGGATTCCTGGCCGAACGCTATGATCAGGATGAAAAACTCTGTTATGCGAGAGCCCTGCGAAGGGCCACGCAGACCATGAATGATGTGCTGCAGCAATCAGTTGGAGGCTTTGCTTCTTTGCAGGTCACATCTCATGAGGTATATCAGAGAGGAAACCGGGTAACCGGAGATATCCTGAATCAGGCGGCGCCTGTTTCCGGAATTAAGGCGGATTATGCGCTGCTGCCGGTATATATCCTGTTCACAAAGTATGAGGGCAGGGAATACCTGTTTGCTGTCAACGGTCAGACAGGAAAGACGGTCGGCGACGTACCGGTATCCAAAAAGAAGATGATCCTCTTCTTTATCCTGTGTTTTATTATTTTGACAGGGGTGTTTTATCTGCTGGGCTGGATGTTCTTTTAAAAAAACCTCATACGGGAGAATCGGTCCGGGATTCACTTTTAACGACAAAGAAGACGGTTGCGTAAATGACGATCATGAACAGCGCAAAAAGGATCATGGAAAGCGTGGAACCGATCATGGCGCAGGAATCGTAAAAACCGTGGAAAAAGACAGCCAGCAGGAAACCGGTGAAAATGCTCATACGGCTTTGTGCCATCTGGCCCCGGTTGGCATACTTCCGGGCACGACCGTAGAAGACGCCGAAAACAACGGAAAAACTCATATGCGCCGGAATGGAGAGCAGGGCGCGGGCCAGTACGACAGAAAGACCGAATCCCAGAACGTACATGACGTTTTCCATGGCGGCAAATCCCAGAGATGTGAAGACGGCATAGATGATGGCATCAAATCTGTAATCAAAAGCCGGATGCTTCCAGACACACCGGTGCATGAGGAAGTATTTGGCTCCTTCCTCTACCACGGCAACCACCAGAAAGGCTGTCAGGATCATGTACAGAGGACTGTCCGGATCGATCGGCGCCAGACTCAGGAGTCTTTCTCCGATGCTTTCCAGGAGCATGGAAAGGAAGGCAGCCAATACACCCATCAGGATCAGTTTGCGCAGAAGAGCCGGCGGTTCTTTTTCTATCTTATCCTGGCGGTAGACATAGTGCATCAGTAAAGCAGCCGGCAGGATTGCCAGAAGGATGATAAACAGAAAGCCGATACCCGGTAATAACAGAAGAAACATGACAGCCTCCTTGTGTGTGCGGATTTTGCACGTAGTATACCATATTATTTCGCTTCCGGAAAGAAATCAAAACCGGTTCCCGAAAAGGAATCAAAAAGCGTTTGACATTTCAAATGCAATCTGGTAGTATATCCGTTGTGAACGATCCGGGGTAACCGGACGAACGATTGCAGGAATGGCGGAATAGGCAGACGCGCAGGCTTCAGGTGCCTGTGGTGGCAACATCGTGAGGGTTCAAGTCCCTCTTCCTGCACAGAAAGCACCGCCGTAGAGACGGTGCTTTTCTTATATGTAAAAGAAAGGATTTGTATATGCCGACCATCATCAAAACAATCCTGCTGGGAATCATTGAAGGTGTAACCGAGTGGCTGCCTGTCAGCAGTACAGGACACCTGATCCTGTTTGGCGAATTGCTTCGTCCTGAGATGAGCGATGCGTTCATGGAAATGTTCAATGTGGTGATCCAGCTGGGGGCTATTCTGGCTGTTGTGGTTCTTTTCTTTAAGAAACTCTGGCCTTTTCATGGAAAGAGAGGGCGTAATGCCGCTTCACAGTTTGCCAGGCCAGCTCATGGCACCGCCGGTCGTTTTCAGAACTTTGCCGACTCGTATGTGTATATGGACAGGATCATTCTCTGGCTGAAGATCCTTGTTTCCGTCCTGCCGGCCGTGATCATCGGACTGCCGCTGGATGACTGGCTGGACAGCCATCTGTATCGTCCGGTTCCCGTTGCCGTCATGCTGATCCTGTACGGCATTCTGTTTATTCTGATCGAAAACAGGAATAAAACGCGCAAACCGCGGGTGAGAAGTCTGCGGCAGATCACCTGGCAGGATGCACTGCTGATCGGATGCTTTCAGTGCCTTGCCCTGATCCCGGGTACGTCGCGTTCAGGTGCAACGATCCTCGGCGGTATCCTGATCGGGCTGTCCCGAACCTGTGCGGCAGAGTATACCTTTTATCTGGCCATACCGACCATGGCAGGAGCCTCTCTATTAAAACTGGTAAAATTCGGCGGCGGTTTTTCCGGGATGGAAACCGTGGTATTGCTGACTGGCTGTGTGACGGCTTTTCTTGTTTCTCTCTTTACCATCCGTTTCCTGATGGATTATGTACGAAAGCATGATTTCAAGCCGTTTGCCTGGTATCGGATCATTCTGGGCGTCGTTGTGCTGGTTGTTGCGGCAGCCGGGCTTCTGTAACCGGATGCGGAAAGGATGAAACATGTCTGAGCTGTTAAAATACGTTATTGTCTTCCTGGTTTCCATGGTACCGATCGTTGAACTGCGCGGCGCCATACCGATTGCCGTAAGAATGGGGCTGCCTCTGGGGCCGTCCTATGTTCTGGCTGTGATCGGGAATATGATCCCGGTGCCGTTTATCTATTTTTTTGCCAGAAAGATCCTGCTCTGGGGCAAGGATAAACCATATATAGGAAAGTTCTTTACATTCTGTCTGGAAAAAGGTGAGTCCGGAGGGAAGAAACTGCAGAAAAAAGCCGGAAGAGGGCTGTTTATCGCTCTGCTGATCTTTGTGGGGATCCCGCTGCCCGGAACCGGCGCATGGACAGGAACGCTGGCGGCCAGTCTGCTGGATATGGGCTTTAAAAAAAGTGTTATTGCCGTTATGCTGGGTGTTCTGCTGGCGGGCGTGATCATGGGAGCTGTCTCATTTGGTGCTTTCAGTGCACTGGATGTACTTGCCGGGAAGTAACGGCGAAGGAACGGATATCACAAAGATCCGGTTTTTTGCAGGTGACAAGAAGACGAATTGTTTATATAATAAATATTGTGCAGGCAGCCGGCGGCAGTTTGCCGGGCTGTCAGGAAACAAAAAGAAGGAAATCGTTATACTGGGAGGTGTAAAAATGGCAGGAATTCTGAAACGTTTTAGAGACATCATGGCAGCAAATATCAATGCGCTTCTTGACAAGGCAGAGGATCCGGAAAAAATGATCGATCAGTATCTTCGGGACATGGAAAGTGATCTTGGAAAAGTGAAAGCGGAAACGGCTTCCATTATGGCGGATGCTGAAAAGGCCAAAAGAGAACTGAGCGAGATCGATGATGAAATTGCCAAGATGCAGACATATGCGGAAAAAGCGCTGGTGGCCGGCAACGAAGAGGATGCCCGCCGCTTCCTGGCGAAAAAGGCCGATCTGACAAAAGAACGTGAGATCAAACAGCAGATGGCGGATACCGTTGGCGCAAATGCTGCGAAAATGCGTGTGATGCATGATAAGCTGACAGCGGACATTGCCACGCTCAATCAGCGTAAAGAGGCGATCAAAGCCAAAATCCAGGCGGCAAAGACGCAGGAGCATATCAATGATCTGAATGAGTCTGTCGGAAACATCGATATCACGGACGGCCTGAGTGCACTGGACCGTATTGAGGAACAGGCGGACCATATGCTGGATATGGCAAATGCACGTGCCGAACTGAACAATCCGGGACCGGATATGGAAGCACTGGATGAAGTGGCGAAAAAGTATGAAGACAATACCGATATCGACAATGAGCTGGCAGCTTTGAAAGCGCAGCTGGGTCTGTAATCGGAATACATGCCGGGGAGGGATCGTATCATGTCATTGTTCAGCCAGTTGGCGGATGTGGTTGAGTGGGAACAGTATAATGATGAAACCTTGTTCTGGAAGTGGACAAACCGCGAGATCAAGAAAGGCAGTGTTCTGATCATACGGCCCGGACAGGACGCCATTGTCCTGTATAACGGGAAAACAGAAGGAATCTTTCGTGATGAAGGACGGTTTGACATAGAGACACAGATCATCCCGTTTCTTTCAACGCTGAAGGGCTGGAAGTTTGGTTTTAATTCAGGACTCCGCGCCGAGGTTCTTTTCATCAATACAAAAGAACTGACCGTGAAATGGGGTACGAAAAACGCCATTATCCTTCCGGCTGAAGGGCTGCCCGGCGGCATGCCCATTCGCGCTTTCGGCACTTTCAGCTGTAAGGTGGCGGACGAACAGATCCTGATCGAAAAAGTAGCCGGAATGCAGAATGTCTTTACGATCGGCGACGTGAAAGAACGTGTCATGTCCAATCTGGATCAGCTTCTGATGAAGTGGATCTCCCAGGAAGGCAAAGACATGTTCCATCTGCAGTCCTACGCACCGGATATTTCCAAAGGGATTGCTTCAGATCTGGATTATGAAATGCGCCGGATCGGGATCGGTATTACGGATTTCGTCATTTCCAGTGTTTCGTATCCGGAGGAAGTGCAGGCCATGCTGGAGAAAGCAGCCTCGCAGAGTATGATCGGAGACGTGGGGAAATATCAGCAGATTGCCATGGCGGACGCCCTCAGCAACGGGAACAGCGCCGCCGGATCCGCCGCTTCTACGATGGCCGGTCTCGGTGCCGGTATGGCTATGGCGCAGCAGATGGCCGGCCAGGCACAGCAGGCGTCCGGTCAGGCGCAGCAGGCTGCGGCAGCCGGAACCGTTACGGGTGCTTTTAATTTCTGCCCGAATTGCGGTCAGCCTGCCAACGGTGCGAAATTCTGTGCGAACTGCGGTACAAAACTGGTACCGTAAAGGCGGTTCAGAGTAAACGATGCGGATTAAACAACCGGTTACGGAGAACAGGAGATCTGTATGAAATGTCCCTATTGCAGCCAGGAGAATACGCGGGTTGTGGATTCCCGCCCGGTAGATGAGGATAATTCGATCCGGCGGCGGCGCGTATGTGATGACTGCGGACGCCGATTCACTACCTATGAAAAAATAGAGTCGATCCCGCTCATGGTCATCAAAAAAGACATGAGCCGTGAAAAGTATAACCGTGAAAAGATCACGGACGGTGTGATGCGGGCCTGTCATAAAAGAGCGGTTTCTGTTCAGGAAATGAACGATCTGGTCAACCAGGTTGAAATCGAAGTATTCAACAGGGAAGAAAAAGAGATCAAAAGCAGTGAGATCGGGGAAATGGTTATGGATCATCTGAAAGATCTCGATCAGGTCGCGTATGTCCGTTTTGCTTCGGTCTACCGGGAGTTTAAGGATGCCAATACGTTTATGGATGAGCTAAAGAAGCTTTTACAGTAACCGAATGTGAACAAAAAAGTAACCGCCTGACACTGTTTACGGTGCCGGGCGGTCTTCTTGTTATTTCATAGGAAAGCTCTCCGGATTTCCTGTCAGACAAACCCACTGCGATAAAGAACGAAAAGACAACTTGTATCAGAATAAGGATTGTGCGATAATATCGAGATAGCGGCTTTCATCAGCATAAGTAAAGACAGGTAAGAATATGAGAGTTTTTTCAAAATCTTCGAAACTGGATCATGTGTTATACGATGTGCGCGGACCGGTAGTGGATGAAGCAGCCCGTATGGAGGAAGAGGGAAAGAAGATCCTGAAACTCAATATCGGCAATCCGGCGCCGTTTGGATTTGAAGCGCCGGATGAAGTAATCCATGATATGAAAAGAAATATACGGGACTGTGAAGGATATTCGGATTCGCGCGGGCTTTTTTCGGCGCGCAAAGCAGTCATGCAGTATTATCAGCTGCTGGGCCTGCATGTATCCATCAATGATATCTATACAGGAAATGGTGTCAGCGAACTCATCAACCTGAGTATGCAGGCGCTTTTGAATGATGGGGACGAGATCCTGATCCCGGCTCCGGACTATCCGCTCTGGACGGCCTGTGCCACACTGGCCGGCGGGAAAGTAGTGCATTATCTGTGTGATGAGCAGGCAGAATGGTTTCCGGATATAGAGGATATCAAAAAGAAGATCACTGACAGGACCAAGGCGATCGTCATAATCAATCCGAACAATCCGACAGGAGCCGTCTATTCCCGGGCAGTGCTGGAAGAGATCGTTTCTGTAGCGCGGGAACACGAACTGATCATTTTCAGTGATGAGATTTATGACCGTCTGCTGTATGACGGACGGGTACATGTGCCGATCGCTACCATGGCGCCGGATCTGCTGTGCGTCACCTTTTCCGGTCTGTCCAAATCGCATATGGTCGCCGGTTTTCGTGTGGGATGGATGGCGATCAGCGGGAATAAAGCATCCGGCAAAGACTATCTGGAAGGGATCAACATGCTTTCCAATATGCGGCTCTGCTCCAACGTGCCTGCCCAGTCGATCATTCAGACTTCACTGGGAGGGTATCAGAGTATGCAGGAACATTTGAAGCCGGGCGGCCGCCTGTATGAGCAGCGGGAATACATATACGACCGGATCCGCAGCATACCGGGCCTTACGGTTGTTAAGCCAAAGGCAGCGTTTTATATCTTCCCGAAACTGGATGTAGATAAATTCCATATACAGGATGATATGAAATTTGCCTTTGATCTGCTGCATGAACAGGGTGTCCTGGTTGTGCAGGGCAGCGGTTTCAACTGGCCGGATCCGGACCATTTCCGGATCGTATTTCTGCCGCACCGCAGAACGCTGGGAACAGCCTGCGACAGGATCGAGGCATTTCTGGATAAGTATCAGCAGTAAAAGAAGCAATGAAACAATTATAGCTTTATAGAGGATTTGTACCATGGCATTTTATATGCAAGTGACACCCGAAATACAAATGCTTACACAGAAATGTGTGGAGACATCGACGATAGACCTTGAGCTTTACGATAAAAACGACGTAAAACGAGGTCTGCGTGATGTGAACGGCCGGGGTGTTCTGACTGGCCTGACGCATATTTCCAACATCGTGGCATTTGATGAAATTGATGGTAAGAGAATTCCGCGGGACGGTCTGCTGGAGTACCGCGGGATCAATATCAATGACCTGACGCAGGGGTTTTTGTCTGAGAACCGGTTTGGTTTTGAAGAAGTTGCCTATCTGCTTCTTTTCGGAAAACTGCCGACCGTGGAACAGCTGCAGCATTTCCGGACCCTGTTGAAAAACCAGCGGTCGCTCCCCAAGAACTTCGTCAGGGACGTGATCATGAAGGCACCCAGCAAGGATATGATGAATACCCTGTCACGCAGCGTACTGACGTTGTATTCCTATGATAAACTGGCCGATGATATTTCGCTTGAAAACGTCATGCGGCAGAGTCTGACCTTGATTTCCATCTTCCCGATGCTGGCCGTGTACGGGTATCATGCCTACAATCACTATATGCGTGATAAGAGCCTGTATATCCATAAACCGTCCGGCAGGCTTTCCACGGCGGAAAACATCCTGCGTATGCTCCGGCCGGATAAAAAATACACGAAGTTCGAAGCAAAGGTGCTCGATCTGGCTCTTGTACTGCATATGGATCACGGCGGCGGCAACAACTCGACATTTACGACGCACGTTGTGACTTCCTCCGGATCGGATACGTATTCCACGATCGCCGCTGCTCTGGGGTCTTTGAAAGGACCTAAACACGGCGGTGCCAATATCAAAGTTGTGCGGATGTTTGAGGATCTGAAGTGCTGTGTCAGGGACACGGATGACGAAGAGGAAGTAAAGGCGTACCTGCATCGCCTGCTGAACAAAGAGGCATTTGACAGACAGGGACTGATCTACGGACTCGGCCATGCCGTCTATTCGCTGTCCGATCCGCGTGCGCTGGTATTTAAGAGCTTCGTAGAGCAGCTGGCTGTGGAAAAGGGAAGAGAAAAAGACTACCGTTTGTATACCATGGTCGAACGTCTGGCAAAAGAGATCATCGCCAATGAAAGGCATATCTACAAAGGCGTCAGTGCCAATGTGGACTTTTACAGCGGCTTTGTCTACAGCATGCTGGAATTGCCGCTGGAACTCTATACACCTATGTTTGCCATTGCCCGTATTGTCGGGTGGAGTGCACATCGTATGGAAGAGCTGATCAATACGGATAAGATCATTCGTCCGGCCTATATGAATATCCAGGAGCATGTTCCGTATGTTCCTCTGGGAGAAAGATAACCGCTTATGAAGAATAAGGCAGCGTTGATACTGGAAGGCGGCGGCATGCGCGGTATCTTTACCGGTGGTGTACTGGACTATCTGATGGAAAAAGGCCTGTCTTTTTCCTATGTGGTCGGTGTTTCGGCAGGAGCCTGCAATGCCATGGATTTTCTTTCCGGCCAGATCGGAAGGACCAGGGACTGTATTGCCGTAGACGACAGACGGCTGCGGTATATCCATATGGATCCGATCCATATTCTGAAGGGAACCGCTTTTGATATGGATATGCTCTGCAGACAGTATCCTTTTCACTATTTTCCTTTTGATTTTGATTCCTATGCGGCTTCCGATGCAGAATGCGAGCTGGTTGCCACCAATTGTCTCACGGGAGAAGCAGAGTATTTTCAGGAAAAAAAAGACAAAGACCGGCTGATGACGATCTGTTCCGCTTCCTGCAGCATTCCGCTTATCAACAAAGAGATCTTTGTGGACGGCATACCCTGCCTGGACGGAGGGGTCGGCGATTCGGTCCCGCTTTTGCGTGCCATGAAAAAGGGATACCGTAAAAATGTGATCGTGCTGACGCAGCAGAAAGGGTACAGAAAAAGAGTAAACAGCAGGCTGAATGCGCTGATCCGCCTGAAATACCGCAAATATCCGGCATTTGCCGAAAAACTGATACAAAGAAGCCGGATGTATAATGCACAGATGGAGCAGATCGATGCCTGGGAAAAACAGGGACGCATATTTGTGATCCGGCCGCAGCAGCCTGTTGTCGGCCGTACGGAACAGGATCCGGAAGTACTTCGTTCCTTCTGCCGGCATGGCTATACTGTCATGCAGGAACGTTATGCGGCACTATGTGACTATCTCGAAAGCTGAGGCGTTGTCATGTTTGAAATGTTTTATCCGAAACGGCGCGAAAAGTCAGCGTATGCGATCGACTATGAGGCATGGTACGCGAATGGGAAACGAGCGCTGCTTTATGATATTGACAATACGCTGGTACGGCACGGCGCTCCGGCGGACGAAAAGGCCGTGGAACTATTTAAAAAACTGAATCGGATCGGATTTAAGACCTGCCTGATCTCTAATAACAGAGAGCCGCGGGTGCGGTCTTTTGCAGAAAAAGTTGGTGCTCTGTATCTGTGGAAAGCGGGAAAACCGTCCCCCAGGGGGTTTGAAGCAGCGTGCGCTATGATGAAAGCGAGTCCGAAGCAGACTCTTTTTATCGGGGATCAGCTGTTTACTGATATCTGGGGCGCAAACAGGGCCGGGATCGATACGATCCTGGTAGAACCGATCCACCCCAAGGAGGAAATCCAGATCATTCTGAAAAGAAGGCTGGAGTGGATCGTGCTGAAAGCCTACGAAAGACACAGGCGATTAACGGTTGAAAAGGACCGGTAAATAGGGTAAAATAAATCACGGAAAACAGCCTGCACGGCTGTAAAAAGGAAGAAAAACAGGAGGAGAGCAGTATGGCCGATATTTCTGCAGGCGATTTCAAGAATGGTATTACACTGGAGGTGGAAGGCAAAGTCTGCCAGGTGGTGGAATTCCAGCATGTAAAACCCGGCAAAGGCGCCGCTTTTGTCAGAACAAAACTGAAAGATGTGATCAACGGTGGCGTTGTGGAAAGATCCTTCCGCCCGACAGAAAAATTCCCGGCGGCCCGGATCGAACGCCAGGATATGCAGTATCTGTATAGTGACGGCGATCTGTTCTATTTTATGGATACAGAGAGCTATGACCAGATTGCCGTTAATAAAGAAACGGTTGCTGATTCTCTGAAGTTCGTCAAAGAGAACGAAATGGTAAAGATCTGTTCTTATAATGGCAGCGTATTCAGTGTGGAAGCACCTCTTTTTGTGGAACTTGAAATAACGGAAACGGAACCGGGTTTTGCCGGCAATACGGCGCAGGGCGCTTCTAAACCGGCCACCGTGGAGACGGGGGCGCAGATCAGTGTACCGCTGTTTGTTAACCAGGGAGATAAAGTGCAGATCGATACACGCTCCGGCGAGTATCTGAAGCGTGTCTGAGATCTTTCTTCTGAGAATGCATGATGCAGGCGGGTTTACCGCCTGCATTTTTTATGGGTTTATGGGACATTTTGAATAATGTGTACTGTTTGAAAAGGGGGTTTTTAGTTGCCAAATACGATTTTAACACAATATCTTGAATTTTATACCTGCATATGATACAATTTGCATGTTGTCAACGGGCAACAAATCATGCGCCTGTAGCTCAGCGGATAGAGCAACGGTTTCCGGTACCGTGTGTCGGAGGTTCGATTCCTTTCAGGCGCGCTGCGTAAAAATAATAGGGGGGAAATAAATATGGCAAAGAAAAGGAGAAGAAAGAACGGAGCAAGTCCTGCTCGAGAATGGTTATCGGATAATCTGCGGTATTTGCTGCTGATCCTGATCGTAGCCATAGCTGCACTGGTGGCTTTTCTGGTATACAGAACGGTTTCGGGACGGGGTCCCAGTACTGCTACGGTAACTTCCACATCCGTCACCACGAAAACAGCGTCCACTTCCGTTTCCACTGAGAAATCGGATACAACAAAAACGAAAGAAACCAAAACAGAAGTCGTAACAGCCACACCGACGCCGTCAGAAACACCAACACCTACACCTACTCCGACACCCGAACCGACCCCCTCTGTGACTTTAAAGGATGACACGGAGAATCTGCAGTGGATCGTACAGAATTATTTCTATACGCTGCAGCTGGATGGTGAGAATACCAATATTCAGTACTATGACAACATACATGTGCAGACAATTCCCGGACCGGAAGACGGGACCTATGTTGCCTATGCCGATTATGAGTATAAGTACTGGGACTATGACACAATGGTTCCGGGCCTGACAGAGTTCTATCTGGAAACCGATGCAGACGGAAATCTTTCTGCGGTAGATACCATACCGGCAGATGTACAGGATTTCATCACGGATGTACGTCAGACAGATGCAGTTCAGAGCCTGATCATGTCCGTACAGGAAAGATATCAGAAAGTTCTGGATGAGAATCCGGATCTGAGTACGTATGTTTCCGAACTTCAGTAAACATGAGAATCAATAAATATTTGAGCGCCTGCGGACTCTGTTCGAGGCGGGAAGCAGACCGGCTTTTAGAAGCCGGTCGTGTTTCTGTAAATGGAAAAAAAGCTGAAAACGGCATGCAGATCGAAGAGGGAATGCAAGTATGCCTGGACGGAAGACCGGTTGTGCCCGAAGCCCGGAGAGTTTACCTGAAACTGTACAAACCCCCGGGTATTGTATGTACTGCCGATCTGCGTGAGAAGGATAATGTGATCAGCTATATTCAATATCCTGTGCGCGTGACGTATGCCGGCCGGCTGGATAAGAATTCGGAAGGTCTGCTGCTTCTGACGAATGACGGCGATCTGATCGAGAACCTGATGCGGTCCAGAAATGCGCACGAAAAGGAATATGAAGTAACACTTTCCCGTGAGATGACGGATCCGGAACTGAAAAAACTCTGTTCCGGAGTATGGCTGGCAGATCTGGAGAAAAAGACGCTTCCGTGCAGCATTGAAAGGATAGGAGAGAAGACGTATCGGTTTGTGCTGACACAGGGATTAAACCGTCAGATCCGGCGCATGTGCAAAAGCATCGGCATACATGTCCGCAGGCTGAAGCGTGTGCGTGTGGCTTCTGTATTGCTGGCGGATATGTATCCCGGCGAATTGCGGGAACTGACGGAAGTGGAACGGGATACCTTATTGGACAGTCTGGACAGATCCGGAAGATTCTTTTAGAATGTTACCGACAAAGTACGTGAGAGGAACTTACCCATGCCTATAAAAATTCAAAACGATCTGCCGGTCAGGGAGATCCTGGAAGAAGAAAACATCTTTGTCATGGATGAAGAGCGAGCCATCCACCAGGATATCCGGCCTCTGCAGATCCTGATCCTGAATCTGATGCCTTTAAAAGAGGATACCGAGCTCCAGCTGCTGCGGCTTTTATCCGATTGTCCTATTCAGCTGGATATTACCTTTATGATGGTACAGTCCCATCATGCCAAAAACACATCACTGAGCCATATACATAAATTCTATCTTGGATTCGATGAAGTAAAAGGCAATAAATATGACGGTATGATCATCACGGGAGCACCAGTGGAAGCCATTCCTTTTGAAGAAGTGGATTACTGGGATGAACTGACCGTGATCATGGACTGGGCCGAGAAGAATGTCACATCTACCATGTTTCAGTGCTGGGGCGCCCAGGCAGCTATGTATCATTATTACGGAATCGATAAGAAGCCGCTGCCGGAAAAAGTATTCGGATTGTTCCGGCATGAGGTAAGCAACCGGAAAATACCGCTGGTACGCGGTTTTGACGATGTGTTCCTGGCCCCTCATTCCAGACATACGGAAACACCGTTGGATGAGATACGAAAAAGCGGGAAGATCCTGGTCCTGGCTGAGTCGGAGCAGGCAGGGTTTTTCCTTGGCATGGCGGATGAAGGACGGAAGGTATTTGTGCAGGGGCATCCGGAATATGACCGCATGACACTGGATACCGAATACCGCAGAGACAGAGACAAAGGGCTGCCTATTGAAGTGCCTGTCAATTATTATCCGGAGGATGATCCGGAAAACAAGCCATTACTGGTATGGAGAAGTACCTCACAGAACCTGTATCTGAACTGGCTGAATTTTTATGTATATCAGATCACACCGTATAATCTTATTGGCACCCCGGATTTTTGATTCGGCGGAAGAAAACAGGAAGCATCTGCAGGGTAGAGGGATCCGGCTTCGGGGGGAGCCATAGGCATGGAATTGTTCATTGATGTTCTGAAAGAAGCGGCGCTGGATACCGTAAAACTGCTGCCATTTCTGTTTCTGACATATCTTCTGATGGAGTATCTGGAGGAAAAAGCCCAGGAACATACCATCGAGCTGGTTCGGCGGACCGGACGTCTGGGACCTCTGGTGGGAGGGGTGGCCGGCATTCTTCCGCAGTGCGGCTTTTCTGCCGCTGCATCCAGTTTATATGCCGGAGGTGTGGTAACTTTAGGAACACTTCTGGCAATTTTCCTATCGACTTCCGACGAAATGCTCCCGATTTTTATTTCGGAAACCGTTCCTGCCGCCACGATTGGCAGGATCCTGCTGACAAAAGTGCTGTTTGCCGTCTTTACTGGATTTGCGGTTGATGCACTGAATCGTCTTCGTCACAGGAAGAAAAATACAGCACAGGAGGAACGGCATATACACGATCTGTGTGAACAGGATCACTGCCATTGCGAAGAAGGAAACATAGCGATGTCAGCCCTGCGTCATACCTTGCAGATTGCTTTGTTCATTTTTGTGATCTCTCTTATAATAGGTTTGCTGATCGGTATTTTCGGGGAAGAAGCACTCGGCGGCGTCCTGATGAATCGGCCGGTCGTCGGCGTGCTGCTGTCCGGCCTGGTAGGTCTCATACCGAACTGTGCCGCTTCTGTTATGATCACGGAATTATATCTCAAGGGGATCCTGGGCGCCGGACAGATGATGGCCGGTCTGCTGGTGAGTGCCGGAGTGGGACTCCTGGTGTTGTTTCGTACGCACCGCCATGTCAGAAAGAATCTGCAGATTGTCGGCATTCTGTATCTATGCGGCGTGTTCTGGGGACTGCTGATCGAACTGATGCATATAGCGTTTTAGGGCAGGAATTTTGTGCGGTGTTTTTTCCCTTGACAAAGAAAAAGGGATAGTGTATAGTAACCATTGTCGATTTGATCGGCATGCGCGAGTGGCTCAGGGGTGGAGTACAACCTTGCCAAGGTTGGGGTCGCGGGTTCGAATCCCGTCTCGCGCTTTTTTCTTTGCCCTAAAACACTTTAATGGCTATAAAGACTCTGCTGCATGACAGCGGAGTTTTTTCCTGAAACGAATCTTTATAAATCAGGAGCAGATGAATGAAGAATACCATGCAGCAGTATAATGGCAGACCGAAAACAGCAGAAGGGCGGCTGGAACGTGAAATCCGTACATATGATTTTCTGGATGAACTGGGTATTGCCTATGTACGTACGGATCATGAGCCGGCTACTACCATGGAGGCCTGCAGCGAAATTGATACGGTTCTGGGTGTGGTGATGTGCAAAAACCTGTTTCTCTGCAACCGGCAGAAGACAAATTTTTATCTGCTGCTGATGCCGGGAGACAAGAAATTCAAAACGAAAGAATTGACGAAACAGATCCATTCTGCGAGACTGTCGTTCGCGGGTCCTGAGGATATGCTGCAGTATCTGGACATTGAGCCGGGCGCAGTCAGCGTTATGGGGCTGATCAACGACAGAAACAGGCAGGTTCAGCTCCTGATCGATGAGGACCTGCTGAAGGAAGAGTATATCGGGTGTCATCCCTGTGTGTGCACATCCAGTTTGAAAATGAAGACCGCGGATGTACTTGAACACTTTCTTCCTGCCGTCGGACATGCGTATCTGGCTGTTCATCTGAAGGGGGAAGACAGTACGGAAAGTTAGGGATCAGGAAATAAAATAATTTACAAATACAAAGCAATCGATTATAATTTTCATTGCAGGATTTTAAACTGTCAGCGCATGAAAGTGTGCAGTGTTTATGGCGGCAGACATTCAAGGGGGGATGTAGATTCCTGTCGGAATCAACATTTCTCTTTTTTGTTATTTATCAAATGACAGGGGGCTGCAAGAAGTGGCATTGCTATTAGAAGCCAGGAACTGTGGAAAGTCTTTTAAGGGCCTGCAGGCTGTAAAGGATTTTTCGGCGCAGTTGGAAGAGGGCAGAATATATGGGCTGATCGGCACGAACGGCGCCGGAAAAACGACTGTGATCAATATGCTTTCCGGTGTTCTGCCGCTGACGAAAGGACGGATCATTTACCAGGGTGAGGATATCGCGGGCTGGAAGCCGGACCGGGTCGCAAAGAGCGGGATCCTTCGCACCTATCAAAATCTGCGTCTTTTCGGCAAAATGACAGCACTGGAGAATACGATCATCGGCGCGCAGATGCACCGGCAGTACAGCTTTATGGACGGACTGATCCATACGAAACGGTTTTCCGAAAGTGAAGAGAAATACCATGAGAAGGCGCTGCATATGCTGGAAGTCATGGAGATCGATTCGTATGCATCCGCCAGAGCCGGTTCCCTTCCCTACGGGAGTCAGCGGCGTCTTGAGATTGCCCGTATCCTGGCGGCAGATCCCAAACTGATCCTTCTGGATGAACCGGCTGCCGGCATGAATCCGCAGGAAAGTGCGGAACTTGTCAAAACGATCCGGAAAGTACAGAAGGAATTCGGGCTGACCGTTTTGCTGATCGAGCATGATATGAAGGTAATTATGAACCTGTGTGAGTATATTTATGTCATGGCTTCCGGCGAGATCATCGCCAGCGGTACACCGGAGGAGATCCGGAGCGATCCCAAGGTGATCGCAGCCTATCTGGGGAGGCAGACGGATGCTTAAGATAAAAGATCTTGTTGTAAAATACGGTGGGATCACTGCGGTCAAAGAGATTTCCCTCGAGATCGGTGCCGGCGAAACAGTGGCGCTGATCGGTGCCAACGGAGCCGGGAAAAGTTCTACTTTGAATGCTGTCTCGGGACTTCTTCGCTGTGCTTCGGGAACCATAACATTTGACGATAAGAATATTACCGGCATCAGCCCGGACAGGATCGTAGAAATGGGGCTGGTCCAGGTTCCGGAAGGAAGGCAGATCTTTACCCGTCTGACCGTGGAAGAAAACCTGCGTATGGGTGCTTTTGTCAATCGGGATAAGGCGGATGTGGAGCGGAACCGCGAGCGTGTTCTTTCGCTGTTTCCCATACTGAAAGAACGTGCCAGACAGTCGGCAGGCACGCTGTCCGGCGGTGAACAGCAGATGCTGGCGATCGGACGGGCGCTGATGAGCTCTCCCAAAATGCTGCTTCTGGATGAGCCTTCCATGGGCCTGTCACCCATCATGACGCAGGAGGTCTTCAGGGTTCTGCGTTCTCTGAAAGATGAAAATATCACCGTCTTTATCGTGGAGCAGAATGCCTATGAAGCGCTCGAACTGGCGGACCGGGCCTACATCATGGAGACCGGGAACATCACACTGGAAGGCAGAAGCTCGGATCTGATCCATGATGAACGTGTGAAGGATGCGTATCTCGGAGGTGACATATGAGTCTGTCTTATTTTCTCACCATGCTGATCAGCGGTCTGAAGCTCGGCAGCATATACGCAATCGTCGCGAT
>JAIKYQ010000125.1 GCA_024683035.1 Eubacterium sp.
GTCGAAGAAGGGAGATACTTCATCGATCAGTTTTTGCGGCAAGGGAACGCCGTTATCCCTCAGCATTTTGGAGTTCCCGGCTATGACAGCCTTTCCGTTTACATGCGCAGTCACGCCGCGCCCTGTAACCATATTGAAATCGTCAACGTGAAGCAGGCTGCCCCCTTTTTCTCTGTAGCCTGCAGCGATCGATTTACCCAGAGGATGCTCGGAGAGAGCCTCTACGGATGCCGTCAGCTGCCAGAGTTCTTCATCTGTCAGTTCAGGCACCAGGGATCTGTATTTTGTCACGACCGGAACGCCGTTCGTCAGTGTACCGGTCTTATCAAAGGTGATCTTTTTTACGGAAGACAAACGTTCCAGCGCATCACCTTCGCGCACAAGAAATCCGTGTCTTGCCACATTTCCGATTCCGGCCATGATCGCAGTCGGTGTCGCCAGCACCAGCGAGCACGGACAGAATACAACAAGGATTGTCACGGCACGGATGATCTCGCCGGTAATGAGCCAGGTCAATGCAGCTGCCGAAAGAGCAATGATGACGATCCACACAGCCCAGCGGTCCGCCAGATTGACGATCTTTGCCTTACCTGCATCCGCTGACTGTACCAGACGGATCATTCGTTGAATGGAGCTGTCCTCACCGACTCTCGAAGCCTGCATTTCAAATGCGCCGAACTGGTTGACGGTACCGGAAGATACCTCATCTCCCACTGTCTTGTCTACCGGAAGAGATTCTCCTGTCATAACTGCCTGGTTGATCGAAGTCTGTCCCTTTGTTATAACGCCGTCAACAGGGACCGACTCACCCGGCAGCACGCGCAGGATGTCGCCGCATTTCACATTTTCCGCAGGTATGATCGTCTCATTTTCACCTGTGATCACTCTCGCCGTCTTAGGAGTCAGCTTGACCAGTTTTTCGATACCCGCTCTTGCTTTAGCAACAGTCAGATCCTCAAGCAGTCCGCCCAATTGCATGATGACTGCTACTTCACCTGCTGCAAAATGCTCACCTATGCAGACAGAAGCGATCAGCGCCAGAGATACCAGAACATCGGCGGTAATGTCGAATTCCGTTACCAGACCGATCACCGCTTCCATGATGATCGGAACACCGCACAGGATAATGGCGATCCAGCAGATATTGAACGGTAGTCCGAGGTTATTGCCTGTCAGATTCAGAATCAGCGCTGCGGCGGAAATCACCAGAAACGCAATGTCTTTCTTAGTGCCCCCGATCTCCATAAGTTCTTCGATCTTATGCATCATTTCTTTCATAGTCATTCTCTCTGCCGGAATCTGCATATGTTCACTGCTGCCCGGTTTAATTCTTTCCAAGTCTTTTTATACCCATACGGGTATCTGTATTTTAACTATACTCTTCTGCTCTGATCGATGTCAATATATTTTCAACAATTGCACATACGTTCAATTGTTTTTCTTCTGTTTTTAACCGTCCGTCTGCTTTGTAAGCATTGACCAACCCAAGCCCGTAGACGTATGCTTGAACTGTAAGCCAATAAAAAAGCGTTCCTCTCGGAACGCATACAACCCCAGTCTATAAAGGAAGGTGACCCATGATATTCTATTTTTCCGGTACCGGCAATTCCCGTCATGCAGCGCTTTCCCTTGCCGGCGAAAGCGAACAGATCATTAATATAACTGATTGTTTCCGTCAGGATCAGTTTGAGTTCGGCATTCAGGAAAATGAGCCTCTCGGATTTGTCTGTCCTGTATACTTCGGAGCTCTGCCGCTGATCGTACAGGAATTTGTCCGCAAAGTGCGGTTTAGCAGCATCCCTGCCTATATCTACGGGGTGTTCACCTGCGGCAGCTTTTCTTTCCTTTGCGAAGAGATGCTGCGCAGCCTGCTTAGCGAAAGCGGGCTGAAGCTCAGCTCTGCATGGGCTGTACGCATGGTGCCCAACTACGTGGTCATGTATGAGATCGTATCGGATGAAGAGCAGAACCGGATACTAGATGATGCCGAGCAGATATTATTAAAGATCCGCTCCGAGATCACCGCAAGGCACGCAAATTCGACAGAACTCTCTGATGAACATCGCCGGATCGCCGAAGAGATGGCTCCCATTTACAAAGAAGCCGTTAAAACACACAAGTTCTGGATAGATGATACCTGCATCGGCTGCGGCACCTGTGCAGCACGCTGCCCGGTCGGAGCCATTACGATGCGTGACGGATATCCTTCATGGAACACAAGTACATGTCAGCACTGTATGACCTGTATCCGCTGCGGCGCTGTCGAATACGGAGCCACGACCCATGGCCGTAAACGTTACACCCATCCTGATCTCAGGAAAAAGAAGAAGCACGATCATACGACAGAAGCCTGTGCAGCACATCCGTCATAACGTCATATGCGAGCTGCAGCGATTTTCTGCTGATATACTCGTCGGCACCGTGTATGCCAGAAACAGCATTTCTTTCATCCAATGGAAAGAAACCTGCGGTCGGTATCCCCAGTTTCCTGAACCAGCGGTTGTCGCTGTAACCGGGAGTGATCCAAGGCATAAGCCTTGCCCCCGGCACTGCTGACTGCAATGCTGTTTGAAAGACATCCCCATAGTTTTTAACGATCGTCGAGACAGGCGCATGCTGAAGAAACCGGTCCAGATGTTCTGCAGGAATACAAAGGTCCAGTTTTCGTCCGGTGATTTCCGGCCAGTCTTTTGCATAGTCGAGCACAATTTCTGAATAGTATCCCCGCTCGATGCCCTTTTGCAAAACACCTTCGAGAGGCTTCCGGTCCCATCCCTCGCCGTCGGACATTCTGTCTGTTTCCAGTTCTCCGGTCTGGAGTGTGTAGTACGTTTCATTCCGGTAAGGAAACGGAAAACCGCCTCCTTCGCCGATAACCAGCCGGATGCTCTCAAAAAGTTCGGGACACTCTCGCATCAGTACGGCAAGTCCGTCCTCTCCGCCGCCTTCTTCACGGTCTGTAATCAGGATCGCAAGTGAAAGGCCGGGGAGCATCCCGCTGCTGCATGCTGCTGCCGCATCTTCCATCAGACGCATCCACACTGCGATCTGGCCTTTGCAGTCGAGCGCGCCCCGGCCGCAGATGCAGCCTTTTCGGATGGAAGCCCTTTCCGGCGGCACATGCCAGTTATCTTCCCTTTTATAGGATGCTGTGTCCATATGCGCATGAAGCAGTATCGTATCTTTGCTTCTTCCTAAGATCTCTGCGTACACCTGATGGCCGGGTCCGAATACTCTCGTGCGGATGCCTGCACTTTGAAGCCGTCCGGCAATGTAAGCCGCGCATTCTTCGGTGCTTCCGTCATCCGTCGTCGTGTTGTAATTGATCAGTCTGCAAAGACTCTCCGTTATCTTTTCCATATCCGTACTCCGTGTCATGATATCCGTAAGCTTCATCCGGATCCTTTATGATCATCATACCAGAGGAATAAACATTATGAAACTTCAACAGCTTGAATACTTCGTTACAGTCAGCAAATGCGGCAGCCTGGGAAAAGCAGCCGCACAGCTCTATACATCACAGCCTAACGTCAGCAAGGTCATTCACTCCCTTGAATCCGAACTCGGGCATCCTCTTTTTGAAAGGACAACAAGAGGGCTGCGGCTCAATGGTTACGGAAAGTCGATCTATGATTACGCGGTCAGTATCATAAAAGACGCGGAAATGATCACTCAGGTCTGCACGGAGAGTATTTCCGGAGCTTTTAATGTCTCAACCTATCAGAGCACTACTCTCGCGCGACTTCTCGTTCAGCTTTACAAAGCACATCCGGAGCTTCGAATCGAACACCGTCAGGGCAATGTCGAAGAAGTCGCCGGCAATGTGGAAAACGACATTTCCGAACTTGGGATCATTTATATATCACGCAAATACAAGCAGGCGCTCCTCAATATTCTGGCACAGAAAAAACTCGAGTTTTTCGAACTCGGAACAGCACGCGCCTGTATTACTGTCGGACCAAAGTCGCCTCTGTATCACCGGTCCAGGATCCCCTATTCGGAACTTGCCGGTCTGCACTTTGTCCGGGGGATCCAGGATTACTTTTCTGAAAACGACTTTTCCAGAAACAACATCGGCATAGCTGCATCAGACGCGCTGCAGACGGATGTCTTCACCAACTGCAACATGATGGTATCCTATCTGTTGGAAGAAACGGAACTTGCCGATTTCGGCATCAACCTCGTTTACCCTGATGCTTCTGAAAGCAGCCGGCTGTATCACTATAAAACGATCGAAGTTGCCGGCACCGAATCCACGATGGTACTGGGGTATATAACAGAAAAAGACCGCGGCCTGAGTGAAACAGCCGCGGAATTCATCCGGCTTATCCGAAAGCTTCTGGAGAACCAGCCAGGCGGTCAATCCATATCGGAAACAAGCTCATTATAGTGGTTCTGTCCGTAAAAGTATCGGATGTTTTCCCAGTCGGTGTCATAAGGATTATAGCCGCCATGGCCTTCTCCTGCCTGCTGGATCTTCTCGGAATGCATCGCCTCACTGTTTCTTCTGTAGTCTACAGCTATGATCAGCAGTGAGCTGAAATAGTCCCGGCACTGTTTGATCCAGTCCTCGGGGATCGCATCCAGCGGAAATCTTCCGACTTCCGTGTGCGCAACCTTACCGGGCCAGGAAAACTCCGATGAATAGGTATCGTCCGGCTGGCAGAGCATTTCCATGCCGGCAAGGACAACGATAAACTCATTAGTATCCAGATCGATGATATACCTCCAGCGGTTGACCCAGGCTCCGTTAAAACCTGAATAATCGATCAGCCAGGGATAGTGATCACGCAGCGGCGCAACAGCATTTTTGGTCCATGCAAGAGCCTGGGTCCAGGTCAGATCATCCCGCCAGAGCTGTTCCGGCATATATTTCTGATAGCTCTCCACCTGCTCCGGAGTCATCGGATCTTCCTCGCGGATCACCTGTACCTCATCAAAGTATGCACTGATGCCCTCTGCCTTGTCTTTCTGGATCCACTTCACCAGTTT
>JAIKYQ010000128.1 GCA_024683035.1 Eubacterium sp.
GACGGCTGGAATTCCCGGCCGCGGTATCTGCGGCTGAAGGACAGAGGGATCTGCCATTTCTGTACGGTCGGTTCCCTGATCCGGTAAAAAGATCGAAAATAACACTTGATTTTTGTACACATCAGTGCTACACTGTGCTAAACCGTTGAAGAAGAGTAAGTAGGTTCGCTCCCTTTTCCAGGAGAGAGCTGCGGATGGTGAGATCGCAGCGGAAAATACCGGACTGAATGGACTTCCGAGGGCGACCAGAAAGGCGGACAGCCAAGTATGGAAGACGGAGAAGGCGCTCCGTGATCAAACGCCGGCATATGTCAGTATGCGTGAGTGGGTGTGGAACACACCAAGCCGGGTGGCACCGCAGGATATTCAGTCCTGTCCCAGCAGACAGCGGGACGGGACTTTTATTTTGTCCCGGCAGCATTATTTACGTGCCACAGCAACGAAAGGAGAAAGAACATGGCAACAGAAAAAAAGATTCCGTACAAAATTTATCTGGAAGAGTCGGAGATGCCGCAGAATTGGTATAATATGCGGGCGGATATGAAGAACAAGCCCGCGCCGATGCTGAATCCTGGCACCCATGAGCCGATGACAGCTGAAGAACTGAGCGGTGTCTTCTGCGCCGACCTGGTAGCACAGGAACTGGATAATGATACGGCTTTTGTCCCGATCCCCGAAGAGATCCGGTCATTCTATAAAATGTATCGTCCGTCTCCGCTGGTACGCGCGTATTGTCTGGAAGAAAAGCTGCAGACTCCGGCGAAGATCTATTACAAATTCGAAGGCAACAATACTTCCGGCAGCCATAAGCTGAATTCTGCGATCGCGCAGGCCTATTATGCCAAGAAGCAGGGTCTGAAGGGTGTGACAACAGAGACCGGAGCCGGCCAGTGGGGCACCGCCCTTTCCATGGCCTGTGCGTATCTGGGCCTGGACTGCAAGGTCTATATGGTCAAGGTTTCCTATGAGCAGAAGCCGTTCCGCCGTGAAGTGATGCGGACCTACGGCGCTTCCGTCACCCCGTCCCCGTCCATGGAGACCGAGATCGGCAGAAAGATCCTGGAAGCCCATCCGGGAACAGGCGGCAGCCTGGGCTGCGCCATTTCCGAAGCCGTCGAAAAAGCCGTTACGTCTGAAGGATACCGGTATGTACTGGGCAGCGTGCTGAATCAGGTCTTGCTGCATCAGTCCGTGATCGGCCTGGAGGCCAAGGCGGCAGCCGACAAGTATGGGATCAAGTTCGATACGATCATCGGCTGTGCCGGCGGCGGCTCCAATCTGGGCGGCCTGATCGCACCGTTTATGGGACAGAAGCTGCGCGGCGAAGCGGATTACGAGATCATCGCCGTGGAGCCGGCTTCCTGCCCGAGCTTCACCAGAGGTAAATTTGCCTATGATTTCTGCGATACCGGCATGGTCTGTCCGCTGGCCAAGATGTATACGCTGGGTTCGGATTTCATTCCGGCCCCGAATCACGCCGGCGGCCTGAGGTACCACGGCATGAGCCCGGTCCTGTCCCAGCTGTACGATGACGGCCTGATGAGTGCTGTCAGCGTGAAGCAGACCGATGTGTTCCAGGCGGCCGAAGCATTTGCCCGCTGCGAAGGCATCCTGCCGGCACCGGAGAGCTCTCATGCCATCCGCGTGGCGATCGACGAGGCTCTGAAGTGTAAGGAGACCGGCGAAGAGAAGACGATCCTGTTCGGACTGACCGGGACCGGCTACTTCGATATGGTCGCCTATGAGAAATTCCACGACGGTCTGATGGAAGACTATATTCCGACAGACGAAGAGCTGGCGATCGGACTCTCCAAACTGCCGCAGGTCTGAAAGCGCGCATCCGGAAACGAACGGACACGAACGGAAAACGGAGTCCGAAAAGAGTTTGTGTAGTCTGAGAAGAAGGGCTGCCGTACGGGAATCATCGTACGGCAGCCTTATTTGCATTCTGTATAGGAACAATGGTACAATACAAGTTACGCAGGAGGCAGATCGTGGATAGAGTGTTGTATTGTAAATACGATAATGAACGGGCTCCTCGGTTTTCGCTGCATACACTGCTGCTGCAAGAGGAAAAAAGCGGGCAGCGGTATGTGTGCAAGGTGCCGGATTCGCAGGAAGCAGAACCGCATGTACAGAGAATGGTGAGCTGCGGAGAGAAGCTGGAAGCATATTATGATCCGGAACAGCT
>JAIKYQ010000213.1 GCA_024683035.1 Eubacterium sp.
GGCTGTGACGAGCATCCCGGTACAAATTCATTGGTCAGGAACGCATCGACCAGTTCCTCTCTCAGTTTATTGCCGATCGTAAACGCACCGAGGCAGGCGATATTGGCATCATTGCTGAGTCTGGCCCGCTTGGCGGAATAGACATCGGAAAGCAGCGCCGCATACGCGCCTTTTACCTTGTTGGCTGCCAGCGACATACCGAGTCCGGTTCCGCAGATCAGGATCCCCCGGTCATACTCTCCCCGGGAAACCGCTTCTGCAACGGTCACAGCCACACGTGCATAGATCGGGTCTTCACTGCCGAAATCCGTCACTTCACCCAGATTATTCTTCTGGATATACGCGATGATTTCTTCTTTGGCCTACTGGGCATTGGGATCACATCCTACTGCTATTTTCATGCTGTCCTCCTTTTATAATACATACGAGGCTGCCATATCCGCTGAACATCTGATTAAGATACGACAGATACGACAACCTCTTTTCATTGATCAATCTGATTTTACTGTTTCAGGATTCAGCCTTCCACAAACTCTCTCATAGCTTCAAAGATCAGCGACACGGAGGTGGCACCAGCATCCTGATAACCCAGTGCACGCTCTCCCAAAGAACGGGATCTTCCGAATTTCGCAATGCAGTTCTTGGAGTTTTCCACGCCCTCTTTGGCTGCTGCTTCCGCTGCTTTGAGCATTTCCAGCAGTCCTTTGCCTGCATTGGCCTTCATCGCATCAACTGCCGGTGCCAGGGCATCGACCATGGTCTTGTCACCGACCTGTGCACCGCCGCGTTCCTGGATCGTCGCCAGCGCTTTGGCTTCAATTTCAGCCAGATCTTCAGCAGACAGCTCCTTCTTCGGATCGAAATCCTGTCCGGACATGAACATGCTTCCGAAGATAACACCGGAGGCGCCGCCCATAGAAAGCAGCATGGCTTTGCCGGCCGCTCCGAACAGGGCATAGGCGTTATCCAGATCTTCCATCTTCAGCAGACGCTTTTTCGCTTTCTGCATGCCGCCGGCCATACCGAATCCGTGATCGCCGTCACCGGTCTGGCTGTCGATCTCTGTCAGATAATCGACGTTGCTGATGATCTTATTTGCAACGGCCAGGAGCATGTTCTTGGTGTCTTCGACACTCAGGCTTTCCAGAACGCCCTCTTTGCTCCGGACAACCGGTGCGTCCTCGACATCGGAATCATCAAATTCCGGTTCCGGAACGATCTCTTCATCATCTTCTACCGCCGCATCGTCTGCGCTGACGGAGCCTTTGCTGAAATACGGGCACCAGCAGGGCATATCATAGTATTTCTTCAGCTCATCATCCAGTGTGAACAGGGTGATGGAGAAGCCGCCCATTTCCTGTGTACGGAAATAGTTGTTGATATCGCTGTCGTATACCTTGATTCCTTTTTCTGCAAGGATCTGACGTACTCTGCGATACGCGATCGACATCTCTGTGATCGAGGTCGAACCGAAAGCATTGATATAGACGCAGACTTCGTCGCCTTCTTTATAATCGCCGTCGTCGAAGATCGACTGCATCATGTTGTCCACCAGTGTGTCTGCCGGCTCCATGGGCACGCGCTTGACACCGCGCTCACCATGCACGCCCATGCCATACTCGATCATGCCTTCCGGCAGTTCAAAGATCGGTTTGTCGGCACCGGGCAGCTGGGCACCGGAAGTAGCGACACCAACCGAACGGATGCTGTCACGGGTCTTCTCCATGACCGCTTTCGCATCTTCCAGAGAAAGTCCGGCATCGCAGACAGCGCCGGCGATCTTGACCATATACAGTGCACCGGCTATACCGCGGCGCTCTTCTTTGCGCTCCGGCGGCTGGGAAACCACATCATCCATGCCGCGTACGTGCTCTGTCTTAATGCCGTCCGCCTGCAGGAATTCTTCACCCATGTCGAAGTTCAGATTGTCACCGGCATAGTTTCCGTAAATGAAAAGGATACCTTTGCCTGCATCAACGGCTTTGGCTGTCTGATAGACTGAGTTCGGATCAGGAGACGCGAAAATGTTGCCGCAGACCGCCGCATCCGCGAGTCCTTTTCCCACAAGGCAGGAATAAATCGGTTCATGTCCGCTTCCGCCGCCGATAACCAGAGCAACTTTGTCTTTCCTGCGTGTACGGGAAATGATTCCTTTTACCTCAGGATGTCTCTTCCAGTATTTCTCGTAGCAGAGCAGCAGTCCCTCAAAACTCTCGTCTACAACTTTATCTTTATCATTGATAATTTTCTGCATATTCAGCCTTCTGAAAATTACTTCTTTTCTTTCCTGTTCTTATTCTTTATCCCTGCAGCGCAAAGACCTTCATGGCCGCTGACACATTCTCTTTCATGGCATCCAGGCCGGCCAGAGAAATCGGCGTAAAGAATATCGGGTCATCTGTTTTCAGTGACTCCAGGTATCCGGCCATGGCCGTACCGCCTGCTTTATCCATATAAGTGAAATAGTTGATCTTTCTGACACCGGCAGCGACGGCTTTCCGATAGTCCTCAAAGCTCACGCCGGAACCGCCGTGCATGACGACCGGAATATTGTTTGCCAGCCGGCGCACTTCACGGACGATGTCAAAATTCAGCTGCGGTGCGGATTTGTACAGACCGTGTGTCGTTCCGAAAGAGCAGGCCAGAGCTGTGATCCCTGTTTCTTCAACGAACTGCCGTGCCTGACTCGGATCCGTATATACCTTCTGCGCGTTATCCTGCGGATCGGCATCGCCGCTCCCGGACTCCCTTTTACCCATGGAGCCCAGCTCCGCTTCTACGGAAGCGCCGCGCATGGCTGCCATCTCCACTGCCTTTTTGGTATTGGCAATGTTTTCCTCAAAAGGAAGTACCGAACCGTCATACATGATCGATGTAAATCCCAGGTCCAGCGCTTTCTGGATGTACTCGAGAGTCTCACCGTGATCCAGATGCACACATACCGGTACGCTGGCTTCCGCTGCTGCCTTGATCATGATCGGTGCCATGTATTCCAGCGGTGTCCAGGATTCGTGTACCTGCGCAAACTGAACGATCACCGGCAGATTGAGCTGTTCCGCCGCATCGATCGTTGCCCGCAGGCTTTCCATATGAGGAGTATTAAAGGCACCGACTGCCATAAACTGACGTTCCCCAATTTCCAGGATTTCTTTAAGATTGACTATCATTGCCGCTTCCTTCCCTCACTTAAATTCCGATCTTGTCCTGTGCATCAATAATCATTAGCCACGATGATATCCACTCTGCCTGTCGGGCAGCCGGCCGGTAACTTGCAGTTTCCGCATCCCACACAAACATGTCCGCCGGAATCCTGCGCCGGTGAGACTCCCGTCGCCACCGCAATGCCGTTGCCGGTTCCGATACGGTCCGCTCCGGCTTTCAGAAGCTGCTCCGCCTCCTCTTTTGTCCGGATTCCGCCCGATGCAATGATCTGCATCGCATCACCTGCCGCTTCCCGCATCAGATGAATATCTGACGTAGTTGCCCCGGTGCTGGAAAAACCGGTGGAAGTTTTGACCGCATCCACTCCGACCAGCCGGCAGATCAGACAGGCTTTGAACTTTTCCGTGTCATTCAGCAAAGAGGTTTCCAGAATGACATGCACTTTTGCCTGTCCCTGCACGGCACGCTTTACTTCTTCTACATCCTGTTTGAAATACCGCCAGTTTTTCGATTTGATCATGCCGACGTGTGCTACCATTTCCACTTCAGCCGCCCCATTCCGGACCGCTTCCTGTGCTTCGGCAACTTTTGCCTGTGTGCCGGCCGCTCCCAACGGGAAGCCGATCACACTGGACACACGGACAGGACTGTTTGCCAGCAGCCGCGCCGCTTCAGCTACAAATGCAGAGTTTACACAAACCGTGGGGAATCCGTACGCGACCGCTTCTTCACAGAGTTCCGCGATCTGTTCCTCCGTAGCATCTGCTTTCAGCAGAGTATAATCCACACGTTTCGCCATTTCTGTGCCTGCCCCTGTCGGCTGCGGAAACGGTGCAGAACCTGTCTGCATTCCCGACGGATTGCCCGTCAGCTGCTCACAAATCACTTTGGCAATTTCTGATGCTACATAATTTTCTATTGTACTCATTTTCTCTCTCCGATACTGTGCTGTTCTCTGCCGGCAGCTGCTGCTGCGGCGCGGTTCTGAAGGCAAGTAACCCATCCGAAGGAGCTTTGGCGCCATAAAGCCTGTCACCCCCGGAATGCAGGCATTCCGGGGTGACAGACTTTTGGCACCGTATTCATTACATCTCGATAACGGCTTTAATTACATCTGCCTTGTTATCAATATTATAATTCACGCCTTCGATAATGTCATCAAATTTATACACGTGAGAGACAATGGATTTCAGCGGGATCTTGCCCTGGCTGACCAGTTTGATCGCTGTCGGATACAGATTGCGATAACGATATACGGTGTGCAGTACGCCTTCCACTGCGCTCAGGCTGCCGATATCATAGGTAAGTTCTGCTTCCGGTGTCATGCCGACCAGTGTGACATGTCCGCCCTTCTTCAGGACCTTGCCGGTCTGCAGTGTGGTGAACGCTGTGCCGGCTGTCTCGTATGCATGATCTACGCCGCCGCCCGGCAGAGCTTTCAGGAATTCCACCGTATCGGTCTTGCGGGCATCGATGACCTTATAAGCACCAACTTCTTTTGCTTTTTCCATTCTCTTATCCAGCACGTCGAAAGCATAGATCTCATCCACGCCGGCGGCTTTCAGAGACATGATCGTTACCAGGCCGATGCAGCCGCAGCCAAGAACTGCCGCACTCTGGCCCATCTTGATCCCGGAAAGGGAAACCGCATGCAGACCGACACTCAGCGGCTCCATCAGTCCGCCTTCCATCGTATCTACATTATCCGGAAGCTTGAAGCACATTTTTGCCGGATGTGCATAGTACTCCAGGAACACGCCGCTCCGCTCATGAGGAACCGCCATGAAGTCCATCTTCTCGCAAAGGTTGTAATAACCCTTTTTGCACATTTCGCACTCGCCGCAGAACACGCCCGGTTCCAGAGCAACACGGTCGCCGACCTTCAGATGTTCTACTTTGCTGCCTACTTCCACAACAGTGCCGCCGGACTCATGTCCGAGAACCAGATCGCTGTCCACAATCCAGTTGCCGATACGGCCGGCTTCAAAGAAATGGAGGTCAGAACCGCAGACACCGACATGATTGATCTTTACAAGCACTTCGTCGTCTTTGATCTGGGGGATCGGCCACTGCTCAAACTCCATTTTGCGAATGCCTTTCATGACGGCAACTTTCATTGTACCTTCCATATCAATTGTGCTCCTTTCTGTATTATGTTAGTTATGTAGAATTGTTTGTTTCATGAAGAACGGGGGAGCTGTTAAAAACCGCTCCCCCTCTTTTTGTTTTTAACGGCTACAATGGGGCTACTTAATACAAATCCTGTATATCAGTTTTTTGTATTCCTATAATGCACCTTTTGTTGATCAGTCTTTTGCATACAGGGTGGTCAGCAGCTCGTCAACATTGTCCTGGAACCAGTTGGTCATGTTGATACGGTTGCTGTATTCTGCCGGCGGATTGCCTTTCAGAGTGTCAACACAGATCTGGATACCCAGCTGGCCTTCCAGGCCGGCATCCTGATAAACGGTGCAGAGCTGTTTGCCTTCTTTGACAGCGATGCAGGCGTCTTCGATAGCGTCAACACCAACAACAACGATGTCCTCGTTCGGAACAAGGCCTTTCGCCTCGATCGCCAGGATAGCACCAAGGCCCATAGCGTCGTTCTGTCCGATGATCAGGTCGATGTCATCATAAGCTTCCAGCCAGTTCTCAACAACAGCCTGAGCCTGGTCTCTCTCCCAGTTAGCGGTCTGCTCAGCTCTCAGCTCCCAGCCCGGATTCTCTTCCAGAGCTTTGTAGTTACCGGCCTGACGCTCAAGCATCGGGACCTGGCCGATCGGGCCGTCAAGGATGCAGACAACACCATCTTCTTTGCCGACTTTTTCGATACCGGCAGAAGCTTCCATATATCCGGCAAGGACATCGTCCGGGCCAGCATAGTAGTGCGGATCTTCTGTGTTGATCTCCATGTTGACGAAGAACATCGGGATATCCGCTTCTTTTGCGGCTTCCCATGCAGGTACGATAGCATCTGCGTCGACGTTGGCCACGAGGATCGCATCTACGTCCTGAGCGATCAGGGAGTCGACCTGGGACAGCTGCTGCGCGGTATCATTCTGCGCATCCAGATACAGAACTTCAACGCCCTGTTTCTCGGCTTCTGCCGCAACACCTTCGTTCATCAGAGTGATGAACTCTGTGCTCCAGTAGTAGGTGTAACCAATGACATAGTTTTCGCCGTTCTTGGGATCTCTGGCTCTGTAATAGTTGTCATAATCGAAGTCGTCTCCGGCAAAAGCAACGGTAGCTGTTGCCATCAGCATGCAGGCTGTCAACAAAAACGCAATAACTTTTTTCATACTATCCTCCTTTAAAAATAGAATGGTTAAACTGTTGCTGTATATATCCAATGTTTATTTGGATCGTTTGGAATCAAGCA
>JAIKYQ010000023.1 GCA_024683035.1 Eubacterium sp.
GGCACCTCGATGATCAGACCCTTCGGACAGGCTTTCATACAGGCTTTGCAGTCCACACATTTTTCCTTGTCTACGACGGCAATGCCGTCGACAATATGGATTGCATCAAAGGTGCAGGCTTTCGTGCAGTCACCGAAACCGGTACATCCGAAACGGCAGGACTTCGGCCCGCCGGTCGGAGCAAATTTGGCCATCAGGCAGCTCTGCGTTCCGCTGTAATCATAGTTCTCTGTCGTTTTATCGCAGTCACCGGTACAGCGCACGAACGCCACCATTTTTTCAGCCGCGCCGGCGTTGGTTCCCATGATCTCTGCGATCTGGTCTGCTACCGGCTGCTGGCCGACCACACAGGCATTGACCGCAGCTTCGCCTTTCGCGATCGCAGCTGCCAGCGCTCCGCAGCCTGAATAGCCGCAGCCGCCGCAGTTGGCACCGGGAAGGACTTCGTTGATGGCTGCTTCTTTTTCGTCTACAGGTACAAAGAACACTTTACTGGCTATACCCAGGAAGATACCGACAACCAGGCCGATGCCGCCGATCATCAGGGTAGCGAACAGAATGTCTTGTGTCATACTTCATCCCCTCCCTTATTTCAGACCCGCGAATCCGAAGAACGCGATCGACATCAATGCAGCTGTCGTCATAACGATCGGGAAACCCTGGAAAGGCTTCGGGATATTGTTATAGACCATTTTTTCCCGGATAAACGCCAGGATGACGATCGACAGCCAGAAACCAAGTGCCGTTGCCAGGCCATGGATCGTACCTGTCAGGATGCCGTACTCATTCTGTACGTTCAGAAGAGCCACACCCAGGACGGCACAGTTCGTCGTGATCAGCGGCAGATAAATGCCCAGTGACTCATACAGCGCCGGCATGAATTTCTTGGTGAACATTTCTACGAACTGAACCAGCGTCGCCACGATCAGGATGAATGCAATCGTCTTCAGGTATTCCACATGGCACGGGATCAGCAGGAACTTATAGACGATCCCGCAGACCAGGCTGGCCAGCGTAAGGACGAAGGTAACAGCCATGCCCATGCCGGAAGCCGAATCCGATTTCTGGGAAACACCCAGGAACGGACAGATACCGAGGAACTGGCTCAAAACAACATTGTTGATCAGGCAGGCGGTAATCGCTATCATTACTATTTCCATAACTTATACCTCCTCCTTCATATTTTCTGCTGTGGGTACGGGGGTCTTCTCCATAGCCGCTGCTTCCGCTTTTGCTTTGGCTGCCGCAGCCGCTTTGGCTTTGGCTTCTGCAATCGCCTTGGCTTTGGCTTCTGCTTCTGCTTTGGCTTTGGCTTCCGCCTCCGCTTTCGCTTTGATCTCCGCTTCTGTTCTGCCGCTGCACACGCTGGTGCCGTACTTCATGCAGTGCATGCAGTCGCCGCAGACAGGACCACGCGTCGGATCCACTTCCGGTCTTCTGCCTGCCCCGATCTTCAGCCGGTTCATGATGGCAACCAGCCAGGCCAGGACCAGGAATGCACCCGGAGCCAGCACGAAGATGTTGATCGGAACGTACGAAGCCGGCGTGATCTTCATGCCCAGCCAGGTACCGGCACCGATGATCTCACGGACCGACCCGAGCAGGAACAGGGCAAGTGTAAAGCCAAGGCCCATGCCGATACCGTCGAAGAACGCGGAGACCGGTTTCATTTTGCCGGCGTATGCTTCTGCACGGCCCATGATGATACAGTTAACCACGATCAGCGGGATGTAAATGCCAAGAGACTTATACAGTCCCGGTGTAAAGCCGGCCATCAGGAAGTCGATCATCGTAACAAACGAGGCGATGACGACGATATAGCCCGGCATACGCATCCGGTTGGGAATGACATTCCGGATCAGCGCAATGATCAGCTCAGCGAGACAAAGCACGATCAGTGTGGACATGCCCATGCCCAGGCCATTGATCGCCGACGTGGTCGTAGCCAGCGTCGGACACATACCCAGGATCAGGCAGAACGTCGGGTTCTCTTTATAAATACCGTTCCATATCCGTTCAATAGGTGAATCTTTTTTCATGATGCACCTCCTTCCAGATAACGTACTGCGACCAGTGCCGCATTTGTCGCTTTCGTTACAGCATTTGTCGTGACGGTGGAGCCGCTGATCGCATCGATCTCGTTCGGAGCGCTTTTACCGGTTTTTGTATAGGCGACCATATCATCTCCCGGAACCAGATCGATAAACTGATCCTTGAAATCCGGCAGGTCAGCTTTCATACCCATTCCGGCTGTCTCCGCCAGTGTCAGGAATGCGATGCTGTTGACTTTGAGTTCTTCGCCGGTCGTATCGATACCGGTCATGATCTTGACCTCGCCGCCGTAGCCCTCTTTATTCAGGCTGGTCACCACATAGCCGAGCGGTTCGCCGGCTGCATCATAGGCAATGTCGACGGCATCGACGACCGTCTTGGTAAGGCCGGCATCTGCCACAGCCTGGATCAGTGCTTCATCTTCCTTGATCCCTTCAACCGCCTCAAAGGATTCCGCCGCCTGGAAAACCGCTTTCTGCGTTTCGATCCGGGTCTTTTCTTCCTGTTCGGCGATCGGACCGGCCGTGATGGAATGGACCACTCCGAGAAGAAGGCCGGCGATCAGGGTAATGACGGTAATGACTACAATATCATGACCCAAAGACGTTTGTTTTTTCATGCCTTTGCCTCCTCCTTGTCTTTTTTCTTTTTTTCTTTCTGAATACCGAATGCCAGCGGTTTTGTATAATTCTCGATCAGCGGCACCAGGCAGTTCATAAAGATAATGGCATAGGAAACACCCTCTGCGGATTTTCCGATCAGGCGGAAGACCCAGGTCAGAAGTCCCAGCAGCACGGCGTATATATACTGCGCCTTATCCGTGACCGGACAGGTCACATAGTCGGTTGCCATAAACCAGGCGCCGAGCATGATACCGCCGGCACAGAGCTCTTCCAGCATGAAGACGAACGGATTGCTGTATCCGCGGATGGCTGCCGTGATCAGTGTCAGAATGGCAAAAGAGCCAAGATAGACGGCCGGGATACGGATCTGGATGATCTTCTTCCAGACCAGGAACAGGCCGCCCAGAATGAGGAGCAGCGCCGAGGTTTCACCGATGACACCGCCTACATTTCCGATGAACAGCGCGCCAAGGTCAAAATGCTCTCCCAGCTTCAGATACGCCAGCGGGGTCGCACCGGAAAGGGCGTCTGTCGTGGCCGCCACATCCCATACGGTAGGGATGAAACCGTGCGTGGAAGCATACGTTGTCATCTGTCCCGAGAAGGAGATCAGCAGGAAACAGCGGGCACCGAGTGCCGGGTTCATGAAGTTCTGGCCCAGGCCGCCGTACAGCTGCTTGATCACGATAATAGCAAACACGGAGCCGATGACCGGGATCCACCAGGCAATTTCCGGCGGCATGTTCATGCCGAGCAGCAGGCCGGTCACAACCGCACTCAGGTCGTTTGTCGTGATCGGCTTATGCAGCAGTTTTTCATAGACATATTCGGCGGCAACTGCTGCTGCCGGTGTGATCACCAGGATCAGCAGGGCATGCAGGCCGAAATTGAAGACACCGAAGATACAGGCAGGGAGCAGCGCCAGGATGACCAGCAGCATGATCTTCTGTGTCGTGATACTGTCTCTTACATGAGGCGAGACAGAAACCTGATATTTTTCATTCATGTTCTATCCTCCCCCTTACTTTCTCTTACTGGCCATCAGCGTGCGGCGCATGGCTTTGATATTGGCTGCAAGCGGACGTTTGGCCGGGCAGGAGAAACTGCAGGAACCGCACTCCACGCACTCCAGTCCGTACGCCTCATCAAATTTCTCCATGTCGCCGTGTTCGGCGTAATCGCAGAGCTTGAACGGCATCAGGCGGGCAGGGCATCCGCGCACGCAGCGTCCGCAGTTGATGCAGGGCGTTTCCTTTGCTTCCGAGACCACATCCTTCAGGAAACAGGTGATGGCGCCGGATGTCTTTGTTACGGGAATATCCAGGTCATACAGCGCAAATCCCATCATGGGGCCGCCGGAGATCAGTTTTTCCGGCTGTGATTTGAAACCGCCGGCATCGTCGATGATCTCCTGATAGGACATACCTACCGGAACGGCGTAGTTGCGCGGATTCTTCACCGCGTCGCCGGTGATCGTAAAGATCCGCCTGGTCAGCGGCTTGCCCTGGATAACCGCTTCCTGAATAGCGATGACCGTATCGATGTTGTCCACTACGCAGCCGACATCTGCCGGCAGCATTTTGGAATTGACTTTGCGGCCAGTGATCGCATCGATCATGCACCGCTCTGCCCCTTCCGGATACTTTGTCATCATCACGGCTACCCGGATGCGCTTTTCCCCTTTGACCGCTTCTTCCATGACCTTGATGGCTTCCGGTTTGTTGTTTTCGATACAGATCACGCCTTCTGCATTGTCGAACAGCTTGAGGATGCATTTCAGCCCTTCCACGATCTGTTCCGGGTACTCCAGCATGCAGCGGTAATCGGATGTCAGATACGGTTCGCATTCCGCTCCGTTTACCAGCACATATTCAATCTTTTCCGGAGCCTTCGGGGAAAGCTTGACATGCGTCGGGAATCCGGCACCGCCCATACCGACTACACCGGCCTCCCTGATGCGGGCCAGGATCGTATCACGGTCCAGATCATCCAGGGAGAGGGGCGCCTCTTCCGGCACCTGTTCGTAAGCTTCGTCGTTCGTGACGACGATCGCGTCCACATAATCTCCCACTGCATTCTTTCGTTTTTCGATTGCCTTCACCGTACCGGAGACTGACGCGTGGATCGGCGCGGAAACAAAACCGCCGGCTTCGGCGATCTTCTGTCCGGCCAGCACACGATCCCCTTTGGCCACGCAGGGCTTGGCGGGTGCTCCGATATGCTGTGACAGCAGATAGACAAGTTCTTTTCCGGGCTTCAGATCCATGATCGGCATATCTTTGGAAAACTCTTTGCCGTCATGGGGATGCACGCCGCCCTTAAAGGTGTACAATGCCATCTCCTATCCTCCTTCTCCTTTCCATAGTTACATACAAAATCAGACAGTTTTTCATATTTATCATTATTATAAACCTTTTATAAATTTTTACAATTATGGATTCCCGCACAGCCTTATGTTTTTCAAAAAAAACAAAAGGACCGCCGAAGCAGTCCTTTTGATCCTTGCATTTCCAAAAAGCGGAATGCTTAGCTGTTCAGCAGCAGCAGTCCGAAGACCAGTGTGAACAGAGCCACCGTTTCTACGATACCGATGACGATGAAGTAGTTTGCCGTACCCTTTCCGGTAGCACCCAGAGCGTCAGCCGCGGCAGCCGCACATTTTCCCTGGAACAGGGCGGAGAGGCCGATCGCCAGACCGCAGAAAAGGCCGATGCCCAGAGCCATGAGCGGATCACAGCCTGAAGTGCGGATAAAGTTCATAAGCAGGAAACCGTAAATAGTCTGTGTCAGCGGTGCGCCCGAGAACGCGATCATGATGAAGGGAGCCGGTTTTCCGCTTGCATAGCATTTCTTCCATGCGCCGACAGAGGACATTCCGGCAAAGCCTGCGCCAAAAGCCGAACCAGCAGCTGATAATCCGAGAGCAGCAGCCATACCAACAAATCCGATATCCATAATAAATCTCCTTTTCTAATATACTATTTCTGGATTTTCTCGTTTTCTTTAAAAGGTTCATAAGCGATTCCTGTCCACTCCAGGCCAACCTGTCCGGAAAACTCCAGCACATTCAGTCGGACGCCGTGAACGACGACGGAAAGGAAGCACATTATAATGTTTAGTGCGTGGCCGATGATGACAACCACGATCCCCATGATGACCAGCGGTCCCTTAAACCCTGCCGCGATCCCGTTGAAGCTCTGTGAGATCGCAAGTCCTGCCATGCCGACGGCAAACAGCCGGATATAACTCATGACATTACCGAAACAGCTGATCGTGTTCAGGAATACGGTGAAGGCATCCGCAACACCGGACTTCAGACCCTGTGCAAAGGTCTTGTCCGGCGACATACCGCCAAACACCACTACCAGGATAAAGGCAACACCGACACCGCCGAATACCGGCATGATCGGGATTTTCTCACCGATGACCAGATACAGGGCCAGCAGATACATCGAGATGATCGCAATGACCCATCCCAGATCCGATACCCAGCTCAGATCTTTATTGGCCAGTTTCTTCTTGATGGCAAGCAGTGACCCGAGGGCCATCTGGATCGCGCCGATCGTGAAGGAGAACTTCATGATGTTGTTCTGCTGCGCCGTTGCCGTCACATTAAAGTATTCCGGATAGTTTGCGAATCCCGGGATCACCATGGCTTTCAGGAATGGAACCTGCATCGCCTTTTCCATACCGAACCAGGTGCCGGTGACCGCTCCCCAGATGATCGTGGCAATGGAAAGGACAAACAACAGAAAGATCACGTTGTTCATCTTTTTCATCTTGACCCGGAGTGCGATCGTTCCGATCAGGATCAGGCATCCGTATCCGGCGTCACCGATGATCATCGCAAAGAACAGGGTAAAGAACAGGAAGAAGAACAGAGAAATATCCTGCTCCCTGTACCCCGGAAGGATGCCGAGAATGTCAAATACCGGCTTGATCAGCCCGGATATTTTGTTGTACCGGACCTTCGTGGGTATCTGTTCATCGTCATCGGCCACATCCTCCACGGCCCATGCCCACTGGTTTTCTGCTGCCGCAGCTTTGAATTTGTCCAAATCCGCTTCCGGAATGTAGCCGGAAAGCCAGACGAAATCCTCATCGTTTTCGGCTGTGGCACTGGCTGCGGAGAAGTTTTCCGCATTCTGCGCCTTCAGCATCTGCGCCTCAAAGCTGGAGGTGTAGACAGAGGCTTTTTTCAGAACCTCTTCGCATTCCTCCACGCCCTTGTCGCAGGCTTTGATCTCTTCCTGCAGCTCACTGAGACTCTTTTCGGGAAGATTAAACTCCGTTGCGCTGATCGTGGCAGGCAGTTTTCCCAGGACAGCGACCGTGTCCATTTTGTCCACCGAAGCCAGACGGATCAGTTTTACGTTCTCATCGCTCACCGCAGCCTGATACTCATTTTTACCCAGACGGTAAAAATGAAGATCGAAGCCTTCCTTATTCAGTTGTTTTAACTCTTCCGGCGAGAATTCACCCCATTCCTGTATTCTTTCGATTTCGGAAACCGCCGCTCCTTTTGCCTGCGTCAGAGCTGTTTTTCTCTCGAGCGCGGCAAGAACGCCGTTGTACATTTCTTCAAATTCCTCGTCCGAAAGGACCGGGGCGCTGGCCTTTTTGTCTGTTATGTAGTCCGTAAGCGCCATGGAGGTTCTGGAAAGAGACGTAAACCGTTCGCTGGTCTCACGGCTTGCGCTTTTCTTCTCAGCCAGATGAAGGATCCCCAGGTTCCTGAGTCCCTCCAGCATCTCCTGTTTATGGGAGGCTGAAGACACGACATGAACCATTTTCATTTTTTCTATCATGTTCCCGCCCCCGTTAATTTTTTCTTGGAAATCTTACCGCGTACCACCGCAGCTGTCTGCTGGTCTCCCAGGTAAACTCCGATCACACGGATATTCTCCTTTGCTTCCGGAATCTTTACCTTTTCAAACAGGTTTACACGCTGGGAAGTGGACCTCAGCTCTCTCTCGAGGCATTCGACCCTCTTCTTCATCGTGGAAACCAAAGCATCCAGGCGTGCGATCTCACGCAGCTTTATCACCGCTGTATCCACCCACAGAGGATAGTCATCGACATCATAGGATATGTCCTTGAATGTCAGCTCCTCAAACAGGGGGACACGGACACCGGCGATATTTTCCGTTGTGCAGACAACCGTATCCGGCTGCACCAGCTGGTCGAGTTTTTTGGAATCTTCAAAGATCGTGTTTTCGGCAAATACCGCGATCCATTCATCCAGATTTCCGACCATGGCGGCGCGTTCGGCTTCCTTCTGCTCCAGTTCCTGATTCTCTTTCATAATGACCGATTGCAGCTGCTGTTTCTTCAGCTGGAGAGTCGGGAGATAACGCTGGAACTGCTTCAGGTTGTCCTTCTGCACCTTCTGCTCGTTTTTCGTTAGTTTTATCGCCATGGACTGCTCCTTTTAGCTTATCGCTTCTTTATTCGGCCATCTCTCCTTGATCAGATTTGTCTTCAGACCGGTTTCATTCGGTTCGAAGCATTCCGCCAGAATCTCCCAGCCGAGATCGAGAGCATTCTCCAGCGGAATATTAACGCTCAGATCCATCAGTTTGGACTCGAAAAGCTCGCCGTACTTCAGCAGCTTTTCATCCCATTCTGTCATCAGGAAGCCCATCGATTTTTTCTCCAGGCTTTCCTTATACTGTGCGTAGATCTTGATCATACCGTCCATCAGTGCCCGGTGGTCATCCCTCGTCTTGTCATTGACGTTCTGTTTCAGACGGGAAAGGGAACCGAACGGCTCGATGTGTCCGCCCTTCAGATAATACTGGCCTTCTGTAATATAACCGGTATTATCGGGAACCGGATGGGTAACATCGTCACCCGGCATCGTCGTGACACCCAGGATGGTAATGGAACCGGCGCCTGAGATATCCACGGCCTTTTCATACCGGGAAGCCAGGCAGCTGTACAGATCACCCGGGTAACCACGGTTGGACGGAACCTGCTCCATCGTGATCGCCATCTCTTTCTGTGCATCGGCAAAGTTCGTCATGTCTGTCAGAAGGACAAGCACCCGCTTGCCTTCCAGGGCGAACTGCTCGGCAACAGCCAGAGACATATCCGGCACCAGTGTACATTCCACGATCGGGTCTGCCGCCGTATGGATGAACATGACCGTATGACTCATGGCGCCGCCTTTTTCCAGCGTATCCTTAAAAGCCAGGTACGCATCGTACTTCAGTCCCATACCGCCCAGCACGATGACATCGACTTCCGCCTGCATCGCAATACGGGCCAGCAGCTCGTTATACGGCTCGCCGGAGATCGAGAAGATCGGCAGTTTCTGGCTTTCCACCAGTGTATTGAACACGTCGATCATCGGGATGTTGGTACGGATCATTTTGTTCGGCAGGGTACGTTTTGCCGGGTTAAAAGACGGGCCGCCGATCGGGATCATATTTTCCGTCAGCGCCGGACCGTGGTCCCTCGGAACGCCCGTGCCGTCGAAAATACGGCCCAGCAGGTTTTCCGAGAAGGAAACCATCATCGGTCTTCCCAGGAAACGGACAGGATCCGTGGTGCTGACACCCTGCGCCCCTGCAAAGACCTGAAGGGAAACAAGATCTTTATCCAGTTTGATAACGCTGGCATAGCTGTCGCCCACTAATGCCAGGTCGCCGTTCCGGATCCCTTCCGCCCGGACGGTAACCACGTTACCGACAATGGATTCGATTTTTGTATATACTTTCTGCATAGAGCCCTCCTAGTCCACGGCCTTCGCCATGTAAAAGTCTGTGATCTTCTTCTCCTGCGCTTCGAACTCCGGAGTTTCGAAGTAGGTGGCGTGCCAGTCCAGGAATTCCTGTCTGAGCTGGTTGAAGAAGCCACGGATCTCTTTCTTGTCTTCTATGCCGTATGTCTTCATCAAGGCGTCATAAAGTCTGTCGAATTCGATCCGCTGTCTTGCCGGCGGGCAGACCGCGTCGATCGGGTCAAAGGAGTTCTGCTGCAGATAGACGGCATCCAGAAGTTCCCCTTTCTGATAAATGATGTAGTCCTCGGCCGAAGTACCTTCCTCACCGACAACCTTCATCATCTGGTTGACTTCATTGCTCCGGATCAGGATCGCCCGTGCCTCTTCGACGCGCTCTCTGTCGACAACGCCTTCGTACTGGGACCAGGAATCCATCGGATGGATAGCCGGATACTTACGGGCATCGGAACGCTCTCTGGAAAGTCCGTGGAAAGCACCGACAACCTTCAGCGTTGCCTGGGTCACCGGCTCTTCAAAGTTACCGCCGGCCGGGGAAACCGTTCCGCCGATCGTGATGGAAGCGGTTGTTCCGTCTTTCAGACGGACTTTTCCGGCACGCTCATAGAAGGCCGCGATGGTCGACTCCAGATAAGCCGGGAACGCTTCTTCACCCGGGATCTCTTCCAGTCTTCCGGACATTTCACGCATGGCCTGTGCCCAGCGGCTGGTAGAGTCGGCAAGAAGCAGGACGTCCAGTCCCATCTGCCGGTAATACTCGGCCAGTGTCACAGCCGTGTAGCAGGAAGCTTCACGGGCGGCAACCGGCATGGAAGACGTATTGCAGATGATGATCGTACGTTCCATCAGGGAACGGCCCGTCTTCGGGTCTTCCAGTTCCGGGAACTCGGTCAGCACTTCCACAACCTCACCGGCACGCTCGCCGCAGGCCGCCACGATAACCACGTCTGCTTCCGAGTTCTTGGCTTCCAGATGCTGCAGAACCGTCTTGCCGGCGCCGAACGGTCCCGGTACGCAGAACGTACCGCCCTTGGCTACCGGAAGGAACGCATCGATACAGCGGATCTGTGTCACCAGCGGTTCGTCCGGACGCAGTCTCTCGTCATAGCATTTTACCGGTTTCTTGATCGGCTGGGAAAAGACCATGCTGAGTTCTTTTTCTTCGCCTTTGTCGTTCTCGATCACGCAGATCGTAGACCGGACATTATAAGATCCTTTTTCGTTGATGGACTTCACGGTCCATTCACCTCTGGTGGTAAACGGCACCATGATCCGATGTGTAAAAATCCCCTCGGGAACGCTGCCGATCATATCGCCGGCCACCACTGTATCGCCGACTGCCACAGCAGGGGTGAAATCCCAGTCCCGATCCGGGATCGGATTTAAATAGACACCTCTCTCCAGGAAAAAGCCGCATTTTTCTGCCAGATCCGGCAGCGGGTTCTGGAGGCCGTCATAAACCTGTGTCAGAAGTCCCGGTCCAAGCTCCACGCTCATCAGTTCCCCTGTGAATTCCACAGGATCGCCGACCTTGATCCCTTCTGACATCTCGTAAATCTGAAGGCTGGCTACGCCGTTGTTGACCCGGATGACCTCGCCTTTCAGACGTTTGTCTCCGACAATGACATAAGCAACCTCATTCTTACGAACGGAGCCTTCGAAACTGACATTGGTCATGTTTCCGTTTACTCCGGTTACCTGTCCTGTTAATATTTCCATTGATTCTCTCCCATTATAAGCTGTACACGCGCTGTTGGACCTGATCGAACAGATGCTGGAATTCCGCCTGTCCTTTTTCTTTTTCAAAGCAGCTCCTGCGCTCCAGCAGTTTCAGTTTCAAGGCGTATCCGAACAATACGTAATCATCAAATTGATGCAGACCTACCAACGTATCCAGAAGCTCAAATTCATAATCGAGAAGGATCTGTTCCGACTCCAGCGGTGTTTTCGCGGACAGCGCCGCCGTCACCATCTGGGTATTCGTACCGTCTTTATCGAATCCGGAAGGATACGGCTTCCCGAGTGCCATGCTTCTTTGTGAATTCAGTTCCTTGATCAGCATGCCGTAGGTGGCGGCCCATTCTTTCAGAAGCGGTCCCTCCGACGAAGAGAGTGTCAGTGATTCCAGCCTCTTGTAGGTTTCTTCACTGACATTGCCCTGGCAGTTCTGCAGGAACTCTTCATAGGTCATCGGCATGTCATCATCGGAATTGAGTGTAGGCAGGCTTGCTATCAGATAATAGTAAGAAGCCATCTGCACCTCCTCCTAGAAATCGAGGTTCCGGAAATGCGGCATCAGCATCTGCATGATCTCTTCGTCTGAGCAGTCGAAATAACCGGATCCGTCGTTCGCAGCCAGCTTGAAACCGGCCTGTATGCCTTTGGTCGGCCGGATCGTAAGACCGGCTTTAATCTCGTCAGCAAGCTCTGCCTTAAGAGAATCCGTGACCTCGCCGACCTCGGCTGTGTAGGCGGAAACATCTTCGCCCTCCACAGCGGCGCGGATCAGCTTGCCCAGCGCTTCGCCGCCAAGCGATTTCTGAATCTTCGAAGACAAGAGCTTCTCAAAGGCAGCCTGTACTTCCGACTTGAAAGCCAGCATCGCGTCCCGCTTGGCCTGTTCGGCACTGACGATCGCGCTTTCTCTGAGAATCTCGATTTCTTTTTCGGAAGATTCCTTCGTGCGCGCCGCTTCCGCTTTGGCATCCGCTACGATCGTTTCGGCTTTTTTCTTAGCTTCCGCGATAATAGAGGACGCTTCCGAGTTGGCCGCATCGATACCCTCTTTCCGGATGGATGAAACCAAATCCTGAATCTGTAATTCCATAAGTTCCCTCTTCTCCTTTCTCCGTTTTGTTTTGGCGTGTTGAGAACGCCTGGAGCCGCAGTTCTGCGGTACCTGCATGGGAAAGTCTAGACTACTCCCATGATAGGTTCATATACGCACTTTAGTATAATGAATTGTCAATCAATTTTCAAGTTGAAACCAATTATTTCTTTAATTGATATTAATTTGTCACGATTCCTTTACACTTGACATTTATTTCACACAATATACTCTGTATCTTATTAGTATTGTTTGATCCACACTGCCTGCCCGCAAAAAAAGAGATGAGGCTTGTCGGCCTCATCCCTTCTGTTCTGTGTCTGCTACGCTTATCTGGCTGCCTGTGCTGCCACTTCAGCCGCAAAGTCTTCGTTTTTCTTTTCCAGACCTTCGCCGGTTTCAAAACGGACAAAGGACTTCACATTGACCTTCGCATTGTTGGCTTTTGCCACCTCATCGATGTATTTCTGAACGGTCTGTTTGCCGTCTTCGGCTCTGACATAGACCTGGTCCATCAGAACGATCTCTTTGAGCTCTTTGTTGATACGTCCTTTGACCATACCCTCGATGACCTTCTCCGGCTTTTTGGATTCGACCGGATCGTTCATGATCGTGGCACGCAGGATCTCTGTTTCTTTCTCGATGAAATCTCCCGGGATCTCGCTGCTGTGGCAGTAGGTCGGACGCATGGCGGCCGCCTGCATGGCGATATTCTTGGCCATCTCTTTGACTGCATCGTTGATCACGTCTGTCTCTACATCGACCAGCACACCGATCTTGCCGTCCATATGTGTATACGCGGCAATGAATCCGTTCTCTTCGGCAGCCTGTGCAAACCGGCGGATATGCATGTTTTCACCGATGATCGCAATCTCGGAATCCAGCGCATCTTTTACGGTCTTGCCTTCTTCGAACTTCCACGGCTCCGCAAGGAACGCATCGATATCGGACGCTTCTGTTTCCAGTGCCTGTTCGCAGACCTGCGCCACATAAGTGCGGAACTTCTCGTTCTTCGCAACAAAGTCTGTCTCGGAATTCACTTCTACGGCAACGGCTTTCTTCTCATCGTCCGCCACCTTCAGCATGACAATGCCTTCTGCAGCGATACGGCCGGCTTTTTTCTGAGCCGCTGCTTTGCCGTTCTCACGCAGATACTCAATGGCCTTTTCCAGATCGCCGTCTGTCTCGCCGAGGGCCTTTTTGCAGTCCATCATGCCGGCGCCGGTAATCTCACGTAATTCTTTAACCTGTGCTGCTGTAATTGCCATATTATTCCTCCTCTCCGGCCAGAGCTGCTTCCGCCGCTGCTTCTGCCGCTTCGTCATCACCGGTTTCCTGTGCGGCGCCCTGTTTGGCTTCGATCACGGCATTGGCCATGGTGGAGACCAGCAGTTTGACGGCACGGATCGCGTCATCGTTGCCCGGGATCACGTAATCCAGCTCTTCCGGATCACAGTTCGTATCACAGATACCGATCAGCGGAATACCCAGTGCATGAGCTTCCTGCACGCAGATACGTTCCTTCTTCGGATCGACGACAAAAATCGCATCCGGCAGGCGCTTCATCTCTTTGATTCCGCCCAGGTTCTTCTGCAGTTTCTCCAGCTCTTTCCGAAGGCCAATGACTTCCTTCTTGGGAAGTACATCAAAGGTGCCGTCCTCTTCCATTCTCTCGATCTGTTTCAGACGGCCGATCCGGCTCTGGATGGTCTTGAAGTTTGTCAGCATGCCGCCGAGCCAGCGCTCGTTCACATAGAACTCGCCGCAGCGCTCTGCTTCTGCCTTGATGGTATCCTGTGCCTGTTTCTTCGTTCCGACAAACAGGATCGTGCCGCCTTCGGCAACGATGTCTGCCACGGCCTTGTAGGCATCATCCACCATACCGACCGATTTCTGCAGGTCGATGATGTAGATACCGTTGCGCTCCGTATAAATATAGGGAGCCATCTTGGGGTTCCAGCGTCTGGTGAGGTGTCCGAAATGAACACCGGCTTCGAGAAGCTGCTTCATGGAAATAATGCTCATACTCAATTCTCCTTTTGGTTTTTCTTCCGCACGGCTCTTCTTCCGGAGAACCCAGTGGGACCGTCCCCTGAAATCACCATGCGTGTTTTTTCACAGCCTAAGTAGTATAGCATAGGAAAACCCTCTGTTACAAGAGGGTTTTCCTTGAATTACAGCTGTTTTTTCCCGATTTTCAGCTGTTTTTTTTCTGATCTGCATCTGTTTTTCCGTTTACACTGTTTCTGTTCGGATTTCGCTTGCCGGGCAGAGGATACAAACAGCTTTACGCGGCATAATCCAGATCAATGTCTCCCATATCATTTTCCACGACCACCCGGATCTCGCCATCCCCGCTTTGGCTGTACTTGCTCTTTTGATCCTGGCCGTTGACGCTGACATCTCCCAGGTCTGTTTCCAGGACCAGATCCGCATGCGAGAGATCCTGCGGTGTGGAAATATCCACATCACCCAGATCCTGCTGTACTTCCAGCTCCTCAAAGACGCAGTCATTCATATGGACGTCTCCCATCGCAGAGACAATCCGGATATCGGCAAACGAGCAGTCTTCACATTTAGCATCTCCCAGATTGGTACTGACGCTGCAATGACTGATCTTCAGGTTCTCCAGTCTGGTATCCCCCAGATCCAGTTCGGTTTTCAGTTCTTCCAGTTCGGTTCCTTCCGGTATGGTAACGGTGATCTTGATGTTCTTCTTATTATTCTTGAAAATGTTAAACCATCTGGATTCCACGCGCTGGGTGATCGTCAAAACACCGTTTTTCTGCGTTACTTCTGGTTCAAAGTCCTGTTCTCCCTGAAAATCAACATGGAGTTCCTCTCCCTCCTGGATCGTCAGATCAGCTATGTCGATATCTGCATGGACTTTTTTCAGATCGGTGGTCTTATTCGTCGAAGCCTCTTTTTCTTCCACCGCATCCGTTTCTTTTTCAGAGGGTTTTTCTGCAGTATCTGTTTCCTCTTTTACAGATGCCTTGTCGGTTTCCGCTTCGTTTTCGTCTGTCTGCTCCTCTACGATCTCGACCGGAGCCCCTGCCTCGGCATGGGTATGGATTCGAAAGGCTCCGAGCATATGATGCAGGCTGCCGATGATCATGCATGCTGCCGTTACGGCGATCAGGATCGCCATGATTTTATTCTTATTCATCGATTCTGTCCTCCTTTTTCACCCCAGATGCTGTTGATCAAATGACGTACGACTGCTGCGATCGGCCAGATGATCCAGGTTATATGCCAGTCAAAGGTCAGAAAACTCCAGCACAGGTATACACACAGGATGATGGGATTGTATACCTCCATGACTTTTTCTACAGTCTCATTGGTATAGCGGATCTCTGTCTGCGAGCGCACATAATTCCCGCTGACGGTAGAAGCGCTGTTCAGCTGCAGCAGTGTTTTATAGGCGTCCTCTTTGGCGCCGGCATTGATCAGCATCATCACCCCGATCCCGACACAAAGGAAGAGAACGATCACACCAAACATGGCCGGAACATCATTGTCCGTCAGAGAACCGATCACAGCGACCGGCACAAAGCAGAATACGCAGAGCAGGATCCCGATCACTTTCATAACGGCATGTCCGCTTCGGTCTGCGTCGTACTGCGTCTGCAGATACTCTGTCGTTGCATAATCAATACAGACCGGCTCCCTTTTCAGGTATTTCCACTTTTCCATCTTGAACCCGTTCAGGACGAACAGAGCAATCGCAGCCGCCAGCATCACAAAGAACAGTATGATGGCCAGGGCTAACGGGCCGCGCTCTCCCAGACCGAATCCTTCCACGGCACATTCTGCCGCGATGAAGGGGATCGGCAGGAAAATGCAGAGCATGACGCCGATACTGTTTGAAAAAGTTGTCCGTTCGTCATCTTTTACATAATCCCTGACTTCCTCACTGGAAAGGAGCCTGCCCTGGATCTGCGGCCGTTCCTGCATGGCGCCGCGAATCCCCAGTGTATCGGCCAGTTCATCCAGATTGCCGAAGTCCGAGATCACGATGCCGACGGCTTCATTATCCGTATGCCCTTCCCCGATCAATTCCGTATATTTATCTTCCATCATCTGGCCAAGTTCCGATTTTGCTCTCTGTACTTCTTCCGTATTGGGGAGATTTGCAAACATCGATTCCAGATAATTTCGTATCACTTCCATGTCTTTCCTCCTGCTTCCCGCTTACAAGATCTGCTTCATAAAATGCTGTACCACTTCCTGCGTCAGATCCCATTCCTTGTATTTCTGCTGATAGTAGCTGATCCCTGCCGGTGTGATCTGATAATACGTTCTTCGCTTTCCGTTATCAGCCGTCTGATAAAACGATTGGATGTATCCGTTCTTTTCCATTCTCGTAAAGGCAGAATACAGTGTGGTTTCCTTGATCACATATTTCTCTTCCGATATTTCCCGGATCCTTTTTGAGATTTCGTATCCGTAGGAAGGTCCGTCCAAAAGCAGATACAGGATCATGGTATCGTTATATCCCCGGATCACATCACTGCTGATGCTTGTCACAAATCCGTCGCCTCCTTTCCGTTTTCTTCTGTAATTACGCCTGTCGTTACATCGTCTGTCGTTACATCATCTGTCGTACTATGTCTGTCGTAGTAAATATACTACGTCTGTCGTAGGATGTCAACAGGAATATTAAAAAAAAGCCATCCCTGCACTTTCGTACATGGGATGGCCTTGTATGACCTTATTGAACAAAAACGATCTTTACTTGCTCCAGGCGTAATTCTTTAAATCCATGCTCAGGTGTCTCGGCAGACCGGAAACCATCATCGCATTCAGATGCCCCTGGATCAACGGACGTACATAATCCAGGAATTCTTCTTCCACGCCGTCTCCTTCTTTATTGATCCAGTCTCTCGGAACGACCTTCTCCGCATTGGCGATACGATGGACGTCATATACGCCGGTCGTGCTCTGGTACGGATCATCCGATACACGCTCGATCACGACCATGACGCCGGAAGCGCCTTCGTCTGCTGCCTTGATGGTGGCACCGCCGACGGCAAAGGCCTCGTTCACATCGACCAGGCTTGCCATATGGGCTGCGGCACGCTGCAGGGTGGAAAGTTCCACGGCGCGGGTCTTGCATCCCAGCTGCTGGCTGACCACCTGTGCCAGATAAGACGCTGTTCCGGTCATCTGGATATGACCGAAAGCATCTTTGGTCTCGGAACCGGATGTAAACTCACAGATATATTTGCCTTCCGCATTATGGATACCTTCGGAAACAGCCACGACAACCACATCCTTCTTCTCCAGAAGGTCTTTCACCTTGGCAACAAATGTATCCACGTCAAACGAGATTTCCGGCAGATAGATCATATCCGGTCCTTCACAGTCTTCACCAGCTGCCAGTGCGGAAGCGCCTGTCAGCCAGCCGGCATTCCGTCCCATGATCTCAATGATCGTGACATTTTTCTTATTATAAGAGAATCCCATAGCATCACAGATGATCTCTTTGGTAGAAGTGGCGATATACTTGGCTGCACTTCCGAAACCGGGTGTGTGGTCTGTGATAGCCAGATCGTTGTCGATCGTCTTCGGGCAGCCGACAAAACGCTGCCGTGCACCGGTAAGCAGTGCATAATCAGAAAGTTTCCGGATGGTATCCATGGAATCATTGCCGCCGATGTAAACGAATACTTCAATGTCCAGCTTATCCAGCAGTTCAAAGATACGCTCATACACGGATTTGTCATCATGGATCTCCGGCAGTTTGTAACGGCAGGTACCCAGATAGGCTGACGGTGTTCTCTTCAGCAGTTCCAGATCCAGCTCATTCTTGATATGATCTGCCAGATCGACATACTGTTCCTGCATGAATCCCTGGATGCCGTAACGCATACCGTAGACACGGGTGAAGCCACGCTCCATGGCAGTTTTATATACACCGGCAAGACTGGAATTGATTACCGCAGTGGGGCCGCCGGACTGACCGACAAGTACATTACCTTTCATAAGAAAAACTCCCTTCTTTTCCTTTTCTTTGTTTTATATACGCACAACGCACACATTCTACCACACTTCCTCCCCTGATGTACAGACCCTTATTTGTTTGTATACGTTTTCACTTTTATCGAAACAATCGAGTAGGAGGAAATTCCTCATACTGAGGAATTTCCGACCTCTCACACCACCGTGCGTACCGTTCGGTACACGGCGGTTCAATCAACTTAACAAGTAACCCGCCTTTCGGCGTAGTAGTCTGACATTGAAACTAATCC
>JAIKYQ010000024.1 GCA_024683035.1 Eubacterium sp.
AGGTCCGGCAGGGCGGCAATGCCCATCAGGAAGATCAGTGTTCCCCGGCTCCTGACCAAAGCCTCAAAATCGATATCATACGTATGATCCGCTCTTCTGTGTCCCGTCACAATGTGGACCGAAGAACAATAGTCCCTGTGCGTGACCGGGATCCCCTGATAGGCCGGAACGGCAAATGCGCTCGTTACACCGGGGACTATTTCAAACGGAATCTTGTTTTCTGCCAGTAGCTCCAGTTCTTCCCCGCCCCTGCCGAAAACGAACGGATCTCCGCCTTTGAGCCGGACGACGCGTTTTCCTTTCTGCGCTTCCTCCAGCAGGACCCGGTTGGTTTCTTCCTGCTTCAGATAATGCTTTCCGGACCGTTTTCCTGCAAAAATGACGCTGGCACTGTCCGGGATATACTGCAGTACGCCTGCGCCGACAAGCGCGTCATATACAACGACATCTGCCTGTTCCAGCACCTGCTTTCCCCGCAAGGTCAGAAGGCCCGCATCTCCGGGGCCGGCTCCGACAAGCCAGACTTTACCGCTCATACCTTATTCTCCGATCCCATATCTTCTGCCCGCAGCCTGGCTGCCAGCCCTGCTCCGAGTTCGTATGCGTTTTCCCTGCTTCCTTCTTCCTCACCGATCAGGCACACTTTCGTTTCCTCATTGTAGTAAAGCGCCCGCAGCAGGATCCGGTCCCCTTCCGTTCTGGCATACGCACAGACCGGAGAAGTACAGCCTCCGCCGAGTTCTTTGGTAAATGCACGCTCGCAGACGGCGCAGTCCGCGGCTTCCTCATCGCAGATCCCCTGCAGGAAACCGTATGCTTCACCTGAGCGGCCCTGAAATGCCAGGATGCCCTGTCCTGCTGCCGGGATCATCTCCTCCGGAGAAAAATACCGGCTGATCCGTCCCTCCAGACCCAGCCTTTTCAGCCCGGCCGCTGCCAGCACCAGCGCGCCGTACCCGCCTTCATCGAGTTTGCGGAGTCTTGTCTGCAGGTTCCCCCGGACCGGCTCGATCCGGTATCCCGGAAAGAGTTTCTGAAGCTGCAGGCTTCTCCGAAGGCTGGCGGAGCCGATGGGAAGCGACGGATCCACTTCCGTTCTGCCTTCCGGCAGCACCAGAACATCCCGGGGATCCTCCCGTTTGGAAAACCCGACCAGCGGGAGATCTTCCGGAACCTCTGCCGGCACATCTTTCAGACTGTGTACGGAAAGATCCGTGCGCCCGGCACGCAGCGCTGCATCCAGTTCTTTGACAAATAGTCCTTTCCCTCCGACCTGATCCAGTGTCCGGTCCAGAATGCGGTCTCCGCTGGTTTTCATCGTCAGCAGCTCCACTTCCGCATCCGGAAGCGTGTTTTTCAAATGGCGGACAACCACCATGCTCTGCGCCACGGCGAGTGCGCTTTCCCTGCTCCCGATGATGATTTTTTTCATGAGACAAATCTCCTTGCCGCATCCAGTGTGACAGCAAGATCTTCATCGGAATGCGCCGAAGACAGAAACATCGCTTCAAACTGGGACGGCGCTATATAGATGCCGTTATCGATCATGAAACGGAAATATGCTTTGAATCGCTCCGTATCGCTGTCTTTCGCCGATGCATAATCCGTTACTTCTCTGTCCGTAAAGAACACACAGCCGAGAGAACCGACATGATTCAGCACCGCCCGGATGCCGCCTTCTTTCAGGATCGCTGCCAGATCCCCGAAGAATCGTTCGGACCGTTCGTTCAGTTCTTTATAAAAATCAGGCGTTTCTTTCAATATCCGGATCTGCGCCAGTCCTGCTGCCATGGCAACCGGATTCCCGCTCAGGGTGCCGGCCTGATAGACTGGTCCCAGAGGAGCGATCTTTTCCATGATATCTCTCCGCCCGCCGTAGGCACCGACCGGCATACCGCCCCCGATGATCTTGCCGAAAGTACACAGATCCGCGCGGATCCCATAATACTCCTGCGCCCCGCCGAGAGACAGACGGAATCCTGTAATGACTTCATCGAAGATCAGCAGTGCACCGTTTTCATCGCACAGTCTGCGCAGTCCTGCCAGAAAGCCTTCTGCCGGGGGGACAACGCCCATATTGGCACCGACCGGCTCGACGATCACAGCCGCGATCTGATCCCGGTTTGCACGAAAGAGTTCTTCCACACTCTGCAGATCATTAAACGAAGCCGTCAGCGTATCCGCCGTACATCCGGCCGGCACACCGGCACTGTCCGGAATGCCCTGGGTCATCACACCGGACCCTGCCCGTACAAGCAGAGCATCGCTGTGCCCGTGATAACAGCCCGCAAACTTTATGAGTTTGTCGCGCCCAGTGAACCCCCGTGCCGCACGGACCGCGCTCATCACCGCCTCTGTGCCTGAGTTGACCATCCTGATCATCTGCAGACCGGGTACGACAGAACAGAGCAGCTCCGCCATCACGACTTCCCGCTCCGTGGCCGCTCCGAAACTCAATCCGTCCTTTGCCGCCTTTTCCACCGCCTCCAGAACAGCCGGATGCGCATGCCCGAGGATCATCGGTCCCCAGGAACCTACAAAGTCGATATAGTCCCTGCCATCCGCATCTCTGATATGGCTGCCTTTGGCAGACTCGATAAAACGCGGCGTCATACCGACACTGCCGAAAGCCCTGACCGGACTGTTTACGCCGCCGGGGATGACTTTTCTGGCCCGTTCAAACAACATTTCCGAGTGCATCATCCGATCCTTCCTTCCTCCATAAAGCCTGCCAGTTCTTTGGCAAAGTAAGTAATATACAGATCTGCGCCGGCACGGAAAGCCGATGCTGCCATCTCGCAAACGATCCGGTCTTCGTCGAGCCATCCGTTACCTGCCGCCGCCTTCACCATCGCATATTCCCCGCTGACACTGTAGGTGGCCATCGGAAGATCCGTTGCATCTTTGATTTCCCGTACCAGATCCAGAAACGACATGGCCGGTTTGACCATCAGGATGTCCGCGCCTTCTTCCACATCCAGCAGGGCCTCTTTCATGGCTTCCCTCCTGTTGTGATAATCCATCTGATATCCCTGCCGGTCGCCGAAAGAAGGAGCGGACCCCGCCGCTTCCCGGAACGGACCGTAAAACGCCGATGCAAATTTGACAGCGTAGGACATGATCGGTGTACTGCTGTGCCCATTCCGGTCCAGGCATTCCCGGATCGCACGGATCCGGCCGTCCATCATATCGGAAGGCGCCACCATATCCGCCCCGGCTTCGACCTGGGAAAGCGCCGTCGCGGCCAGCAGATCCAGCGTCCGGTCGTTGTCCACATCGTGTCCGCACAGCACGCCGCAATGACCGTGCGACGTGTATTCACACATGCAGACATCGGCGATCAGAAACAGTTCCGGATACTTCTCTTTTGCCTTTCTGAGCGCTCTCTGCACAATGCCGTTTTCCGCATACGCCTGGCTGCCCTTCTCATCCTTTTCCTCCGGAATGCCAAACAGCAGGATGCTGCCTACTCCCGACGCGACAACCGGGTCCAGTATTTCTTCCATCCGGTCCACCGTGCATCGGTACTGTCCGGGAAGCGACGGGATCTCCTCGACCCTGTCTGTTCCGTCCATGAAGAACACCGGATAGATCAGCGAAGATTTGTCCATCCTGGTTTCTCTTACCATTTTTCTCAGCTGTGCGCTTGTTCTGAGTCTTCTCGGTCTGTACGTCAGTTCCATTTTTTACCTCCGATATCTGTCAGTTTTTCCGGTTTTCTTCCCGAAATGTACCCTCCATGGCGTCCATGCTCTCTAAAAAAGAGTGGTCTGACAGGCTGGCCCGCATGCTGAACAACAGTTTATTCATCATACGCTCCGCCGCCGTTTCGATCTCTCTTTTCAACTCTTCTTTCTCTTTCTCCTGCAGCGGAAGATTCCGATATACCGGCGTCAGGCGCAGCATCACATCCTCTCCGGCACTCTTTTTCAGACTGTTGATCCTCGGAAACAGATCCTGCCCTCTGTACCATGCATAGAATCGTTCTTCTTCCTCCTTCAGGATCATTTCCGCTTTTGCTATGTTTTCCCTCAGTTTTGCAGACTGAAGATCAATATGAAAGGCATCTATATCATACAACAAAAAGCCCGGAAGTGTCCCTGTTTCCGGCTCGATATCCCTTGGCACCGCCAGATCTACCAGGCAGATTGGATGATCGATCCGGAGCGGTTCCATCGCTGCATGGGTAATGGTGTAATTCGGACTGTTTGTGGCGCTGACAACCAGATCACATCCCGGCAGAAATCCGTACCGCTCCTTATAGTTGATTCTGTCCGCTCCTTTTGGAATATCCACCAGCCCGCTCGTATACTGCCGTACGGTCACGGTCACATGTGCGCCGGCTTCCATCAGCGCCTGCGCCGAAAGTTTTCCCATCATTCCGTTTCCTATGACCATGCAGGTTTTTCCCCGAACGGAAATCCCCTGCTCTGCCAGCATGGCAATGGCGGCATGGATGACCGACCGGTCTGCTGTAGAAAAACTGGTTTCTGTTTTTACACGTTTTCCGGCTGTAACGGCCAGCCGGAACAAAACCTCCAGCGTATGATCCGTGGCATAGGCAGCCCTCGCAAACTGAAGTGCCTCCCCAACCTGAGTCAGGATCTGATCCTCTCCCACGATCCTGGATTCCAGACCCGCTGCCAGCCGGAACAGGTGCTCCACGGCCATATCCTGCTTCCGTTCCACCAGATACTCTCCATAATCCTCCGGGCACAGATTCAGAAACTCACAGAGTTTTTCTTTCGGTGAAAACTGCGCAGTATCTTCTACACTCAGCCACCATTCCATCCTGTTGCAGGTCGACAGGATCACACATCCGGCAAGTCCCGGTATGTTTCGGAACGCATCAAAAGCCTCCTCCATTCTTTTCTTTGTAAAAGAAAACTCCCCCCTGACATCAAGAGCTGCTCTGTTGTGATCTACTCCGGTCATCCAGACTGGCATGTTCCTGATCCTCCTTCTGGCTGGTTAATCGAGTAGGAGGAAATTCCTCATACTGAGGAATTTCCGACCTCTCACACCACCGTGCGTACCGTTCGGTACACGGCGGTTCAATCAACTTAACAAGTAACCCGCCTTTCGGCGTAGTAGTCTGACATTGAAACTAATCC
>JAIKYQ010000027.1 GCA_024683035.1 Eubacterium sp.
ATGCTTCACCTGAAGACGGAAATCGTACGGATAGATCTCTTTGGTGGCCTCGGTCGAGGTAAGGCAGTGGGTAACGGAGGAAGCCGTCTCCTCCACACAGCAGAAATCCATGTCACGCGCAAAGCCGTGCTGTGTTTTCATGCGGTATTCCCGCCCGCCGACGCGGTATTTGCCTTCCGTCACCTTGCCGACGAAAGGAAACAGGATCGGGGCGTGGCGGTTCCACACGGCGGGATCGGCGCACCAGATACGCTCGCAGCCAGTGGCTTTGTCAACCACACTGCAGAGCTCGGCGCCGTGGTCTGAAACGGTGACTTTCAGACGGTCGTTTTCCAGAATAGACATATGCATTCCCCCTCTTTCCATAAGGATACCGGAAAAAGCGCAAAAAAGCAATCGGAATCGGGAAATGCTTTTTCCTTCCCGGGTCTGGCACAGAAAACACACACATGTTATAATAACGCATCAAACTACAGGGAACGGGTCTTTTCCCATTTCGGGAAACGGATCCCGGAAAGGAGATCGCCATGATCAGAAGCGCTGCCATCGTCAGCCTCTCCAGCGGCGTGCTGGGAGAGAGTTTTGTGAAACATGAAGTGGACATCGGACTGAGGCGGCTGCAGGAGTACGGTATCAATGTCCGGTTCATGCCGCATGCGCTGAAAGGCCTGGAGTACGTCAGGGATCATCCGGAAAAACGGGCGGAGGATCTGCTGCAGGCTTTCCGCGACCCGGAGATCGACATGATCCTCTGTGCCATCGGCGGCGATGATACCTACCGTCTTCTTCCTTATCTGTTCGAACATGAGGAACTGCAGAACTCCGTCTCGCAGAAAGTGTTCCTCGGCTTTTCCGACACCACCATCAACCACTTTATGCTCCATAAAGCGGGGCTGAACACGTTCTACGGGCAGTCATTCCTTTCGGATATCTGTGAGATCAGCAGAGATATGCTCCCATATACGAAACGGTATCTGGAGGAGCTGCTCCTGACCGGCGGCATCCGGGAAGTAACGCCCAGTGACACCTGGTATGAGGAGCGGGCAGGTTACGGCGTGGACCAGGTAGGGACCGAGCGGGTCCCGCATCCGGACCGGGGCTTTGAACTTCTGCAGGGAAATGCGTTGCTCTCCGGCGAGATCCTCGGCGGCTGCATCGATTCGATCTATGATATGTTCAACGGGGAGCGATATGCGGATATGCCAGTCCTCTGCCAAAAGTACAGCCTGTTCCCGCCGCTGGATGACTGGCGGGGAAAGATCCTGCTGCTGGAATCCAGCGAGGAGAAGATGCCGCCGGAAAAATACAGGAAGGCACTGGAATACCTGAAAGAAACCGGCGTCTTCGGTGTGATCTCCGGTGTCCTTGTGGGTAAGCCGATGGACCTGGTATACGAGAGGGAGTATCGCGAAGAACTGGTCAGAGTGATCGGCGATCCGGACCTTCCCATTGTGTGCAATCTCAACATCGGGCACGCGACCCCGCGCTGCATTCTCCCGTTCGGCCTCCCGGCAACAGTCGATGTTGAAAAACAGCGCATCACCTTTGCAGGCCCGCAGAAAGAATGAAAACAGCACATTTATTGAAAATCCATGGCCGGAAAGCGTGGGCTTTGGTCCTGTTGGCAACTGTGCTGTTCCTTTCTGGGTGCGGCTCGGAGGCTGCGGTCGTCGTACCGGAAGCAGAGCCGCTGCCGGAACCGGAAGGCCTGCGCATTGCGGTCGCTTCGGACCTGCATCTGGATCCCGACAACACGGAACGGGGAGAAGAAGTTTATGCTGTCCAATACAGCCCGGAGCTTCTGGACGCACTTCTATGGGACGCCCGGCAGCAGAATGCGGAGATCCTCCTGCTGACCGGCGACCTTGTGAACGGCGGTAAATATCACCGGATCGAACTTCTCGCGGAAAAGCTGCATGCGGCGGAAGAGACCGGCATGGATATCTACGTGCTTCCAGGGAACCACGATCTGGCGCCTGCAACGCAGACGGAATTCGCTGCGATGCTTGCCGATTTTGGCTATAACGAAGCATTCAGCCGGGATTCAGCCTCTCTGAGCTATTGCGTGATCCGTGACGGGCTGATGATCCTGATGATGGATACGGGCGGTTACGGTGCCCGCTCGATCGATCTTCCGGATGCGGAGATCCCCGATCCTGACGAGGCGTTTCTCTCCGGGAAAACGCTGGGCTGGGCGGAGCGGATGCTGAAGAAGGCTGCAGATGAAGGCCTGCGGGTGATTTGTGCAGGCCACTACAATCTTCTGACGGAAATCAGCCATCAGCCGGAAAGAGGGTTCTATATACAAAACGGGGATCGCTTTGCTGATATGCTCCGGAAATATGACGTGCCGCTGTATCTGAGCGGCCACATGCACATCCGGGGCTTCTATCAGGAACAGGGACTATCCGAACTGCTGACGGAGTTTCTGCTCTCCTATCCGACCGGCTATTCTGTCCTGGACCTGACGGAAAGCGGTATCCGGTATCGGCCGCGGCGCGTGGATGTGGACGCCTGGGCGGAAGAGACCGGACAGGAAGATCCTGTGCTCCTCGGCTTTGCGGAATGGCAGCAGAAAACGCTCTATGATTATTCCAAAGAGAATGTTGCCTTCATGGCGGAGAAGAATCCGATGAGCAGAAGCAGGGAGAAGAAGGCAGTGGAATTCTTCTATACCGTGATGGATGATTTCTGGGCCGGAAGCCTGAGCGAGAAAAAAGAAGAAGTGGAAAGCATGCCGGGGTATGAGCCGTTCTTCCGCTGCGCTGAGGGCTTCGCCTATGGCTGGTGGCTGAAAGATCTGATCGAGACCGCGCCGCCGGAGCTTGCCGGCTTCTTCCTGCCGTGGTAGGAAAACCGGATTCTGCCAAATTCCGGTGTTGTGAACCAGAGAAAAATACGATATAATAATACTTTAGACAGCTTAATGAGATAAAAAGCGGGAAACAGGGAGAAAACAATGAAAAAACCGCTGAGGAGTATCACATATAAAAGTTTATTTAGCGTTATTCTCCTGTTCGTGGTATTTTTCGCGATCCTGAGCGTGATCGGCTATCACGGCGTTACAGATGCGCTGCTCACACAGTATACGAAAGGCGCGTTTTTTACCGCGAGAACGGCGGAAAACCTCATCGATCCGGATCGGATGGATGAGTACGCCAACAGCGGCGGCACGACAGAAGAGTATCTTGAGCTTTATGAGGAGCTGGAAGACGTCTGCAACTCAACGAGCGCTACGTTCATTTATGTGATCCGACCGGATCTGCCCGATTATGGCCATATCACGTTTCTGTTTTCAACGATCAACAGCGAATACAATTACACGCATTACGATTTCGGAT
>JAIKYQ010000028.1 GCA_024683035.1 Eubacterium sp.
ATGCTTCACCTGAAGACGGAAATCGTACGGATAGATCTCTTTGGTGGCCTCGGTCGAGGTAAGGCAGTGGGTAACGGAGGAAGCCGTCTCCTCCACACAGCAGAAATCCATGTCACGCGCAAAGCCGTGCTGTGTTTTCATACGGTATTCCCGCCCGCCGACGCGGTATTTGCCTTCCGTCACCTTGCCGACGAAAGGAAACAGGATCGGGGCATGGCGGTTCCACACGGCGGGATCGGCGCACCAGATACGCTCGCAGCCAGTGGCTTTGTCAACCACACTGCAGAGCTCGGCGCCGTGGTCAGAGACGGTAACTTTCAGAAGGTCGTTTTCCAGAATAGACATATGCATTCCCCCTCTTTCCATAAGGATACCGGAAAAAGCGAAAAAAAGCAATCAGAACCGGGAAATGCTTTTTCCTTCACGGGTCTGGCACAGAAAACACACACATGTTATAATAACGCATCAAACTACAGGGAACGGGTCTTTTCCCATTTCGGGAAACGGATCCCGGAAGGGAGATCGCCATGATCAGAAACGCTGCCATCGTCAGCCTCTCCAGCGGTGTGCTGGGAGAGAGTTTTGTGAAACATGAATTGGACATCGGATTGAAACGGCTGCAGGAGTACGGTATCAATGTCCGGTTCATGCCGCATGCGCTGAAAGGCCTGGAGTACGTCAGGGATCATCCGGAAAAGCGTGCGGCGGATCTTCTGCAGGCTTTCTGCGACCCGGAGATCGACATGATCCTCTGTGCCATCGGCGGCGATGATACCTATCGTCTTCTTCCTTATCTGTTCGAACATGAGGAACTGCAGAACTCCGTCTCGCAGAAAGTGTTCCTCGGCTTTTCCGACACAACCATCAACCACTTTATGCTCCATAAGGTGGGGCTGAACACGTTCTACGGGCAGTCGTTCCTCTCGGATATCTGCGAGATCAGCAGCGAAATGCTTCCATATACGAGACGGTATCTGGAGGAACTGCTCTTTACCGGCGGTATTCGGGAAGTTACGCCCAGCGGCACCTGGTATGAAGAGCGGACCGGCTATGGGATCGACAAGGTCGGGACCGAGCGAGTCCCGCATCCGGATCGCGGATTTGAACTGCTGCAGGGCAAGCCGGTGTTTTCCGGCGAGATCCTCGGCGGCTGCATTGATTCGATTTATGACATGTTCGACGGTGAGCGGTACGCGGATATGCCTGTCCTCTGCCAAAAGTACAGCCTGTTTCCTCCGCTGGATGACTGGCGGGGAAAGATCCTGCTGCTGGAATCCAGTGAGGAGAAGATGCTGCCGGAAAAATACAGGAAGGCGCTGGAATACCTGAAAGAATCCGGTGTCTTCGGCGTGATTGCCGGAGTCCTTGTGGGCAAACCGATGGACCTGATATACGAGCGGGAGTATCGCGAAGAACTGGTCGGAGTGATCGGCGATCCGGAGCTTTCCATTGTGTGTAATCTTAACATCGGGCACGCGACCCCGCGCTGTATCCTGCCGTTTGGTGTCCCGGCAACGGTCGACGTTGAAAAACAGTGCATCACCTTTTCAGACACGCAGAAGGCATGAAAACAGTGCATTCTTTGAAAAACCACAGCCGGAAAGTGTGGACTTTGGTGCTGTTGGCCGCGCTGTTTCTGACGGGCTGCGGTACGCAGACGGTGTTGACCGTTCCGGAAGTGGAGCCGCTGCCGGAGCCGGAAGGCCTGCGCATTGCGGTCGCTTCGGACCTGCATCTGGATCCCGACAACACGGAACGGGGAGGAGAAGTTTATGCTGTCCAATACAGCCCGGAGCTTCTGGACGCACTTCTATGGGACGCCCGGCAGCAGAATGCGGAGATCCTCCTGCTGACCGGCGACCTTGTGAACGGCGGTAAGTATCACCGGATCGAACTTCTCGCGGAAAAGCTGCATGCGGCGGAAGAGAACGGCATGGATATCTACGTGCTTCCGGGAAACCACGATCTGGCGCCTGCGACGCAGACGGGATTCGCTGCGATGCTTGCCGATTTTGGCTATAACGAAGCGTTCAGCCGGGATACAGCCTCTCTGAGCTATTGCATAATCCGTGACGGGCTCATGATTCTGATGATGGATACGGGCGGTTACGGTGCCCGATCGATCGATCTTCCGGACGCGGAGATCCCCGATCCGGACGAAGCTTTTCTGTCCTCAAAAACGCTGGGCTGGGCCGAGCGGATGCTGAAGAAGGCCGCGGATGAGGACCTGCGGGTGATTTGTGCAGGCCACTACAATCTTCTGACGGAAATCAGCCATCAGCCGGAGAGTGGGTTCTATATACAAAACGGGGATCGCTTTGCTGATGTGCTCCGGAAATATGACGTGCCGCTGTATCTGAGCGGCCACATGCACATCCGGGGCTTCTATCAGGAACAGGGGCTTTCCGAACTGCTGACGGAGTTTCTTCTCTCCTATCCGACCGGCTATTCTGTCCTGGACCTGACGGAAAGCGGTATCCGGTATCGGCCGCGGCGCGTGGATGTAGACGCGTGGGCGAAAGAGACCGGACAGGAGGATCCCGTCCTTCTCAGCTTTGCGGAATGGCAGCAGAAAACGCTCTATGATTATTCCAAAGAGAATGTTGCCTTCATGGCGGAGAAGAACCCGATGAGCAGAAGCAGAGAAAAGAAGGCGGTGGATTTTTTCTATTCCGTGATGAGCGCCTTCTGGGACGGAAGCCTGAGCGACAGGAGAGAAGAAGTGAAGAACATGCCGGGATATGAACCGTTCTTCCTCTGCGCGGACGGGTTTGCCTACGGCTGGTGGCTGAAGGATTTGATCGAGACCGCGCCGCCGGAGCTTGCCGGCTTCTTCCTGTCGTGGTAGGAAAACCGGATTCTGCCGAATTCGGGTGTTGTGAACCAGAAAAAAATACGATATAATACTAGTTTAGACAGCTTAACGGCATATAAAGCGGGAAACGGGAGAAGAAAATGAAAAAACCGCTGAGAAGTATCACGTTTAAAAGTGTAGCAAGTGTTGTCCTTCTGTTTGTGGTCTTTTTCGCGATCCTGAGCGTGATTGGATATAACGGCGTTACGGATGCGCTGCTCACACAGTATACGAAAGGCGCGTTCTTTACCGCGAGAACGGCGGAAAACCTCATCGATCCGGATCGGATGGATGAGTACGCCAACAGCGGCGGCACGACAGAAGAGTATCTTGAGCTTTATAAGGAGCTGGAAGACGTCTGCAACTCAACGAGCGCTACGTTCATTTATGTGATCCGACCGGATCTGCCCGATTATGGCCATATCACGTTTCTGTTTTCAACGATCAACAGCGAATACAATTACACGCATTACGATTTCGGAT
>JAIKYQ010000032.1 GCA_024683035.1 Eubacterium sp.
TCAGTCTTTCACCTGCAGCGGATGCCATTTCAGGTAATCTCCGGAGACCAGACTGTAGCGGATACCGTTCTTTTCCCCTTCTATACTGTCGTGGAACCGGCTTTCTCCGTGACAGTGCGCATAGATCACCTGCTCCGCGCCATATTCCTCCGCCATCTTTGTAAACCCGCTTTCCTTTTCCAGAATGTTCGTGGGCGGGTAATGCAGGAACATAATGTATTTTGTATATCCGTCCGCCCTGGCCGCTTCAAAAGATGTGCGCAGTCTGGTCAGTTCCCGTGCCACGATCTTTTTCGCATGTTCCTCTGCCTGCATGTCCCAGTCCACGATCCGGCCGCGGCGGTCAATCCAGAACGGGCCCTCAAATGTAAAACCCTTCGTCCCGACCAGCGCGTAATCCCGGTATGAATAATAGTTTCCCTGGAGGAATGCCAGCTTTCCGGCATAGCGTTCATTCAGCGTCTTCGTCTTTTTTGCATCCCAGAACATATCGTGGTTGCCGCGCAGCAGGATCTTCCGCCCCGGCAGATCACCGATATACTGCAGATCCGCTTCCGCCTGCTCCAGGTTCTTCCCCCAGCTGTGATCTCCGGCCAGCACCAGCGTATCATCCTCTGTGAGCAGTTCCCGGCAGTACTTTTGAAATTTCTGCTCGTGCTTTCTCCACACCCGGTCATGGAGCTGTCCCGGTGCCTTTAAGACCGACTGAAAGTGTAAATGAAGATCCCCGATCGCATACAGACTCATAACTCTCCGAAACACCTCTCCTGCTGCAGTCTAATACATGTTCTGCTCAGCCAGTTGCAGCTCAAACAGTTCGAATTCCATCCATCCGGTATCTTCATAGAACATGGTTACGGTCTCAACATAAACAAACCCGAAGGACTCATACAGCCGTATGGCCGGCAGATTACCCTGCAAAACATCCAGCCGCACCGCTTTCTTCCCGTCCTTTACTGCCAGCCCGATGGCATACTGTACAAGCTGTTTTGCATACCCTCTCCGCGCAAAATCACGGTGAACTCCCAGCATATGGATCACCAGAAATTCACCGTCCTTAAGCTCTGCCGGCCAGGCTGCCTGCCGGTATTCTTCATTATACTTCTGATTGACCACCATGGCACCGGCGATCCGGTCCCCGCACCGTCCGATATACAGCGTCCCTTCCCCGATCGCAGACTGAAGATCTTCCGGGGCCGGATAGATATCCTTCTGCCACTTCGGATGATACATCGCACCCTGGATCGCATCGATCAGAGAATGATAAAAACGGCGCACTTCGTGGTATTCTTCTGTTCTGGCTTTTCTTATCTGCATATCTGTCTACAGCCATTTTTTCTTCCGGAACAGGATCAGGCAGAAGACTACGATGGCAGCACTCACCGCGATCACAACCGGATAGCCGAAGTGCGATTCCAGTTCGGGCATATAGCGGAAATTCATACCGTACCAGCCCGCTATAAGTGTCAGGGGCATGAAAATCGTCGTAATGACTGTGAGCAGCGTCATGGTCCTGTTCTGCCGCACTTCCAGCTGTGCATTGTAAAGATCCCGCACCTGCATGGTATGATCGCGAAGAGAAACAGCGGTATCATGCCGGCGGGCCATCAGATTCATAAACAAGTGGATATAGCGCAGGTTTTCCTCGCTGAAAAACCCGTTTTCGTTCTCTTCCAGTTCCTGCGTCATATCGATGATCTGCTCGTAGTGTACCAGCAGCTCGCGGATATCGCTGCGGATCTCGTTGACCCGTACCAGGTCTCCCTGCCCCTGAGATGATACGATCGTATCCTCGATCCGGTCCAGTTCCACTTCATAACGTTCCATGAGCGACAGATCGTTATCTACGATCTGTTCCAGAAAATCATACAGGAAACGCTCCAGGCTCGGTTCCCGCCAGCGCTTTTTCCGGCGGATGGCATCGATCATCTGTTCCGCCTTGCCGCTGTCATCAATGAATACGATCCCCTTTTCGTCCAGTGCGAATGCAAAGCGGAAATCGCAGTCCTTTAAGTTATTCCGGTCCGGGAGCTGAAACGTCCCGGTCAGTGAATCATAGTTGACCTCTGCTTTCGTATTGTGGATGTTCCCGGCATCCGGCTCCAGCTCGATCCCCATGTCGAAACGTTCCCGCTCCCGCTCCCATTCAGGCGTTGTCAGAACCACCGCATATTTGTATTCCATCCCCTCATGCAGATCCTCTGCCTTACAGGGCTGTATGGTTTCTGCCAAAAGATAATAACTCATGCGTTATCCCCCGATCAGACGCGTTCCAGGAACGCTTTATAAAACATACTGTTTACCGGCACATCGATGCCGTGCCGTGCCGCGATCTCTGTCACCGTACCGCAGAACAAGCCGGCTTCCGTCTGCCTGCCGGCTTTTGTGTCCTGCCGCATGGAAGGCTCCCCGTCGGGCGCCAGCGAATCCATCACAGTCACCCAGTGATCCAGATCCTCTTCTGTCAGGGCCACGCCTTCGGCGTTTGCGCAGAGTCTGGCCTCCTCCATGGCGGCTATGTATATATCCCGGTACCTGCCCTGGGGCTGTACGCCCTGATAACCGCACCCATAATAGGCACAGGTCTGGTTTACTCCCACATTGGCCATCCATTTGCTGTACAGCTGCCGTCTCATGTCCGGCGGATTGCTGTAGGTTATGCCGGCAGTCTCCCACACCTTTCTGACAGCCAGCACATCTTCTGAAATGCGGCCGTCTGCTTCACCGAAGGCAATGCTGCCGCTGTGCAGGTACGTGATCTGGTTTCCTTCCTTTCCGGCGTCCATCCCCTGTACCGTCGTATACAGCAGATGCTGCGGATGCAGTCTGTCCGCAACGAGCTTTTCGGAGATAACCCCGTTCAGAAAAGACAGGACGATCGTGTCCGGGCCGACAGCATGCACCGCGGATTCCATCGCTTCGGGCAGTGAATAGTATTTCGTCGCAAAAATAAGCAGATCCACAGGCTGCGCTTCTTCAGCCGGAATATACCGGATATCCAGACGGTGTCCGTTGCAGTACACACCGTCCCGTTTATATCTCTCGATCCGATCCGCATCCGCAATACAGAGTATCTGCGAACGATCATACTGTCTGCGCAGCAGATCGGCATACATACCACCGACGGCCCCCAGACCGATTATACCGATTGTCAGACTCATTTGTTTTACCCCTTCAGCAGTTATACCGGGCATGTTCCTTTCTTACGCAGGCTGTTTTTCCTCTATGGCAACCGTATTGCTGCGCCACTTCAGTGTAGTC
>JAIKYQ010000057.1 GCA_024683035.1 Eubacterium sp.
GATATTCTTTCTTGATCCTCATATGAAAACTGTGGCACTTCATACTGCATAATCGCCACTTTATCTCCACGGGGCATTTTTGTCCCTTTGGATGTAGCCATGGAGTAATCAAAGAAAGTGTCATCTGCCAGTACATAATGAAGGAATCGTTTGCTTATACCTTCCTTTGCTCTGAAAACCAGTACATCATTTGAACAACCACCATCAAACGTGGCAAACCATATCTTTTTGAAGTATGGCCTGATGTTTGACACCAGTACATCCCCTTTAAGGAAAGACTGTGTTTGTGGAATTGTCGGTAATGATGCTGCCAAAGTTATACCACCTTTATTGGGCAACATGTTTTCCGTGGAAATGTATGTCTCATTATTGAGAGACAACACATCCACCTTGCCCTTGGCATATTCGCAAATATCTGAAAGCTTATACTTCATACCCGATCGCCCCCAGCTTTCTCCGAATCTCTTCTTCAAGCTGATGTGACTTTTCAAACAAATCAGATAACTCTGAAGTCAATCTCGCCATCTTCTCCTCAAACGGCTCCCCGTCGTCCCCTTGTTCTTCAATACCCACGAAGCGTCCGGGCGTAAGGATATAATCCTGCTTTGCAATATCCTCTATCGTCGAGATTGCACAGTAACCTTTTTCATCTTCCAAGGTCCCATCAACAAAAGCTTTATATGTCCCGGCAATCTTCTGTATATCTTCATCTGTCAATTCTCTCAGTTTCCGGCTGACCATTGTACCAAGTTTTCTGGCATCGATAAAAAGTGTCTTTCCGGCTTGTTTCTTCTGTCTATTCAAGAACCATAAGGAAACTGGAATCTGAGTCGTATAAAACAGCTGCGTCGGCATCGCGATAATACACTCGACTAAATCGGCATTGATAATATTCTTACGAATCTCACCCTCTCCTCCGGACTGTGAAGAAAGGGATCCATTTGCAAGTACCATGCCTATCTTTCCTGCCGGAGCAAGATGATGAATCATATGCTGCAGCCAAGCAAAATTCGCATTACCTGCTGGCGGCATACCATACTGCCAACGTACATCATCCTTGAGCCTGTCAGCACCCCAGTCTGAAAGATTGAACGGAGGATTTGCCATAATATAGTCAGCCCTCATGGTTGGATGCATATCTTCTAGGAATGTATCCGCCGCATAAGAACCAAGATTGGGTTCTATTCCTCGAATGGCAAGATTCATCTGTGCCATTTTCCAAGTCGTTGGATTAGAATCCTGACCGTATATTGAAATGTCATTGATATTACCACTGTGGTTTTCAATGAATTTAGCAGACTGGACAAACATACCACCGCTTCCACAACAAGGGTCATAAACACGGCCCTGGAAGGGTTGTAGTACCTCTACAAGCGTCCTGACCACGCAGGATGGAGTAAAGAACTCGCCACCACGTTTTCCTTCCTGCTCCGCGAACATAGATAAGCAGTATTCATAGGTCCTGCCAAGTATGTCCTTCTCGCTACCATGCTCGATCATCTGAACATTAGTAAAAAGATCCACGACATCACCCAGGCGTCGTTTGTCTAATTCTGGTCTGGCAAAATTCTTCGGCAAAATATCTTTTAGACGGCGATTCTCTTTCTCGATAGCACGCATAGCGTCGTCAATGACAACACCAATTTCTGGAGTATGCGCTTTAGAAGCGATCACACTCCAACGAGCACTTGCAGGTACGAAGAAAATGCCTTCAGCGACATACTCGTCGACATCCTCTTCAAATCCATCGCCCTCATCAACCAACTCCTGATACTTTGCTTCAAAGCGGTCGGAAATATACTTCAAGAAGATTAGACCAAGAACAACACTCTTATACTCTGACGCATCCATATTGCCGCGAAGTACACATGCCGCATCCCATATCTGTTTCTCAAATCCAATATTAGCACTTGTCTTTTCAGCCACTCGATTCACCTTACCTTGTCACATATTTCCCGTTTATAATTGACATTGTTCTATGGTGTCAATATATAATAATCCAACTTGCATTTTAACATAGTCAATGTCACACCGCAACAGCATATTTAGCCCCAAGCTCCTTGGTGTCGTCCACGGCCTACAGCATTTTCATGTCTCCGAGCATGAAAAAAAGACCGCCCAACCTTCAGGCCAAGCGATCTTCTCATTCATCGTTCCAAAACGTATTTTTTACTCTTCACATGCGCCTTTTCCGGCTCCTTTCGGAACCCTTCCAGCTCCTTGAACCCTATTGGTTCCACATAATAAGCCCTCTCTTTTCCATCCTTCCGAATAACTACTACATCACTTACGCTCAAAGAATGTCCACGAAAACTCTTCGGATGAATCAGGTTAAACCTTACGTAGATATCCTCCAGAGATTCATCTTTCATTGCTCCTCTGTACACGCAGGTGTAGTTGTCCTCACCAAAGGTAAACCCATGAGCCAGATTCCAGTCATAGGGTTCAAAACGATGGGCAGCCAGTCCTCGGTTATCCTCCGACATCTGGTATATCTCCAGCCGGTCCATGTTCCTTCTGCTGTAAAACTCTTCTATCTTCCGCAGCAGGCGCGAGGCCTCTCTGGCATCGTCCGGGTACCTAGTTTCTATCTCTTTCAGGTCATGATACAGTTCCATGTCCTCTCCGGTCAGCAAGGATTCCATATACCGGATTTCTCGGTTCGCAGGTTTGTTCTTCTCATCCGCCGCATACCCGGAGAATTCACACAGGTAAATCGCCTGAAGTGACAGTTCTCTTGCTTTTCTGGCATCATACAGATTGAACGCCTGGACACGATTATCGATGCGCAGGAATACCTCAGGATCATGATACAGCTTCTCATATTTCCTGGTCAGCTCTTCGGACAGGGAGCCAAAGGAGTCCTCTGTAATACCAGTTATCAGGAATCTTCCGGATATGATATCGTACAAGTCTCCTTCGTCCGTGTACAGTCCTCTGTTGAGGGGAAGATCCTCCATCTTCCCCTCTTCATTACAGATGAGAGCCACAGGATCCTCAAAAGGATAGATCGCCTCGATATACCCGCCGACCCACGACTGCAGTTCTTCCAGGCTGCTGCTGATCTCCTTCACATAGGGCCGTTCGAACGGCTCGACAACGAGCACGCGGATCTTTTCATTCTCTTCGGAAATGCTCATAATTCCAGATCATTCCTTTTCCGTTTTACTTCTGCTTTCTTTTCAAACCCGGTGAATGTCCGGATCTCCTCCAAAGCGGTATCGAGATCCGGAGACGGATCCTCTTTCATCTCATGCTCGAACCAGGAGATAAGACCCTTCAAATCATCATTCCTTGTGAGAAGCGCTTCTTTGATCATCGCGACGTTTTTCTCCTGCGATTCGACCGTGTCACGGTATTCAAAGGGATTTGACCTTTCGATGAACCGGTCCACCTTCCTGGCCAGGTTCTCCGCCTGTTGGTCCAGGTCATTGACAAGGTTTTCAAGGTGATGTTCTTCCTCAATCTCCTGCACACGTTTCGTGATGTCCTGGATCATTTCATATGCGGCCGTACGGATCGTCTGAAGCGAATTCTTCAGTTCATCCATCTCCTTACCGGAGGACCATCCGGCGATATAGCCAAAACTGTAATCCGAGGTATCCAGGTCATAGTGCCGGCAGACCGTATAGGCTACCGACTCGGCCTCCACTTCTTTCGTGTTTCGGGTCGGTTCTTCCGCAGCATCCGCATGCAGCTTCTGGTGCGCCATTTCATGGATCATCGTCTTGATCGTCTGGAGCTGGCTCATGCCGTCCCTGACCACGATCCGCTTTTCAGTGAGGTTATAATAGCCTTTGGCACCGCCATTTACCGGTTCAAATGATACCGGGACCGGGCAGCTGCGCTTCAGTGCCTCGATCAGATCATCATACTGCTCGACCGTGCCGGTCAGTTCATCCGTCCCGAGGGTCGGAAGTTCCGGCCCTTCCGTCTGGCTGATGTCAAACACACTCACGATCTTGAATGCCGGACGGGTGATCTCTACGGTATCTTTCATAGGATTACCGTTCTCATCCCGGACGACTTCCTGCGTATACGGGTCGATCCTGTCGATCTCCACACTCTGTTTGTATGGAGTCGGTGCCAGGATATGGATCGCCTTCTCTCCTTTTTTCACCATTCTGCCATGCTGGTTCTTCCAGGCATTGTAACCGGCGACCAGTGAGGCATCCGGCTTCTGCAGCGCGATCAAAATGGTATTATTGACACTGTAGGTATGGAACTTGGCCATGGTATCCAGCCATGTCCTGTACTGCTCCGAATGGAACAGATTTTTGAGACCTTCTTCCAGCTGGCCGGTGATCTCCTTCACTCTTTCACGATAGAGAGCCTGCTGCTCTTCCTTGGTTCTTACTGTAGTTGTTGACATGTGTTACTCCTTTCTGCTGATGTAACCATTTTAGGTGCCAATTTTGCAACATTTGAGGAAACATACAGGGTGCTCAGATTCAGGCTCTGGAGCCCGCTGTTTATGCGGGTTCCAGAGTCTAAAATGGTTACATTGCACGCTTCTTTCTGAATCGCCTGACGTCTTCGCGTTTTCTGATTTTTCTGGCATATTCAGCGCATCTCCTGCTGCAGTATTTCTGATTATGATTGACAGGGAATTTGAATCCACAGATGGGGCACTGTGCGGTGTTGCCACCCCATCCTAGAATCTCCCGGATCTTATTCTCGCAAGGCAAGATACAAGCTTCGTAGTATCTGCAGAGCGTGCTGTCTGTATAGCCGACCGTGAAGATCTGGCACCTGGAATTCAGCTTCAGGCAGCCCAGATCTTTATCATAGAGGCTGCACTTCTCCTTGACTGAACGCCGAAGCGCCGCTTTCTCTGCCGCGGTCAGTTCTCTGTATTCCTGACTCATAACTCCACACCTGCCTTCTGGCGCTGCATCTTCTTCTGCTTCATGCGCATCTTCCTGGCCTCAAAGTCCTCCGCCATTTCCAAACGTCTGGACTTGTCCTCATAGTGATAAGCCTTGTCTGACAGGCGGTCTTCCTTCGATACTTCGGTCCGGTTGACTTCACGGATCATGGTCTCCAGTTCCTGATAGGAGCCCAGAGCCATACTGTCCGGCATCAGGATCACCTCATAACGGGAAGACGGGATGATATAGAAATTCTCACCCAGCTGTTCCGCCGCCTGTTCCAGCACATCGGGATACAGCATGGCAGCCGCGCCTTCCTGACCTCCCCGGTTGGTGATCACCCAGAGCTCCGGTTCATTTCGGGGCAGGCCCAGGATGGTCTCCTGACCAACCAGGCCAAGGATGGCGTCCATCAGCGGCACGGTTCTTGCCGGGAAAAGATTCATACTGCTGTTTACCGCATCCTGATGCAGCTGCTCCTCGGAGATCCCGTAGTGCTCCAGCATTTTCTGTGTCACAACAGTAGACATGCCTTCATCCCTGTCACCCACGATGACATGGTATGTCACTGCCAGGTCCAGAATCTCCCTGTGTGGTGTGATTTCCAGAAAGTCCTCGTTCCCTTCCCGAGGGCTGACCCGGATCACCAGGGAGTCTTTTACATTTTCATAGTCGTCCAGTTTCTCAGCTAAGCGAGCAAGATCGTGGCTGGCTTCCACTTCATGGATCATCTGGCCGACGTCGATCTCGCCGGTTTCCAGGTAATGTCGGTACATTTCATCAAGGTTGAAGACCGGGCTGGCCGACTCTCCCTCCGGAAGGATGCTGATGCCGTGATACGACTGGTTCAGCTTTCGGACATCGATAAAATGTACCTCAGCGGCAAGGCCGCGCTGTTCCAGTTCCTCGCGGACAAGACTGGCTGTATGCTCCTTAAAATCATCAAATGTAAATTCCTTCATATACTGTTCTCCTTGTTCTGATACGGAAAGACCGGATGCCATAAAGAGCCCCGGTCTTTCCGTTCTGTAACTGAATGTTTCTCCCGTCATGCAGCCGATGATGATGTGGTCCGTGAGCGGGATATCCATCAGCCTGCAGGCCTCGAGCAGCTTTTTCGTGGTCTCATCATCGATCCTGCTGGGCTGAGCCACTCCGCTGGGATGGGTGTGCAGCAGCATGATACTGGCGGCGTTGGACAGGATCGCCGCCTTGAACACGTTCTGCACCGGTATCATGGCGGTATCCAGCCCTCCGATGGAGACGATGTTGTAGTTGACCGGCCGCAGATGTGTGTCCAGGTTGACCACACAGACCATCTCGCGGTCCGTATCCTGCAGCGCTTCCTTCATCACACGGACGGCTGCTTCCGGATTGCTGATCGGATCAGCACTGTAAAGCACGTCCCTTTCGCGCAGCTTGAGGCGCACTTCAACCTCTGACAACTGATATGGTTCCTGGGTCATCCGGGTCGCCATCATCCACCTCCAGTTCCAGCCTGATCATCGTCCCCTCCGGGATGATCTTCAGGAGTTCCTTCAGCTCATCCAGGCTGTTCAGTATGATCGGATCATTCATCCGGTTCCACTGGTCCATCGTCGATATATTCGTCATCCTCAAACTCCATTCTGTCGATCTTCGCGCCGCTTCGTTCCGGCCGGATCTTGAAGAAGTAGTAGCCGCCCAGCACACCAGCGGCGATCACGCCCAGCACTGCCATGAGCGGCACGGCGCTGCCCTTCTTTTCATTCTTTTCATCTTTCTTTTCATTCTGATCAGAAGCTGATGATTCTTCCTGCTCCTTTTCAGGTTCTATCACTTTCTCCGGTTCCCGTTTCGTCGCTTCTTCTTCCTTCTCTTTCAGAGATTCCTCATATGCGTCGATCTCCTCATCATTCATGATGGCCAGCAGGTCGGATGCGTCTACCTGGTTCAGGAAATAGACGTTGTCCGAACGCGAAGAATGATCGATGATGAGATAGAAAACAGTGCCGTCCTTGGTCTGCACCGTCATGTACTGCAGGTCCCGTGTCTCTTCACCGGTCAGGTCATCCACGAGATCCAGTTCGCCCTCCGGCGTCAGAACACCGGATTCCTTCTCCGGTTCTGATTCTTCTTTTGAATCGGCTTCCTTCATGGAATCATCGTTTGCCGGTTCTTTCGGATCTTCCTCCGCCTGCTGAGCCTCGGATTCCTCCTGCACCTTACTCTCATCGACGTAGGCATAAGTCGGCTCAAAGCTCGTGAAAAGAAATGTCATAACCGACAAACTCAGGATCAGTCTTTTAAGCATCTTCATTGGTATCGTTCCCCCTGTTCTTCAGCTGCTGGAACGTTTTCAGCACGTCCAGCACATCCTGTCCTTCCTCCTGCATGCCCCGGATCTTTTCGATAATCTCCTCATCCTCCAGCTGCCGGAGCTTCTGTTTCAGCGTATCCAGATACTCCTTGTCCTCCCGGAGTTTGGCTTCCATCCTCCGGATATCGGTTCGTGTCTTTTCGATCTTCTTGTTCATCTAACCCCTCCTCATTGTTTATGGCGACGGCAGCCTGCCGAAACACAGGAAATGATCCTTCCAGTACTGGTATTCCAGGTTGGTGTACTGGATCGGATCCCCGCAGTGGATCATTATGTGTTCGCCGACATAGATGCCGACGTGGCTGACGCCGTCAACGTCATATGTTCTTTCAAAGAAAACAAGATCTCCCGGTCTGGCTTCACTGGGAGATACATAGGTGCAAAGGCCGCACAGAGCTTCCGCTCCGCGGCTGCCAAAGTCCCAGCCTACCCCGCAGTGGTTGATAACCCAGGAAACGAAGCCTGAGCAGTCGAATCCTTCGGAAGGTTTCTTGCCGCCCCACTTATAGGCCATGCCCAGATACTTCTCGGCTTCCGTGATCATGGCCTTGAACTGCTTGTCCTTCAGTGCTTCCGGCGGGATCTCATACTTGATGCCCGCGTAGCCTCCTTCACCGGGCAGGTTCTCGGTGCCAAACAAATACTCTTTATTGCCGTAGCAGGAGTTATAGGTCAGGTACTCCTCCAGCTGCTCCTCATCATCCAGCAAACCGCGGATGACCACATCAAGGTTCCTGTTCGTCACCTTGACCAGGAGCCTTGTGATCTCTCTCGTCTCCGTGACTTCGATCTCCTCGCCGTTGTCGTCGGCCAGCCTGGCTTCCCAGGTCTGATGCCCATGGGCCGTAGCCGTCTGATGGTCATCATAGAAAACGTCAAACTGGACTCCATATCGGTCGAAAGCGCCAACGTCCTCCACGACATATTCCGTACCGTTCATGATCACATGAGTGCCCATGGGCACAAAAGGATTGTTCATGTCCACGGCGATCGTATGATTGGCTGTCGCCTTCTTCCCGCTGGCCGTGATCCCGTCCGACTTGCCGCAGCAGAGCTCGCAGGGACAGTAACCGGATGTCACGACGTTGCCCAGTGACTCACCCGCCCGAATGGTCCGGGTCTCAGTTACGGTCTCAGTCTCTTCCTCCAGTCTTATCGTATACTGCTGCTCGAAAAGTCCCTGGATGGGAGTGGCGACGTCCGAATAACGGAACTCACCGAACATGACCGTAAGATACGAGATCAGGTAATACGGATTGTGGCCGATCTCATCGATCTGGTAGACATATTCATCGTAGCCGGGATAATCGATCTCGATATCATCGATCTGGTTCTGCAGCTGCCGCTCCAGTTCCAGATACCGGTCTTCAGCAGCCAGGATCTCCTCGTCTTCCGCTAGATAAGTAGTCGCGGAAACGATCCCTTCCGCTTCGCTGGTCATGGTTCCCCCGGCACCGAGCGCACTCACGATGATCATCGCGAAGATGCCGAGCGCTCCGAGAACTGCCAGTCCTCCTTTGCTCTTTTTCGGAACGGACTGTATCCCGTTACGGATACGGTTCAGGAGCGTCGGTCTTGGCGCAGCGCTGCCTTTGACCGTGCCGCTCTCCGCTTTCTGGGCCAGCCGGTAGCCTTCCGCATAATTCCTGCGGATCCGGCTCCGCTGCTGCTGACCTGCGGGCCGAGATTCAGGTGGCTCCGTACCGGTCCGGTGCAGCAGTTCCTGCCTTCTGGAGGAGGAACGCACCGCGGATGATCTTTTCTGTGTACGGTCTTTTCCTGCTTTCAGTCTCTGGCGCACGTTTCGTACCGCACGTCCGGACTCCTGAGCTGTTCGTTCAGCTGCCTGCACAGAGACGTTCTCATCGGCTTTTGTTTCGCCAGCTACGCTTCGGCTGACAGCCGATCCGACGCCGTGGATGGCCTGCTCCGGCATGGAAGTCTTCTGGTCGAACCGAAGCCGGTTCTTCTTCGCTTTGGGCTGCTCATAGATACCGTGTTTTTGCCGGGTCTGGAGCTGTTCTGTAACAGGCGAGTCCTTATTCACATCACTCTTGTTTTCAACCAGCTTTTCAGCCTGCGAGGAGACCTCTTTCAGCCGGGGCTTCTTGGACGCAGAAGAAGCCTCCGGATGCTTTATTTCCGAAGGCTTCTCTTCATGCAGCATACTCTTATCAGCGTCGCTGCGGAGACGTTCCGCACGCTGTAATCGGATTTTATCCGATTTCGGATTCTTATTGTCGGATTCTATCCGATTCTCTGATGGTCTCGATCGGACTTCTTCCGATTTTCCGCTGTCATAATCGGATGTCATCCGACTTTTCGATGGGTTTGATCGGATTCTATCCGATTTTTCACTCTTATAATCGGATATCAACCTATCATCAAGCGGTTCCTGTCGGATTTCATCCGATCCTTTATCTTGGTTTAATAGGTTAACATCCGATTCTATATTCCGTAAATCGGATGTTTTCCGATTATAACGTCTCTGCTGCTTCCTGCCGTGGATCAGTTCTTCCTTTTCCCGCGGATCAAACCGCAGTCTCTCCTTCATCGTCAACCTCCTCCATCCAGTGCAGGACATTGGTATCCTCGATAAAATCGATCAAGTCCAGGAGCTGTCCGTAGATGTCCTCAATGTAGTCCCGGGGCATGACCAGATAGTTTCCGTTCAGAGCCAGAAGCTCATGATCCGCCGGCTCTTCCCGGAAGTTCTCCATGATCATCTTCCGGAGCTCTTTCTTCAGTTCCGGGATCGCTTTTACCGCGTCCTCGCACAGGATATTGATCTGGTCCCGCACCGGCAGATACGCCCTGTGGCTTCTTTTCAGCGCCGATTCCTTTTTCAGAAGCGTTACCAGCCCCTCATATTTCTCCAGTACCTTCTGGGTCAGGGTAAGGATCTCATCATACATCGTAATGTTACTCATGGTTTTCTTCCTCCATTTCACTCGGTTTCGTGGTAATGATACGATATAGTTTGGTGTCCTTGGGAAACTGATCCTTGAACGGAATGATCGTGTTCCCGTAAAAAAGAAGGCCTTCGCCTTCATTGCTGCTGGTGACAAAGGACAGCTGCCTGGGACTGATGTTCAGCTGCTTCGCCAGGATCTGCCTGTCACCGCTGGCCTGGTTCAACATGTAGATGAAGTCGGAGTTCTCAAAGATATTCTCGATCTCCCGGCTGGCCAGCAAATCTTTCACGTTCTGGGTGATTCCCGTCGGGATGCCGCCCCACTTGCGGAACCGTTTCCAGATCTCCACACTGTAGGCGGCTGTCTGCTCATCTTTCAGCAGCAGGTGGAACTCGTCCATGTAGTAGCGGGTGGCCTTATGCTCTGCCCGGTTGACAGTGACGCGGTTCCATACCTGGTCCTGGACGATCAGCATGCCGATCTTCTTCAGCTGCTTACCCAGCTCTTTGATATCGAAACAGACCAGCCGGTTGTCGATATCCACGTTTGTACGGTGATTGAATACGTTGAGGGATCCTTTGACATAGATCTCCAGCGCAGTCGCGATCCGCTGCGCTTCCGGTTCATGCTGATCCCGGATACAGTTGTACAGGTCCTCCATGATGGGCATCCTGGAAGGATCCGGATGCTCCAGGTAGTCCCGGTAGACGAGTCTTACGCAGCGGTCGATGATGGTCTTCTCGACCGGTTCCAGACCCTGCTTGCTGCCGATGATCAGTTCGCACAGCGACAGGATGAAATCCGCTTTCAGGCTGACCGGGCTCTCGTCCTCCGAATAGTTCAGGTTGATATCCATCGGATTGATATACTGCCGGCTGTTCTGCGCGATGCGGATCACCTGACCGTGCAGAAGCTGAGTTAGCGGGAAGTACTCTCCTTCCGGATCGCAGATGATGATGTCGTCATCGGTCAGCAGGAACGCGTTGGTCATCTCCCGTTTCGCGGAGAAGGATTTGCCGGAGCCGGGCGTACCCAGGATCAGACCGTTCGGGTTCTTCAGAAGCTTCCTGTCCGCCATGATCATGTTGTTGCTGATGGCGTTGAGGCCGTAATACAGTGCCTCACCGCCCTGGAAGAGTTCTTCCGTGGTGAACGGAACAAACACAGCCGTTGCGGACGTGGTCAGCTGCCTTTCGATATCGATCGGATTGCATCCGATGGGCAGGCTTGCCATAAGCCCCTGCTCCTGGCGGAAGTCCAGCCGCTTCAGCGGGCAGTTTTTCTTCTGTGCCAGGGAAGATGTCTGGAACAGGATGTTGTCCAGCTTCTGTTTCGTCTCTGCCGTGTTCATCACCAGGATCGTGACCAGGAACATCCTTTCATTGCGTCCCTGCAGATCCTCCAGGAGACGTTTAGCGTCGCTGCCGTAGGTCACAAGATCGGAAGGAAGCACGTCCATGTCATATCCGGCACGGACCGCCTTCTTCTGCTCCTCGATCTTTCCCCGGTCCAGTTCCGTGATCTTGCTTTTGATCTCCTTGATCGCCTTGGTCTGGTCGATGCTCTGCACGTGCAGGGTCAGCACCATGGGGTGATCCAGATCCAAGAACTCCTTCATCATCTCATCCGAGATCTCCGGAGCCAGGATCTGCATAAAGGATACGGCTCCGATGGTCCTGCCCATACGAAAATACCGGCTCTCACGGAAATCAAAGCTGGTCGGCGCGATAAAATCTTTCGTGGATAAGCCGGTCTTTGCGATCATATCATAGTTGAAGATGAAAGGCTGGTCCGTATCCTGGTTCATAATCTGATACAAAAGACGCAGCCTCTCGAACCCTGTCATGGGATAAGTCGCTACACCCATCACCTTCAGGTTGTTGCTGATATCGGTCTCGATCCGTTCCAGTTTGAATTTCGCGGATTTCAGAGAATCCGCCTCGATACCGAAGGTGATGTACTTCCTCCGGATGAGGCCGTTGTTGCCCTTCTCCATCTGGCTTTTCAGGATCTCCTCATACTCCTGACGGATCTCTTCCTGATCATCATCCTTTCTGGGGATGGATATGGATCCTTCCAGTTCGCTGCGGCTCGCATACTGGTTGACGCAGCTCAGCTGTAGGCTGATGCTGGAATCGAAGTAGTTATAGAAATCACACCAGAACTCAAAGGTCGCGGATTTGTCCTCGTTCTGTGCCAGCTGGTAGTTGATGTCACCGAAGCGGATGCACTTGTTGTAATGCGTGGCATCCACCTTGCAGATGCCGTCTTTGTACATGGCTTCATAGGTGATCGTCTGCTGGACAGACCTGGGGACTTTCCCGGCTTTTTTACCTTTCAGCCTCTGCTTGATCAGCTGCTTCTTCTGGGCAGCTGACAGGATCGTCCCCTTCTCCCTGTCAGCCGGTAGCACGGTCGTTTTTTCTGTCGTTTTGCCGGTCAAGGCCCAACACCTCTCTTTCATAGATTTGATCATGGATCCAGCGATACAGGTTCTCTGTCCGGTATACCCGGATTCCGGGCCGGATGATCCTTGCCTGGATGATATCCCAGATCACCTTTTCCAAAGGTCTTCCGTCCTTCTCATACATGGCCAACAGGAAGAACGGTAGGATGATAAGGATCATGATCATCGCGGACAGCGTGGTACCCAAGATCCCTTTGGTCAGCAGGTAAAACGGTATTCCGACGATACCTGCCAATGTAAAGCACAGGAGCTGCCGTCTGGTCAGACTGAACAGCACCTTCGTCTTTACTTTGGATAAGTCCTTAGGGACTTGAACATATGCCATTATTATCACCTCCATAAACTTTCCTTAATGTGCGTTGAAGATCGATTTGCTGATCGATCCGGTTTTGAACAGGGCAAAGCACAGGATCACTGTGTATGCCGCCACCTGGAACAGAGCCGAGTGGATATCGGTCGTGATGGTCATGGAGTTGATCAGCACACAGTAGATACCGACGATGACCATGATGAAAAAGCCCTGGAATCCCAGCGCGATCAGTCCTCTTGCATAATTGTTGCCGACCTGGCCCCACTCCCTGTTGCTGAACGTGGCGAACGGCACCGCCGCTACAGAACTGTACAGATAAATCTCGATCATGCGGCCGTAAAGCACGACTGTCACCAGGATGGAAATGATCTTCATGCACAGGCTGATCAGCAGCGTTTCCAGGCCTAAGGCCAACAGTTCTCCGATGCTCATCTCCTCCATCGCCTGCTCGATGCTTGATATGGTCTCCGTAATATCGATCGATGTATTGCTCCCGATCACACCTGCCGCGGATCGGACGATACTCTGGCCCATGTCAAAAACGGCCATGACAAAGTCAAAGGTATGGGTCACCAGTAATACAGCGACAAAGGCCTTGAAGAACCATTTGAAGAACATCCACGTATCCAGGTCATGGAGGTTGTTCCTTTCCGTGACCATGGATATGAGCTCATAGCACAGCACAAACGTGATGACCATACCGGCGATCGGAATGATCACGGTTTCTGACAGGGTCTGGATCATGCCAAAGACTTCGCTGTTCCACCCCTGCGGAGTCTGCCCCACCTGGTTCGCGATCTCTCCCGTCTTGGAGTTGACGTCGGTAAACATCGTTGTCAGGTTGCTCGTAACAAAACCGGTCAGCATCTCTTTGATCGCTTCTTCCAGTTTATCGATAACATACAATTCGGATCCCTCCCTTCCGAAGGAGCAGCCTTACAGACGGCTGCTCCATGATTCGTCTGCATGATCTGTACTTCATCAGAACAGACCGGAAAGCAAGGGAACCAGAGTCGTACCGATCAGGGCGATACCGCCGCCCGCCATCAGCTGTTTGATGCCCTGGGACTTTGCTCCGGGATTGTCGTTGCCGTAGCCTTCCATCAGGTTGATGCCGCCCCAGATAGCGAGACCGGCACCGATGGCAATAACAAGTGTCTGTAATACAGTTACTGCATTAGAAAAGAATTCCATATGTAATCCTCCTTTTGTTTTTCGGAGACTGGCTCCGAATGTCCTGTAGAAATACAAAAAGCCCTTTCTCTCCGTATGCATGCGCACTTGCACGCGGCAGAAAAAGGGCATGAAAAAACCAGGTGCTGCGTAAAACACCTGGCTGATGATACACGGTTATTCACTGATTGCACTGATAAACAGAACGGCCTTGTTAAACCCGATTTTCCTGCTCTCCCCTAAGTGCAGATACCGGA
>JAIKYQ010000099.1 GCA_024683035.1 Eubacterium sp.
CCAAGCTCATTGTAGGCATATTCTGCCATGGCAGAAGCCTGGACATTATCGCCGTACGGTACCAGGAAGGCTGTATCACCTACACGCTCCTGGGTATAGGGCAGTGTCGAAACAGTCGCCAGGGACGGGATGCCGGCTTCCTGGCAGATGATCCCGCAGGCAATGTCCGTGTTGGGGTCATTCATACCTACCAGCACATCCACCTTGTCCTGTTCGATCATCTTGATCGTCAGGTTGGTAGCTGTTGCCAGATCGGAAGTAGTATCGTAAGAAACGTACTCGACTTCGTGTCCGTCGATACCGCCGGCGGCATTGATCTCTTCCAGAGCCAGTTCAAAGCCCTTGGATCCAGCCACGTCATAGCTGTCGAACCAGCCTGTCAGAGCAAACAGTCCGCCCACTTTGATGTGGTCTTCGCCCGCCTGTGCAGTACCGGCAAACAATGTTGTCGTCAGGGCGCCAACAAGAATGGCACAGATAAATTTGTTTTTTCTCTTCATGTTTGTTCTCCTTTTCTTTTGTTTCCTTTGTGTTTCTGTTTGAAAGCGTCAGCAAAATCAATGTAGGTCTGTTTCCGGAACAGTCCGGTATAGGTAGTCCGGTCAAAAAGTGTGCCCACAATATACTCGCTGCTGCCTGTAACACCTTGTTTGCGGAAAATGATCATAACGATAAACAGGACACTCATGACAATATTGGTCAGTCCGTTTATCTGAGGGACCTGAATGCCGAAGATCGTAAAACCGGTACTGAAATTGGCCAGGAACTGGGGAAGGAAGGTAAGGATGGCCGCGCCGGGGATCGCTCCGGACAGACTGGCCATGCCGCCCAGGACGGACATTTCCAGTATCGTAAAGGTCTCGTCAAAATAAAACAGCGAAGGCGCGATGGTCCTTTGCAGATGTGCCCACAGGCAGCCGCCCACGGCGGCAAAGAAGGCACTGGTCATGAAGGACATCATCCGCATTGACATGGCGTTGATCCCGAGGGATGCCGCCGCGTCTTCATCTTCCCGCAGGGCGATCATGGACCGTCCGAACGCGGAAGTGCGGAACCGGTACAGGATGAACAGAGAAAGCAGCGCCAGGATGACCACAGTCAGAATGGTGGAGTACTTGCTCATGCCGCTCAGTCCTCTGGATCCGTTGGTCAGATGGTTGGCATTATCCAGAATGCTCTTGATCACGATGACCATGCCCAGCGTGATCACAGCCAGGTAATGCCCTCTGGCCCGCAGAATGGCAAACCCGATAAATCCCGCAATAAGCATGGTGATGCAGGCCGCCACGATCAGTGCCGCCCAGAAGGGAAGCTGAATCTTTGCCAGCCACTGCGGCATACCGGTCACCATGGTATTCTTCATCGACTCGGATAGAGTCAGCAGAGAACTGATATACGCACCGAGCGCCATGAAGCCCGCCTGGCCCAGGGAGAAAATACCGGTGATCCCGTTGGTCAGATTCAGACTGGCCGCCAGGATGATATTAATGAAAAACAGAATAAAGATCGATTCATAGTAATTGCCGGCTTTAAAATGAACAAACAGCAGAACGAGCAGCGGGATCAGCACCACCACCAGGAACCGGAACAGAGAATTATCGATAAATCGTTTATTATTCATGATCCTCAGCTCCTTTTCCAATTACTGCTGCTTCCAAACAGGCCGTTCGGCCGGATCAGCAGCACCAGAATAAGTACGATAAAGGTAAAGGCCGTCTGGTACGACGCCACATTTCCCGGCAGATAGCCGCTGAAGAAGACCTCCAGCACGGCCATGATATACCCGCCTGCCACAGCGCCGGCAAGACTTCCCAGGCCTCCGAGCACGGCCGCAATGAACGCCTTGACGCCCAGCATGAATCCCATGTCATTGCTGAAAGAGGTATATTTGCCGGAATACAGAATTCCCGCCACCGCAGCCAGAACAGAACCCATGATAAAGGCCACGGTTATGATGCGGTTCTTGTCTATGCCTACCAGGTCGGCCGCTTCAGGGTTGTCGGCAACCGCGCGCATCGCCTTTCCGATGGATGTCTTCTGCAGGATCAGCACGACGATGACCGTCAGCGCCGCTGTACAGGCAAGGGTCACCAGGTCGATCACCGAAACCGTCGTACCGAAGATCTGGAACGTCTTCGAGAAGAAATCCGGAATGATGAGCGCTTTGCTGCTGGAGTTGAAGATCGCCTGACACAGTGCTTCCAGAAAGATGGAAACGGCCAGCGAGGTGATGATCTGTGTGGCCTCTCCGGCATTGCGGATCGGCCGGTACGCGATCCGCTCGATCAGAATACCGAACAACACGGTGATGAGGATGGCCAGCACTACCGCAACGCCGAAAGGAATGCCGGCATTACTCAGTACCCAGAGCGCAAAGGTAGCGACCATCAGCAGCTCCCCATGGGCAAAGTTGATCATACCCATGATGCTATACACGATGGAATAGCCGATCGCTACCAGGGCATAGATGCTCCCCAGCTTGATGGCGCTTATTAATTGTGCAGAGAAGAAACCCATGTCTCTTTTCCTCCCAGATAGATCCGTTTCACTTCTTCATTCTCCGCCACCTCTTCGCTGGGTCCTTCCAAAACGATGGCTCCGCTTTCCATTATATACGTGCGGTCCGAAATCGCCATGGCGTCCCAGGCATTCTGTTCCACCAGCAATATGGTCATCCCGCTTTCTTTCAGTTTCTGTATGACCTCGAAAACCTGCTCGACGATAATGGGAGCCAGTCCCAGAGAAGGCTCGTCCAGCAGAAGCAGCTTCGAGCCCGTCACCAGGCCCCGGCCGATGGCCAGCATCTGCTGTTCCCCGCCTGACAGGCTGCCGGCTTTTTGATGGATCCGTTCCTTTAATATAGGAAACAGCTCAAAGATACGGTCCATCCTCTCTCTGACCACCTTCCGGTCTTTTGTCAGAAAACCGCCCATTTCCAGATTTTCCCCGACACTGAGCTTGCTGAACACCTGCCGTCCCTCCGGAACATGCACGATCCCGGAAGCCACGATCTGGGTAGGACTCATGCCCAGCACTTCCTGGCCGTTAAAGAGAATAGAACCGGAGCGGGCTTTTACCAGCCCGGAAATCGCCCGCATGGTAGAGGTTTTACCGGCGCCGTTCGAGCCTATAAGAGAGACGATCTCGCCTTCCCGGATCTCAAATGAAACGTCCCGGACTGCATTGATCTTTTTATAACTGATGTTCAGATTACTTACCTTTAACATGACGCCGGGCCCTTCTTTCTACGCACCGAACCACCCAGATAAGCGGAAATCACTTCGTCGTGCTCGTAAATCTCTTTCGGGGTACCTTCCGCGATCATTTTTCCGGAAGCCATCACATAGATATACTCGCACAGATTCATGACCACCTTCATATCATGTTCAATAAGAAGGATCGTCATTTCCGGATGGTTTCTGTGAATGCCGCGGATGTCTTCCACGAGCTGCATGCTTTCCTGAGGGTTCATGCCGGCCGCCGGCTCATCCAGAAGCAGAAGCTCCGGACGGATCGCGAGACAGCGGGCAATTTCCAGCCTGCGCTGCAGTCCATAGGGAAGGTTATCGGCCTGCATGTCGGCATATTGATCGATGCCCATGGTCTTCAGGGCTTCCCAGGCATTTTCCCGGAATTCTTTCTCCTCCCGGCGGTAACGGGGCAGATACGCCAGCATCTCAAACAGATTGTATCTGCGGGTGATCTGGCTGGCCGTGACCGCATTGTCCATCACAGTCTGATCACCGAACAGGCGCAGATTCTGGAATGTCCTGGCAATCCCCGCCCTGGCGTGGTGAGCGGCATCACTGTGTTCCACATGTTTCCCGTTGAACACGATCTCTCCTGCTGTAGGGGCCAGGTTCCCGGAAATCATATTCACCACCGTACTCTTGCCCGCACCGTTGGTCCCGATCAGTCCGTATATGCGGCCCTTTTCCAGCTCCATATTTATATGGTCCACCGCAAGCACGCCCTTGAACTGCTGGGTAAGACCTTCAATGTGAAGAATAATTCCGGACATCCGTCAGTTTCCTCTAATTATAATAAATCCAATACAATAAACCTAAATTAGAATAATAAAGTGAAACAGGCAACTTGTCAAATACAATAACGCATTAAACCGCACAAAAGATGTCTGCTATGGCTTCTTCCGCCGCTCCCATGATGGCGACGACGTCGGCTCCGACTATATCCAGTCCGGCTGCCTCGATCTTCCTGACATCCCCGATCCCATAGAAATTCTGTGCCAGGGCTTTTATATATCCAAACCCGAATGCTTCCGGCACATAATCTCCCCCGGCCGTGGTCACAAAAAACAGCCGGTCCGCCCGGCACAGACCGGCAGGTACGCCGTCCTCCCCGTACCGGAAGGTAACGCCCACGACGTTGATCTGTTCGACATACTGTTTTAACGCGGCGGGAAAGGAAAGATCCCAGAAAGGAGCTGCGATCACCACGGTTTCCGCGTTCGCAAACTGCCGGGCGAGAGCAAATACCGGGCTTTGGAATTCCTGCCCGGCAATAAGCCGGTCGCGCATCATAAGAAAATCTTCGTCGACGACCGGAAAGGTGATTTCATTCAGCCGTATTTCCTCATATGGTTTGTCCAGCTTTTCGAGCAGCTGTTCCGCCAAGCTTCTTGTTCTCGATCCTTTCCGCACACAGGCGTTGATAAACAATACCGGTTTTTTCATACTGCGCCTCCGCTGTACCCTGATGAGCCGAAATTCCTGTTCTTCTGTATTCCCGTTTTCCGGATGAAACAGGGGAGGCGCAATTTGTCCATCACGCCTCCCTTTCCATCCGTTCATATGATGCCGGGAACAGAAGCCCGTGTTCACGGCACGCCTTCCTGCCGACGAAGCACCGGACTTTCCCTGTTGTCTTAATACTTATAATGCATATAATACTGTATGTTGAAATGAAAGACAAGGAGGAAAACCACATGCTTTTTGAAGGATTTGTCCGGACCGCTATATCGGTACGCTGATCAATGTACTGGGAATCTTCAATTCCTCACGGATAAACTGCTTGCCCGTGCCAAGAAGAATATGGATCTTGAGCAGGTACTGCTCGCATCCGGCAAGGATGTGCTTTCTACCGGAAAGAAAGCGATGCATCTCCCGGTGCTGGCTTCGGATGCGCTGACCGTTCTGACAAAGGGGGCGGACAAAATTGAATCTGGAGATGACCGGCTACGAAGAATTGGTCAACAAGGCAGCTATGCGAGGCTTCCGCTTAAGAACGGCAGCCTCTTACTTTGCCTGGGCAAGGGCAAATGACAGGGCAGAAACCGCCCCGAAGAGTGCGGCTGTCCAAAGCACGGTTGCTGCTCTGCTCTGATGGCGGACCCGGAAGAACGGATAGGGCCCGTCCACGATCTCCAGGGCATTCAGTATTTCCATTATGATCCCGTATGCCAGCGTGACAAGGGCCGGCAGCAGCCACACATGTACATGCGGTTCGAAAAAGATATAGGAGACAACGGAGACGACCGGGCAGAGTGTATGATGATACAGACCGTTTCCGCTCAGCATCATCCTTTTGAAACCGGCTCCCATGGGAACCAGGATGCAGAGCGTGACAAAGGCGGTCATCAGCAGCATGCAGCACGCAAGGTACCGGACATATACTGCCGGCGCCCTTCCCCGCAGCAGCAGAAACAGCACCGCGGATACCAGGGCTGCCGCATTGGAGAGCTGTGTATAAAAAGCAAACATTTTCCATTCAAAACCGCCGGCCCTACTGGATACGCCCACCAGGACCAGTACGATAAGAATCACATTGGCCGCGATCGCCATCTTTCGTCTCCTCTTTCCCTCTGCCCTTTTTACTCTTTGAACTGTTCCAGATATTTCCCGACCGACCGGGTCAGCTCCCGTGCAAAATCAGAGTTGTATTTTCTTCTGCAGAATGCCTGAAGCCAGGAGACAGGCTCTTCTTTCCCGCTTTTGTTCTTCATCATTTCCAAAAGCTCCGCCTCACCGATGTACGGATACCTGTTCTCAAAAACAATATGCTCCATGGCGAACCGCTCCGGCTTCTTCCGCTCTTTCTGCTGCTCTGTCGGATATCCGAACACCAGCAGCGCTGCGGGGAAGACATAGTCCGGCAGGCCGAGAAGGTCACGGTGTATCTCTATGTTTTCCATAATGTCTCCGATGTAGCACGACCCGATCCCGTAAGACTGTGCCGCCACAACGGCATTCTGCGCGGCGATCAGCGCATCGTTCACCGCGATCAGAAGATCCCCCGCTCCCGGATGCCGCGGCTCACAGCCTGCGATCCGAAAGGCTTCATACCATTTCCGGCAGTCTGCACAGAACAACAAGACCAGCTTTCCTTTTGCAATGAACGGCTGGTGGTCACAAGTGTCGGCCAGCTTCTCCAGCAAGGACGGATCTGTGATCCGCAGGATCGTGTAAAGCTGCTGGTTGCCGGCTGTAGGCGCCATCACGGCAGCCCGAAGGATCTCCTGCACGATCTCTTCTTCTATCGCCTGCTCCGTATACACCCGCACCGATTTTCTGTCATACAGCTGCCGCAAGATCTCATTCATAACGTTTATCCCCGTTTTCAGATCTGTTTTTCGCTTTGCCTTAATCATTATAGCATCATCTCCGGAGTCCGGCACCGGTTTCCCGCATCATCACCGGCACCGACATCTGTCCTGCCCTGCGCTTCGTCCCCGCCGTTCCGTCTTTTCTGATACCGGGAAGCCAGAGAGACCGCCCGGGTCCTGCCGTCATAGTAATAGGCATGATCGGCCAGAACTTCCTGCGGCCGGACATGGGACTCGTTGATGGCAGCGATCATCTGATCCAGCATGCGGGCATCCATATCCCCGTCATCCGGAAGGAGCAGGAACTCGTGAATACTGCTCGGAAGCAGGAAGAAATTCCGGCCGAAAAGCGCTCCTGCCTTTTGACAGGTATCCGGATATGCCGCGGCGATCGCTCCGTTTACCATTTCCCTGTTGGAAAGAAGATACAGCGGCGACTCCCCGTACCCCGGACCGCCCATTGCTTCCAGGACACAGGAAAGAGGGCGGATCACGGCTTCTCTCTGCAGCGTATTCTCCCAGGCATCGGCACGAAGTGTTTCTTCCGGCACGCCAAGCTGATCCAGCAGGGCGTAGGTCATCCTCGCCGCTGCTCCAAAAGCCCTGTCATCTCCCAGCTCACAGTAGTAGGTGATCGCCAGATCCTGCCAGTCCTCATACGGGCGCTCTTTCAGCGAGTCTCTGTGCCTTTCCTTATTAACCATCTGACAGAAAATATACTTTTTCGCCTCTTCATAAGATGCAAGGCGGTGCAGCATAAAATCCGGAAGCGGCCCTGTCTTCGGTGCATGGGGAAGGAATTCCTGAAATGTCATAGTCGTTCTCCTTTCTTTGGATAGGATGTTCCTGATAAACTGTTCCTGAAGTGACAAATACAACGTGACAAATACAAAAAGAGCTGCCGTCTTTTTGATCGCAGAAAAGCAGAAAGATGCGATTAAGAAAACTCTTTTAAAAGCAAAAAAAACAGTGAAAAAATGCCGATCCGGCAGAAAAGGTGAGCAGACTGCTCTCAGACATCATATCGTATCCGGCTCTTGTTGGCAACTCATTTCGAGAACCCGGATTTCATCCATGGCGTTTAAGACAGATCTCATGCATGGAGAATAGGACATATTTTTTATGCACGGCGGTTGACCCTTCTGAAATCCCGGGGAGACAGCCCGGTCAGATCATGGAAGGCCTTGCAGAAATAGCTGGGGCTGGCGAAACCGCAGGCAATACTGATCTCTGTGATATTCCGGCTGGTTTCCAGCAGCATCCTGGCACCGCAGTTGATGCGATACCGGAGTACATACAGGGAGGGCGTTGTACCCAGCACTTCCTGAAAGGACCGGTACGCTTCCCGCCTGCTGATGTTTGCGGCGGCAGCGATGTCAGCCACACAAAGAGGCCCGCTGTACCGCTCATGGATACAGGCGAGCATATCTTTTACCCGGGAAGCGGCAGTGTCCTGTAAGGGGACAGAATTGCCCAGCTTCGGTTTCATCAGCGTATACAGATTCAGCCATATATCCGTGACGCAGTGCAGGATCCGCAGCTCATAGGGACCCGGTTCTTCTTCGGCGATCCGGTAAAGACATGCCAGATCCTCAAGGAGCGCCCTCTCATCCGGATCCCTTTTCCCCAGTTTCAGCGCAGGCACCTCCCCGCACTGTTCGATCGGAGAGACAAACCGGCCTGCAACGGCTCCCGCCCCGCACAATATGTTTGTTTCGAACTGCAGTACGCGATAGGTGGCGTCCGAAGCGCCGGCAGCCATCCGGATCAGATGCAGTGCGTTGGCGTTGATAAAGTATCCTTCGCCCGGCCGAAGAGAGAAACTCCCCTTCGGCGTACAGCATTCCACCTCTCCGCTCACCACATAGCAGAATTCAACAAAATCATGCCAGTGCCACTTGGCGCATTTATTGACGTATTCGACAGCATTCAGCTCAATGGCAGAAAAAGGAAACGCACTGTCATATATCCGCATCGTTTCCCGGAGATTATCCGCGACCGATAAATCGTTGACATACTGTATCATTCCATCACCCCGGCACGATATTTAAACTTTCTGGCATCCTGCTGCTTGTACTGCTCCGCAGCAGGCTTTATAGTCAAAACAAGATCCAAACTCCTGGAACCATTATAGCATAGTCTTCAGATATGGGAACCTGCCCTGCCGCGGACGGCTGTGCAGGACCCCTGCAAGAGATGGCACAATAGTAAGAGGTTTCACCATGAAAAGATATGAACGGGATTATAAAGGCAAGATCATTATCGTCAATGATTTTTCCAATCAGATGACCAAACGGCAGATCGATAAGGAATTTCTTGTTCAGAAAAACAGAATTGATCAGGAAGACACGCTGTACAGCGCGGAGAACAGGACTGCTTTTATCGTCAATCTGAACGGCCGGTCTACACAGCTGGCCGAGCTTTTCGGTTCTTTTCTGGAATGCCTGCCTTCCTTATAAACGTCGCCGCGTTTCCGGCGCGGCAGGACATCATCCCCGATCCCGGTGTTTCCGGCTCAGGATGAAGAGACCTGTTCCCATTATGACAGGGAAGATCATGGCCGCCCCGATCCCCTTTCTCATATTGTCGCCGCACGCGCTGGCCACTGCGCCTGCGAGCGTCGGCCCGCCGGAGCATCCCAGATCGCCGGCCAGTGCCAGCAGCGCAAACATCAGAATGCCTCTGCCCTTCACGCTGGCTGAAGCCGTGCTGAACGTCCCCGGCCAGAAGATCCCCACTGAAAATCCGGCCAGTCCGCATCCCAACAGGGCTATAACCGGATTGGGAACCAGCACAATGATCAGATAAGCCGCCAGACACAATCCGGCTGACATCTTCATAAAAGTGTTCAGGTTGATCCTGTGTCCTTTTAATCCATAGATTGTTCTGGAGACGGCCATACAGAAAGCAAAGAGCATGGGGCCGAGGAGATCTCCCATCGTCTTTGATACGCCCAGTCCCATCTCCGCAAAGGCGGAAGACCACTGGCTTACCGCCTGTTCGGAAGCGCCTGCACTGATCATCATGAGGAACATAAGCCAGAAGATGCCCTGCGCAAAAAGATCTTTCAGCCCGGTGCCTTCTTCTTCGTCTGCTTCCAGCTTTGCCAGCGGCACTCTTGCGAACAGGATCAGGTCTGCGGCAGGAATGATGCACCAGAGCATGGCCATTGTCCTCCAGTGTACAATACCGGCGCAGGCAAAGAACAGAGTGGAAAAGAGGACGACCGCCATATGTCCCCAGCAGTATGCCGCATGCAGCAGACTCATCTGCGCTTCTTTGTTTTCCGTGGGACACGCTTCTACGATGGGGCTGACAAGGACTTCCTGGAGTCCTCCGCCGATGGCATTGATACATATACAGAGCAGCATGCCCGCAAACGGATCCATGATGTTTCCGGGCAGCACAGTCATCAGCAGAAACCCGGTTATCACAGAGGCATTCGACAGGATCATGGATGCCCTGTATCCGATCTTCTCGATAAAAGGCGCGGAGAATAAGTCTATCAATAACTGGATCCCAAAGTTAACAGTGATCAGCAGGGTGATCTTTCCCAGCGGAATTCCGAATTCCGACTGCATCTGGACAAACAGAAGCGGTACAAAGTTGTTGACGATGGCCTGGACTACATATCCCAGGTATCCTGCTTTAATGGTCGCTTTATAATTCATGTCCCCTGTTCAGCCTGCCCTGTTTCTTCTCTGCACTTCTATGCTTCTGCCCTGACGACGGGAACAGGGACCGTAAAGGATCCGTGTTTCATTTCCACTGCATAGATGTCGCAGTTCCCCAGATACTTCGTCCAGTAGCTTCCTTTGGATTCCGGCGTCAGATATTCCAGAATGCCCTTCATCAGAATGGCATGGGTCGAAATCAGTATGTTTCCCTCCGGTACAGATTCCCGGACTTCCTCCATGAACAGACCGGCCCTTTTTACGACGTCAGCCAGCTGTTCCATCCCCTCCGGCGCCGGGTTGTGTACAAAATCCGAAAAGAACGTGATGATCTCCGGCGGCGGCGCGGTAAGGCCCGTCCCTTCGTACGGACCGTAATCCATTTCCAGCAGTCTCTCGTCTGTCTGTATCGGCACCGTCTCTCCTGCTGCAAAGACAGCTGTCTGCACAGCCCGGACCAGGGGACTTGACCAGACCCGTGAAAACGTGATGCCCTGTTTCCGGAACCACTGCCCGGCCGCCTTTGCCTCGGCCATGCCGTCGTCATTTAAAGGATAATCACTTCTTCCCTGCAGGACCTTTGCTTTATTCAGGACGGTCTGTCCGTGACGAATGATATAGATCATACTTTCCGCACTTTCCTCAACTCTCCGGAAGCTCGTATTCACCGGTGAAACTGTCCCATGGAATACAGACCGTCCCGTCCCGGTTGATCAGTTCGTCCACATGCATCAGCAGCGGGAAGTCCTGCATGGATACTTCTCCCCGTTCTGCCAGCCTGCGGACAGCGCGGGCAGTTCTCGTGGCAATGACGATGGATTCCAGTGTCACGCCCTGCAGTTCTGCCATGGCTTCGTCAAAACGGAGTCCTTTCCCCAGCAGCGTTCCGATTTTTCTGGTCCTGCCGCCGAAGATCGTAACATAGAGATCCCCGCCGCCAAACACGATATTCTCCGGCCTGCCGCCGCAGATCTCCAGCAGCTGCATCATTTCTTTCAGGCTCTGTCCGAAAACAGCCGCCTGCGAATTATAATGGATGACCCCGTCCCGGCTTTCAGAAAGGCCGACTGTCAGGGTAACGGCCAGTGCATAGGCATTTTTCAGGGCAACCGCACACTCCACCCCTACAATATCCGT
>JAIKYQ010000116.1 GCA_024683035.1 Eubacterium sp.
GGACACACGAGCAGATGAAGAAGTTCATCGACGACAACCAGGTTCCCTGCCCCTCCTGCGGAGGCCATAACTGGACGGATATCAGAAGCTTCAATCTGATGTTTAAGACCTTCCAGGGCGTTACCGAGGATGCCAAGAACACCGTATATCTGCGTCCGGAAACGGCCCAGGGTATTTTTGTTAACTTTAAAAACGTACAGCGGACCTCCCGCAAGAAAATGCCGTTCGGCATCGGTCAGATCGGCAAGTCCTTCCGGAATGAGATCACGCCGGGCAACTTTACCTTCCGTACACGTGAGTTCGAGCAGATGGAGCTGGAGTTCTTCTGCGAGCCGGGAACGGATATGGAATGGTTCCAGTACTGGCGCGGGTTCTGCCGTGACTGGCTGCTGTCACTGGGCATGAAAGAAGAGGAGATGCGGCTGCGCGATCATTCTCCCGAAGAGCTGAGCTTCTACAGCAAGGGCACAACGGACATCGAGTTCCTGTTCCCGTTTGGCTGGGGCGAGCTCTGGGGTATTGCCGACAGGACCGATTATGACCTGACGCAGCATCAGAATGTATCGGGCGAAGATATGTCGTATTTCGACGACACGAAGAATGAGCGGTACATCCCGTATGTCATTGAGCCTTCGCTGGGTGCCGACCGTGTGGTGCTGGCGTTCCTGTGTGCGGCTTATGACGAAGAAGTGCTGGATGCGGAAAAGAACGATGTCCGCACCATCATGCATTTCCATCCGGCGCTGGCTCCGGTGAAGATCGCCGTGCTGCCGCTTTCCAAAAAGCTGACGGAGCAGGCGGAAAAGGTCTATGACCGTCTGAGCAGCAAGTGGAACTGCGAATACGACGACCGCGGGAACATCGGTAAACGCTACCGCCGGCAGGATGAGATCGGCACGCCGTTCTGTATCACATACGATTTCGATTCGGAGGAAGATGGTGCGGTTACGATCCGGGAACGCGATTCCATGGAGCAGGTGCGTGTAAAGATCGACGATCTGGAGGCGTTCTTCGCAGATAAGTTCGATTTCTGAGGCAGGAAGGTTTCATCAGGAAAACCATACGATATGGCCGCCGCGGAACCCTGCGGCGGTCAGATCATACATTGCCGCAGGCAGGCCGGGAACACAGCAGGCGCTTTTCCGTTGTGGAAAGCGCGGAAAAAGAGGATAGGAACATGAAGCTTGATGCATTGCTTGCAGGAGTATCGTATACACTTCTGCAGGGAAAAAAAGAAACAGAGATCAGCGGTGTCGCTTATGATTCCCGTAAGGTCAAAGAGGGATTCTTGTTTGTATGTATTAAGGGAACGGCATCGGACGGACACCGGTTCGCCCCCGATGCGGTAGAAAGCGGAGCCATCGCACTGCTGGTGGAAGATCCGGTGGAGGCGCCGGAGCATGTAACGGTTGTGCAGGTGGAGAATGCCCGGTATGCGCTGGCGCTGCTGTCGGCCAACTGGTTTGACCACCCGGCGGATAAACTGAAAACGATCGGGATCACGGGTACGAAAGGCAAGACGACGACCACGTATATGATCCGTTCGATCCTGGAAGGCTCCGGGCATAAGACGGGCCTGATCGGTACGATCGAAACGATCATCGGAGACAGGAGGATCCCTTCCGAGAATACGACGCCGGAATCCTATCTGGTGCATCAGTACTTTGCAGAAATGGTGCAGGAAGGCTGTGAGTGCGTGGTCATGGAGGTGTCTTCCCAGGCGCTGATGATGGACCGCGTGGCCGGGATCCTGTTTGATTTCGGTATCTTCACCAATATTGAGCCGGATCATATCGGGCCGCGGGAGCATACCAGTTTTGAGGAATACTTTGCCTGTAAGCGCAAACTGCTGCAAATGTGCCGGCTCGGGATCGTCAATATCGACGACAGCCGGTATGACCGGATCGTGGAAGGCGCCACGTGTAAGCTGGAAACGTACGGATATTCCGAAAAAGCTACCCTGCGTGCCAGAGATGCCATGATGCTGATGAAGCCGGGCTATCTGGGGATCCGCTATCAGGCGGAGGGACTGGTCAACATCCCTGTGGAGATCGACATTCCCGGAAAGTTCTCAGTATACAATTCCCTGGCGGCTATCGCGGTCTGTCATCATCTGGGAGCCACGCCGGAGTCGATCCTGGATGCACTGACCAAAGCAAAGGTCCGTGGCCGCGTGGAAATGGTGCCGGTATCCGACCGGTTCACGCTGATGATCGACTATGCGCACAATGCGATGGCGTTGGAAAGCCTGCTGTCGACGCTGCGGGAGTATCATCCGAACCGGATCGTCTGCCTGTTCGGCTGCGGAGGAAACCGTGACCGGGACCGCCGCTTTGAGATGGGTGAAGTATCCGGGCGTCTGGCAGATCTGACGATCATCACGTCCGACAATCCGCGGGATGAGGAGCCGGAAGCCATTATTGCGGATATCATTACCGGGATCAGCAGGACCAACGGAGAATACATCACGATCATCGACCGGAAAGAGGCCATTGCCTGGGCGATCCATCACGGCGAGCCGGGAGATATCATCATTCTGGCCGGCAAAGGACACGAAGACTACCAGATCATCAAAGGGAAAAAATATCCGATGGATGAGCGGGTCCTGATCCAGGAGATCCTGCACGAGGACTGGAGAAAAGGAGTATATCACAACATCTCCGAATAGGCGGCTGCCGTTTCCGTCGTGCTGCAAAAGCCGCAGAAACGGCGCGGCAGCACGCAGACTATGAGGAGACAGAAATATATGTCTGTATATGCTGATATTATCGTAAACATAGCCAGCCTGGACAAGTCTTTCCAGTATCTGGTCCCGCCGGAGATGGAGCCGCTGGTGGAGATCGGCTCTGCCGTGCGCATTCCTTTCGGAAACGGCGGCAGGATGCGGGAAGGCTATGTGATCGGGCTCTCAGAGGCGCCGAAGGTCGAACCGGACCGGATCAAGCCGGTTGGGGAGCTTCTGACAAAAAAAGTCCGGGTGGAAACCAGGCTGATCCGTCTGGCTGCCTGGATGCGGTATACATACGGTTCCACCATGCAGGCGGCACTTGCCGCGGTTCTGCCGGTGCGGGAGAAAAAGCAGGCCCGCAGCCAGGTGCAGGACCTGCTGGAAGAGGTGCCGGCGGAAACAGAGGCGGCGCTTTCAGCAGAGCAGTGTGCGGCGCTGGCGTCAATTGAAACTGAGTGGGAAAACGAAGGACGGCCGGTCCTGCTGCAGGGAGTGACGGGAAGCGGAAAGACCCGGATCTATCTGGAACTGGCGGAGCGCGTGCTGCAGGAAGGCAGGCAGGTCATCGTGCTGATCCCGGAGATCGCGCTGTCCTGGCAGACGGTGCGCCGGTTCCGCAGACGGTTCGGAGACCGGGTCACCGTGATGAATTCCCGCATGAGCAAGGGAGAACGGTACGAGCAGTTCGAACGTATGCGCCGGGGAGAAGCGTCGGTCGTGATCGGCCCCCGGTCCGCCTTGTTTGCACCGTTTGCGGATCCCGGCCTGATCATCATCGACGAAGAGCAGGAACCTGCGTTCCGCAGTGAGACGATGCCCCGCTATGACAGCCGCGAGGTGGCTTTGTTCCGGGGAAAAGAAGAGGGCGCCCATGTGCTGTTCGGTTCGGCAACGCCTTCGACAGACAGTTATTACCGGGCCTGCAGCGGCCGTTATGCGCTGGTATGTCTGGCTGAACGGTACGGAGAGGCAGCTCTGCCTGCCGTCCAGATCGTGGACATGAAAGAGGAGCAGAAGAACGGCAATTTTTCGCTGATCAGCCGGCCGCTGGAGGAAGCGGTCCGCAGGCGGCTGGAGCGGGGGGAACAGGCGATGCTGTTCCTGAATCGCCGGGGCTATTCCGGGGTGCATACCTGTCAGTCCTGCGGCCATGTCCTGCTCTGCCGGCATTGCCATGTATCGCTTACGCTCCATACGAACGGAAAACTGATCTGTCATTACTGCGGATATCAGACGGCGCTGCCGGAGAAATGTCCTTCCTGCGGCTCGCCGCATATCCAGGGATTCCGCTATGGCACGGAGAAGGTGGAACGGGACATCCGGGCCCTGTTTCCGCAGGCATCCATCCTGCGCATGGATGCGGATACGACACGGCATAAACTGGATTACACGCGGATACTCGGACAGTTTGCCCGGCATGAAGCGGATATCCTGATCGGCACGCAGATGATCGTGAAAGGACATGATTTCCCGGATGTGACCATGGTCGGCATACTGGCGGCGGATCTTTCGCTGTTTGCCAGTGATTACCGTTCGCGGGAGCGGACGTATCAGCTGCTGGTGCAGGCGGTGGGGCGTTCCGGACGCGGTGCGCACCCCGGGGAAGCCATCATCCAGACGATGCATCCGGAACATGAGGTGATCCGGCAGGCCGTAGAGCAGGATTACAGATCGTTTTACGAAAGCGAAATGGCGGCCAGAGAGCTGGCGGGATATCCGCCGGCCGAACAGCTGCTGGCGATCCACGGTGCTTCCGCAGACGAGATGCAGCTGGGGAAAGCCATGCAGGCGCTGCACCGTTTCCTGCTGCGCGAGAAACGGGAAGAGGATCTGATCGGTCCGGCGCCGGAGCCGGTATCGAAAAAGAAAGATACTTTTTTTGAGGTGCTTTATGTACGCGGCATGTCCCAGGAAGAACTGGTCCGGCTGCGTATGCTGACAGAAAAATACATTGCGATCAACAGCGGATTTCATAAGATCCGGTTCGGATTTGCCTTGAATCCCTGAGAAAGCAGAAGCTTTTGATGAAGCGGATACGCGAAGGGCGTGCCGCATCCGGAAAGGAGCTAAGATGGCATTACGGGAAATACGAATACAGGGGGATCCAATTCTGGAAAAACCGTCCAGGCCTCTGGAAAAAATGACGCCCCGGATGGAAACTCTGATCATGGACATGATCGAGACGATGGAAGAGGCAGATGGTGTCGGCCTCGCGGCGCCGCAGGTGGGCGTTCTCCGTCAGATCGCCGTGATCAATGTGGACGGGGAAAACACCTATGTATTCATCAATCCGGAGATCCTGGAGCAGGAAGGGGAACAGACGGGAGACGAAGGCTGTCTCAGCGTACCGGGCAAGGTCGGTACGGTGACCCGGCCGGAGCGTGTCCGCGTGCGCGCCCTAGATATCCATATGCAGCCTTTTGAACTGGAAGCCGAAGAACTTCTGGCGCGTGCCTGCTGTCATGAGTTTGATCATCTGAAAGGCGTGATCTATACCAGCAAAGTCAGCGGCCCGCTGCGGGATGTCCGTTATGATACAGAAGAGGAGTCCCAAGAGGAAGAAGCCTGAGGAAAGAGAGCATACGGATGAAGATCATATTTATGGGTACGCCGGATTTTGCCGCCGGCATTCTGGAAGCGCTGGTTCATGACGGGCAGGATGTGATCGCCGCGGTATCCCAGCCGGATAAACCGGTCGGAAGAAAAGCCGAGCTGCGGCCGACAGCCGTGAAGGCAGCGGCGGAAGCAGCCGGGATCCCGGTTCTGCAGCCGGAACGCCTGCGGGATCCGGAGTTTATGGAAAAACTGGAAAACCTGGCGCCGGATGTCATCATCGTGGCGGCTTACGGAAAGATCATCCCGCCGTTCATTCTGGAACTGGCGCCATACGGATGCCTGAATGTGCATGCGTCGCTGCTTCCGAAATACCGGGGGGCCGCGCCGATCCAGTGGGCGATCCTCGACGGGGAGAAAGAGACCGGCGTAACGATTATGCAGATGAATGAGGGACTGGATACCGGCGATATGCTGGCTGTGTCCCGGGTAGCGATCACGGCGGAGGAAACAGGAGGTTCCCTGTTTGACAAACTGGAAGAGGAAGGCAGCCGCCTGCTGCTGGAAACCCTGCCCCTGATCGAAAAAAGAGCCCTGCAGCCGAAGGCGCAGCCAAAAGACAGTCCCACGGCCTATGCCCGCATGATCGAAAAGAAGGACGGAGAGATCAACTGGGAAGAAGAGGCGGCAGCCATCGAACGCCGGGTGCGGGCGCTGGATCCGTGGCCGGGCACCTATACACGCCTGGACGGGAAACTGTTCAAAGTGCTGAAAAGCCGGGTGCTGACAGAAGATAAGACAAATACAGTGAACTGTGATAAAATAGGAACAGGACAGCAGCCCGGCACTATTCTGCAGACAGGACGGGACGGGATTGATGTCCGCACAGGCGCCGGTATCCTGCGTGTGACAGAAGTGCAGCTGGAAGGAAAGAAGCGGATGACGGCAGCAGACTTTCTCCGCGGATACCCGCTGGAGATCGGCACGGTACTGGATAGCCACTGACGAGTGGTACAGAGAGCAGGATCACTGCTGACGAGAGGTATAGAGATGTATTACGGAAATGGATATGCTTATGGTATGGACTGGAGTTACCTGCTGCTGATCGGTGCGTTTATTCTGTCTATGATCGTACAGTTCAAGATGCAGAGCACCTTTGGTAAATACAGCCGGGTCGCCACGCGCAGCGGCATGACAGGCGCACAGGTAGCACAGATGATCCTGCAGAGTGAGGGACTGATCAATGTAGCGGTGCAGCCGATCGCCGGCAGTCTGACGGACCATTATGATCCGCGTACGAAAACCGTCAACCTGTCGCAGACAGTATACGGCCAGACATCACTGGCTGCCCAGAGTGTGGCAGCGCATGAATGCGGTCATGCGATCCAGGATGCAAGAGGCTATGCACCGCTGCGGTGGCGGTCTTCGCTGGTGCCCATTGCCAATTTCGGTTCCCGCTTTTCCTGGATCCTGTTCATCATCGGTCTGTTTATGGCTTCCGGCCTGCTGATCAAGATCGGCGTCCTGCTGTTTGCACTGACGCTGCTGTTCCAGCTGGTTACGCTGCCGGTCGAGTTTAATGCTTCTTCACGTGCACTGGCAAAACTCGAGAACAGCGGGTGGATGTCGACAGACGAACTGGCCGGTTCCAAACAGGTACTGGGAGCTGCCGCCATGACCTATGTGGCGTCGGCCTGCACCTCCCTGATGTATCTGCTGCGTATGCTTTCCCTGAGCGGCAGAAGAAGATGACAGAAAAGAAACAGCCGAGATCAAAGAAATCCATAAGAGAACAGGCTTACGAGGCTCTGCTTGCCGTAACACGCGATGGCATGCAGAGCCATCTTGTGATTCGCGGGTATCTGCAGAAAATGGAAAACAGTACGGACCGGGCGTTCTTTCTCCGGCTGGTGGAAGGAACACTGGAGTACCGGTTGCAGCTGGATTACGTCATCGATCAGTACTCTAAAACCAGAATCGCGAAAATGCGGCCGGGCATCCGTGAGATCCTGCGGATGGCGGTATACCAGATCCTGTATATGGACAGCGTACCGGACAGGGCAGCGGTCAGTGAAGCCGTCAAACTGACGGCGCAAAAAGGCTTTGCCGGTCTGCGCGGATTTGTCAACGGCGTACTGCGCACCATCGCACGGGAAAAAGAGAACATCTGCCGTCCGGATCCGGAAGAAGAAAACATTCGCCGGCCGGATCAGAAGGAAGGCTTTTACTGGCCGGACCGGGATAAGGAACCGGCGCGGGCCCTGTCTGTCCGCTGGTCTGTCGGGGAAGACCTCATCAAAGCCTGGCTTCCTGTATATGGTGCGGAAAAAACCGAGGCCATTTGCCGTGCTTTTCTCGAAGACCGCCCGTTGGCTGTGCGGATCTACAAAGAGGAGATGCTGCCGGAAAACGGGCAGGAGATCGAGGCTTCCGACATACAGCCGCACAGCGGTTTTCTCCGGAAGGGTCTGGATCCTGCATCGCTTGCGGCTTTCCGCGAGGGACAGATCTATGTCCAGGACCTGAGTTCGCAGCTGGCCGTGACGGCCGCCGGCATCCGGCCGGGCGACCGTGTGCTCGATCTGTGTGCCGCCCCGGGAGGCAAAAGCCTGCTGGCGGTTTCTTTTGGCGCGCAGGTATGCGCCAGAGACCTGACCGAAGAAAAAGCGGACAGGATCCGGGAGAATGCGGCCCGCTGTCTGCAGACGATCCTTGCATCGGAGAAGGAAGAGACAGGTATCGAAAAACAGACCGGTGCGGCAGAGATAGAAAAGGAAATACAGACCGGCACAGCAGAGATGGATAACGAAAGACAAACCGCTCCGGCGAAGCAGTCCGGAAAAAGACGGTGTGAAAGGCTGTGCGCGGAGGCGGCGGATGCCTGCGTGTACGATCCGGCCTGCGAGGCCGCGTTTGATGTGGTGATCGCGGATCTGCCCTGTTCCGGCTTCGGCGTGGCTGGCAGGAAGCCCGAAATCAAATACAAACCTTATCGGGAAACCGTGACCGCACTGGCAGAGATCCAGAAAATAATCCTGGCAAATGCCGTACGGTATGTGCGGCCCGGAGGAAAGCTGCTGTATTCCACCTGCACCATAGCCAGGGAGGAAAACGAAGACCAGGTGCGCTGGCTCCTGGATACGTTCCCGCTGCAGCCGGAAAAGCCGGCTGAACCGGTTTATGCGCTGCTGCAGAGCCGCGGTATTTCGTATACAGAAACCGGCGTGCAGCTGCTTCCCTGCGACGGGCCCTGGGACGGCTTTTTCTTTGCTGTACTGCGCAGAGATTAGCCGAAGACAGTGTTCTCAGAATATGGCGGAAAAGAAAGACAGTCCAAAATCTCAGGAAAAATGAAAAGGAGAGCGGCATGCCCCCATCGATCTTGAATTTTTACCCGGAGGAACTCCGGACGCTTCTGGCACAGTACGGGGAAAAACCGTACCGGGCGGATCAGCTGTATGCCTGGCTTCATGAGAAGGCTGCTGTTTCCTATGAGGAGATGACCAATCTGCCGAAGGGGCTGCGGGAACAGCTGGAACGGGATTATCCGCTGCATCCGCTGCGTATCGTTAAAGAGCTGCGTTCCCGCCGGGACGGTACGCGCAAATATCTGTTTTCCCTGGGAGACGGGAATGTGATCGAAAGTGTCCGTATGCCTTATGAACACGGTATTTCGGTCTGCGTGTCCTCACAGGTCGGCTGCCATATGGGCTGTCGGTTCTGCGCTTCGACGCTGGACGGGCTGGTGCGTTCTCTGACCGCGGCGGAAATGCTGGGACAGGTTTACGGGATCCGCCGGGAAGGCGAAGAGAGGGTATCCCATGTGGTGATCATGGGGAGCGGAGAACCGCTGGAGAACTATGAGAACACCGTCCGCTTCATCCGCCAGCTGTCTCATCCGCAGGGGGCTCAGATCAGCCAGCGGAATATCACGCTCTCGACCTGCGGCCTGGTGCCGGAGATCCTGAAACTGGCAGAGGAGGAGCTGGCTGTAACGCTGGCCGTTTCGCTGCACGCACCCAACGATGAAAAGCGAAAAAGACTCATGCCGGTTGCCAACCGCTATGCGCTGCGGGAACTCATACCGGCCTGTCAGGTCTATTTTCAGAAGACCGGAAGACGTCTGACCTTTGAATATGCGCTGATCGAAAATGAAAACGATACGCCTGAGGATGCGGCGGAACTGGCGGCTCTGCTGAAGGGTCTGCATGCGCATGTCAACCTGATCCCGGTCAATGCGGTCAGGGAAAGAAACCTGCGCCGCCCCAACGCTTCCCGCGTTATGAAATTCCAAAAGAAACTTGAAAAATACGGAATAAATGTTACTATTAGAAGGGAAATGGGCGCAGATATAAGCGGCGCCTGTGGACAATTACGAAAAAGCTATACAGAAACTGACCAGGAGAATGGAGAATGAAGGTATCTTCTGCAACTGACATCGGCCTGAAAAGGGCGATGAATCAGGATTTTATCTTCACATCTGAAGGTCCGGTAGGAAATCTTCCCAATCTGTTCGTGGTCGCTGATGGCATGGGTGGACATAATGCCGGGGATTTTGCTTCCCGGTATGGTGTATCCGTGCTTGTCGAGAGTGTGAGGAAAGATCAGAACTTCAATCCTGTGAAAATCCTCCGGAACGCGATCGAAGCGGCAAACCGCGAAATCTTCTCCCAGTCTCAGATCGATCCGGCCATGGCCGGCATGGGAACGACCACGGTCGTATGCACCATTGTCGGCGGATATGCGTACGTAGCTAATGTAGGGGACTCCAGGCTGTACGTGGCAGGATCGGAACTGACACAGATCTCACAGGATCATTCCTTGATCGCCGAAATGGTGCGTTTGGGAGAATTAACGCCGGAACAGGGGAAAAATCATCCGGATAAAAATATCATCACACGGGCTGTAGGGACATCCGAAGAGGTGCGGATCGATTTCTTTGATATCAAGCTCGAAGCCGGAAGCCAGGTGCTGATGTGCTCGGACGGCCTTACCAACATGGTGGAGGACAGCCGGATATTTGAAATCCTGAAGGATGAAGAGACAGAGAATAAAGTGCAGAAACTGATCGATGAGGCAAACGCCAACGGCGGCAAGGACAACATAGCCGTCGTGCTGGTTGAAGTCTGACTGCACCAGCGAGGAGAGTAATATGCTGAAAGAGGGAATCGTATTAGGCGAACGGTATGAGATCATATCCAGGATCGGTGCCGGCGGCATGGCCGATGTCTATAAGGCACAGGATCATAAGCTGAATCGTCTCGTAGCCGTGAAGGTCATGAAGGCCGAATTCAGAGAAGACACCAGTTTTGTGGCCAAGTTCCAGAAGGAAGCACAGGCTGCCGCCAAACTGTCTCATCCGAATGTGGTCAATGTATACGATGTCGGGGAAGACCGCGGCCTGTATTATATCGTCATGGAGCTGATCGAAGGGATCACGCTCAAAAACTACATCGCGCGCAAGGGAAAACTGAGCGTGAAGGAAGCCACCAGCATTGCCATCCAGGTATCGCTGGGGCTGGAAGCGGCTCATAACGTCGGTATCATTCACCGGGATGTCAAACCGCAGAACATCATCATTTCGACAGACGGGAAAGTGAAGCTTTCCGATTTCGGTATCGCCAAGGCCATCAATTCCAATACCATCACAGCCAATGTCATGGGTTCCGTGCACTACAGTTCGCCGGAACAGGTCCGGGGCGGTTTCTCCGATGCCAAGAGTGATATTTATTCGCTGGGTATTACCATGTACGAAATGGTAACCGGGCGCGTACCGTTCGACGGCGACACGACCGTCGCGATCGCCATCAAGCATCTGCAGGAGGAGATCGTTCCGCCATCCATCTATACACCGGATCTGCCGTATTCACTGGAACAGATCATACTGAAGTGCACGCAGAAGGATCCGGGCCGGCGTTATGCCAATATCGGCAATATGATCGATGACCTGAAACAGTCGCTGATCGATCCGCAGGGCAATTTCGTGCAGATCGCACCGCTGACGACACCGGGTGCCGGAGACACCACACAGGTGACTGCTGCGGAAATGCAGCAGATCCGCAGCCGTTCGACCGGCGATACGGACAGCCGTCCGAGCCGTGCGGAAATGGCGGAGCGCCGCCGCGCCAGAATGGAGAAGGAGCGTCTGACCCGTATCCGTGAAGAGGATGACGACGAGGACGATGAGGACGAGCGGACGTCCGCCTTTGAAAAGGTGGTCACGATCGGCGGATTTATCCTCGGGGCTGTGATCATTCTGATCCTGATCCTGTTCATCGGCAATATGGCAGGCCTGTTCCATTTCGGCAGGAGCAGCCGGACCGCGGAAAATACAACAACAGCGACGACCACCGTGACCGCCACACCGACGCCTACGCCGGTTGTGACGCAGGAAGGGACCAACACGGCGCAGGTCACCGTGCCGGATATGATCGGTCTGACGGTGGATCAGGCCACGGAAACAGCCAATAAACTCGGGATCGGTGTCCGTCAGACGGGCATGGAAGCTTCAGAAAGCATTGAAGAAGGCCGGATCCTTTCGCAGAATCCGTCCAACGGTGTCGTGGTGGACCAGGGAACGACTATTGAAGTCGTGACCAGCAGCGGCCGCCCGACGATCGCCGTGCCGACCGGTATGGCCGGCCTTTCCCAGGACGAAGTGGAAAACCGCCTGCTGGAGCTGGGGCTCCGCACCGAGGTGGAACTGCAGTACAGCGATACGGTCGATATCGGCTATGTCATCTCGGTCACACCGTCCGAAGGCTCGCAGGTGCCGCCGGATTCGACCGTAAAGGTCTATGTCAGCAAAGGCGTGGATCAGTCCAATTATGTGACGATACCGGATATGTATGGTGTGGATGAAGTGACGGCCAGAGGTATGCTGGAATCGATCGGCCTGACCTCTGAGACCGTGACCGGGGAAAGTGATTTCTACGCATTCGGCCAGGTTATGATCGTCAATCCCGAGGTGGGTACGCTTGTGGCGCCCGGGACGGTGGTCACGCTGACGATCAACAACTACGTGGCACCGACGCCGCTGCCGCAGGTAAACAGTGCGTATGTGTGCTACAGCCCGCTGTCTCCGCCGGATGGCTATAACGGCGGCCAGGTGGAACTGGTACTGGTGCAGAACGGAACCTCGACGACTTTCTACGTAGGAGCCAACCCGTGGGCGGACGGCAATGTCTACAATACGCCGATCACCAGCGATTCGGGTGAGACCGGTGAGATCGAAGTCTATGAGGATGGTATTCTGATCGCCAGATACCCGAATGTGGTTTTTGAAGCCGTGCAGCAATAGGCTGCAGATCGGCGCTCATCGTATATGCTTGGAAGAATAATCAAAGGGATTGCCGGATTCTACTACGTTGCCGTGGAGGGATCCGGCATCTATGCGTGTAAAGCCCGCGGAATTTTCCGGAAAGAAAAACAGAAACCTCTGGTTGGAGACCTGGTGCAGGTCGACGTACTGGATGAGAAGGACAAAGAAGCAAATCTGAAGGAAATCCTGCCCAGGAAAAACGAACTGATCCGGCCGGCTGTGGCCAACGTGGATCAGGCGATGATCCTCTTTTCCCTGCGGGATCCGGATCCGGACGGTATGCTGCTGGACCGCTTTCTGATCACCATGGAATGGCAGAAGATCCCGGTCTTTTTGTGTTTTAACAAAACCGACCTGGCACAGGAACAGGAGATCGCCGGATGGATGAAGATCTATGCCGGCTGCGGTTATGATGTGTTTCCTATCTGCGCGGAGACGGAAGAAGGGGTCGACAGGCTCCGGCAGAAGCTGCACGGGAAGACGACGGTGGCGGCCGGACCTTCCGGTGTCGGAAAATCCACGCTGACCAATGTGCTGCTGCAGACAGAGCATATGGAAACCGGAGATCTGAGTGTAAAGCTGAAGCGAGGCAAGAATACGACCCGCCATGCGGAGCTGGTCCCGCTGGGAGAGAATACGTTTTTCTGTGACACGCCGGGTTTTACTGCGCTGGATGTGCCGGCCATGGAGCCGGAAGATGTGGCATCCTGTTTTCCGGAATTCGCTGCCTATACCGGGCAGTGCCGTTTTCAGGATTGCTCACATCTGCATGAACCGGACTGCCGTGTGCAGGAAGCCTGCCGCGACGGCCGGATCAGTCCGGAGCGCTATGCGCACTATACGCGTCTTTATGAGGAACTGAAGCAAAGAAAAAAGAACCTGTTCCGTTGACTGACGAGGGAAAACAGTAGATTACCGAAAAGGAAAGAGGTTGAGTATGGGAAGAGAAAAAAGATTGTATCCGTCTATTCTTTCGGCGGACTTTACAAAACTGGGAGAAGAATGTCTGTTTCTGCAGGAACTGGGGTGTACGCATCTGCACGTGGATGTCATGGACGGGCAGTTTGTACCGCCGATTTCTTTTGGCGAACCGGTTATCCGGTCTCTGCGTAAGGCCGTGGATCTGTTTTTTGATGTGCACTACATGGGTCTGCATCCGGAATACCGGATCGACAGTATGGCACAGTGCGGGGCGCAGAGTCTGACGATCCATGCCGAAACCTGTGTACATCTCGATGCCGTACTGCAGAAAATCCATGACGCCGGCATGGAAGCCGGGGTGGCGCTGAATCCGGCAACGCCGCTGCAGGTGCTGGACTATGTGATGGACAAACTGGATCAGGTGCTGATCATGACTGTGAATCCGGGCTACGGCGGGCAGAGTTATCTGCCGTCCATGACAGCAAAAATCCGTGCACTGCGGGAAAAACTGGACGCTGCCGGTTACGGGCAGGTGCCGATCCAGGTTGACGGCGGGATCTATGCTTCCAATGTACAGGTCGTGCTGGAGGCGGGAGCAGACCGCATTGTGTCCGGTTCGGGCGTTTTCGGCGGGGATATGAAAACCAATTACGAGGCGTTTCAGGCGATCCTGCAGCAGTACGCGTAAACAGAAAAAAGCAGACAGCGGGGTGAAAACATGTCCGTCATAAAAAGAGGGATCGGAGTTGTGCTGCTGGAGCCGGAACAGCCGGGCAATGCCGGTGCGATCGGACGTACCTGCCTGTGTGCCGGCGCCTCGCTGCATCTGATCGGGCCGCTGGGCTTTAAGACCAGCGACCGTTTTCTGAAACGGGCCGGTCTGGATTACTGGCCGCGGATCGGCGCCATAGAGTACGACAGCTATGCCGCATTTGAAGAACAGCACCGGGAAAGCCGGATCTGGTATGTAACGACCAAAGCGCCGCGGACCATTGCGGAGGCAGACTATCGCGACGGGGATCTGCTGCTGTTTGGGAAGGAAAGCGCCGGAATTCCGGAGGAGATCCTGGTCCGGCATCCGGAACAGTGTATCCGCATTCCGATGAAGGAAGGTGAGCGTTCCCTGAACCTTTCCAGCGCAGTGGCCATCACGCTGTACGAAGCCTTGCGGCAGCTGGATTATGCCGGTCTGGAAACGCAGGGAGCCCTGCACCGGCTGGCCTGGCCGGACCCGGAAAAGCGTGGTGTTCCGGGTCGGGCGGATGTATAATAGAATGCATGACCTGGTTTGCAGGATGCAGTCCGCAGCAGTGTGAAAGAACTGTGAAACAGCTGTGCTATACTGTAGGTAAACCAGAAAAGGAGGACAAGTGCCATGACATACAGAAAGATAAAAACACTGGTCGGAGTGACCGTGCTGGCAGGGGTTCTGACCATGACTTCTGCCTGTGCGAAGAATGACAATAAGGGAAATACCGCTTCTCAAAGCACTTCAGCGGCGGTGACGTCGGTTTCGGCGACACCGGAAGCGGAGAAAAAAGCAGATATGATCAATCCCTGGACGGAAACAGAGAATGCGGAAGTGGCTGCGAAGGGATCAGGGATCCGGATTTCGATCCCGGCAGACGAGATCCTTCCCAAGCGCGGCGATACGACGATGCGTTTCTGGAAATACCGCTGGATGAAAGGTACGAACGAAGCATTGTTCGAGAGTACCAATGATGAAATGCGGATCCGCGTATCGACGGAAACGGGGGGAGAGGAACTTACCGGTGATTACAATACATATGCCAAGACATGGGACGAAAACGTCAAGGGCCTGACCGTGCACTGCAAGGGCGACGGAGAAAAGATCAACGCGGCCTGGTTTGATGTGGATGATCTGCACTATGCCTTGACCTATAATGCCGGTGTGGAAGGATACGGGATCACGGCAGCTGAACTGCAGTCGATCCTGATGGGCATGCAGGCCCAAAAGTATACGGAGTCCGCGGCTACGCCGACCCCGAGTGCCACACCGACGCCGACCCCGGCGCCGACTGCCACGCTGACGCCCACACCCACACCCACACCTACGCCGACCCCGGCACCTGCCGTTCCGAAAGTCACGGCAGATCCGACGGATGAGTCGGTAGACAGCGGCGGCAGCTGCCTGTACATCGCCACGGCGGATAACGCAGACAATCTGGTATGGCATTTTGTAAGTCCCGACGGACAGACGGACATCGCGTATAATGCGGTGGGCAGTATTTTCCCGACACTGGGTGTGACCGGCGGGTCCGATACACATCTGACCCTGTCCAATATACCGGTTGAGTTCAACGGATGGAGATCGTACTGCCAGTTCAGCAACAGAGAAGGAAGCGCAAACTCCGGCATGGCGACCACGTATGTCCGGAACACGGCGACCCCGACTCCGGCTCCGGCGCAGGAGCCTGTTGTTACGCCGGCACCGGTTCAGCCGGAGGCCCCGGTGGAGCTGACAGGAAACTTTTATGAACAGTATGCCGGAAGAGGCGCCATGTCGATCACGACGGACGGAGACATGTATTACGTGACCGTCACCTGGTCCGGCAGCGCTTTTGAAAGCTCGGAATGGACCTTCAGCGGCCGGTTTGATGAAAGCGGCACGATGGTTTACAGCAATTGTCTGAAGGTTTCGACGACCTATGAAGAGGACGGAACCGGCTATCCGGTGGAAAACTACAATTACGGGACCGGCTCGATCCGGGTAACGAATGAGGGCGTGTACTGGTACGATGACCAGGAACATGTGGCAGATGACACCATGTTTGCCAGAGGATGAAAAACGGCCGGGTAAAAGAAAACGGTGATCGAAGGAACAGAGCGGAGCTGTCCAAAGAGGAGCGAGGATGGATAGGAAAGATGTAAAGAAAAGACTGCTGGAGGTTTTGCCGGAGGGCGCGCAGATCGATGATGACGTGCTGGAACAGATAGCCGGAGGGGTCCGGCGGGATATGAGCGATGAGGAGCTGCGGAGAAAGATCTCAGCGCTGGGTCTGCGTGGATTTGCGATTTCCAAAGCCAGGCTGCTGGATGCCAAACCGAATCCGGGCGGCGGGATCATTAAGCATTGATGAGGGCTTAGATCGGCAGAAGCATGTACAGGTGAGAATGGAAGTGTTTTGAAAGAGAAAGCAGCGAATTCCCCCAAATCGTTGTGGAACAAGGCGTTCCGTGTCATTCTGGCCGGAGCGCTGCTTCTGATTCTGCTGTTCAGCGCTGCGGGTATGGCACTGCATACCTACTTCGAACTGCTGAACTATCACGATGAGTCGCGGCATCTGATGGATTATACGCTCTCCCTGCTGGATAAAGCGTATCTGGAGAAAATCTTTTCGGAAACGAAAACGATCTACGACAGCCTGCCTGAGGATCTGAAGGATCAGCCTTTTTCCGAAGAGTATATTGAGAAGTTCCAGCATCTGACAGATGATGCCTTTTATACGGCACGCGAGATCCTGGTAAAATGCCGCGAGAAGACGGAAAACCGGAATATGTTCCTGATGATGACGGATCCGGAGCGCAGCGGTATGATCTACATAGTGGACGGGGATGTGGCGGAATGGGCGTATATACCCGGACAATGGATCCCGACAGACCTTAAGGAAGTCAGAAAGATCGAAGAGTCTTCGTGGCGGCTCCGGATCACGCATGAGGATGATTACGGCTGGATCGGAACGGATTACAAATGCTTTGCCGATTCAAAGGGAAATCCGCTTGGCTATATCGTGATCGATGTCAACATAGATGATCTGTTCCGGCAGATCTTCCGTTTTCTGGTCGCACTGATCCCGATTGCCGTACTGGCGGTCGTGCTGATCGCGCTTGAAGCCTACCGGCTCCTGAAAACGCATATACTGGACCATCTGACCGCGATGGCTTCGACAGCAAAAGCCTACACGGCCAGGGATAAACTGGCGGATCTGGGAGAAACGCCTTCTTATTTTTCTTCCCTGGACATTCGTACGCGGGATGAACTGGAAGACCTGTGGCAGAGTATGACCGATATGGAAGCGGATGTTCAGGATACCATGCAGCGCCTGCGGACCATGACGGCGGAACGGGAGCGTATAGAAGCGGAGCTCTCCATTGCGGCCCGGATCCAGGTAGGTACGCTGCCGCGTGTTTTCCCGGCGTTTCCGGATCGGAAGGAATTTGATATTTTTGCTTCCATGACACCGGCCCGGGAAGTAGGAGGAGATTTTTATGATTTCTTCTTCGTGGATGAGGACCATTTGGCCCTGGTGATCGCAGATGTGTCCGGAAAGGGGATTTCGGCGGCGCTGTTCATGGTCAACGCCAAGGCACTTCTGAAAAACCAGACCATGCTCAGCGGGGAGAATGTGGTTGAGATCGCAGCCTGCGTCAACAACCGTCTGATGGAACAGAATGAAGCCGAGATGTTCATGACCGCCTGGCTTGGGATCCTGACGGTTTCGACCGGCCGTCTGGTTTACGTAAATGCCGGACATGAGTTTCCGGCGATCTGCAGAAAAGGCGGTGCATTCGAAATCGTCAAGGATGTGCACGGCGCGCCGATGGCGGCCATGGAGAATATGCGATTCCGGTCCGGCTCCTGGCAGCTGCAGAGCGGGGATACGATTTTTGTCTATACAGACGGCGTGACAGAAGCCATCAATGCCCGGGAAGAATTGTTTGGCAGCGAGCGGCTTCTGCAGGCATTGAACCGGGAGCCGGATACGGCCCCGCAGACGCTGGATGCGCAGGTGCGCAGGGAGATGGCTGCTTTTGTAGCAGGAGAACCCACCTTTGATGATACGACGATGCTCTGCCTGAAGTATTACGGACCCGGCGGACCTTCCGAAGCACAGCAGGATCCGGATCCGTCCGGCAGCAGAGAAGAATAAAAGACGAAGCAGAACGGAAAACATATGGATAAACAGATCTTCAGGGAAAAATCATTGGAACAGCTCTCCGAACCGGAGCAGCTGACGGAATACCTGCAGGTGACCGGAACCGGGGTATGGCTGGTGCTGATCGGCCTGATCGTGCTGCTGGCCGGTATCCTGGTCTGGGGTATTTTCGGCAGGATCTCTTCGGAGGAAACGGTTCCCGCGGAGGTGCGCGGCGGGAAAGCATACTGTTACGTGCTGGCAGACGATATGGAATCCACGGACGAGGAGATCCCTGTGGTGATCGGCGATCAGCATATGCTGGCCGATGCCGGAGAGGCCGAAGAACGTACGATCGATGCGTCGGCAGATCCGTCTCTGTTCGAAAGCGGATATCTCAGTGCCGGCAAGAATGTAGTCGTTCTGTCCTGTGATACGGAACTGCAGGACGGATGGTACGAAGCGGACGTGACAACAGACCGGCTGCGGCCGATTTCACTGCTGCTGGCCAAAAACTGACGGAGCGCTCGGATGGAAGGACACGGAAAAACAATCAGACAGCCTGCCTCCGGAAATAAGGTGGCGCGGGTTCCGGTTGTCATGCAGCTGGAAGCGCTGGAGTGCGGCGCGGCCTGCCTGGCCATGGTGCTGGCCTATTATGACAAATGGGTCCCGCTGGAACAGGTACGCCTGGACTGCGGAATATCCCGGGACGGATCCAACGCCAGAAGTATTCTGCTGGCGGCGCGTTCCTATGGCCTGGAAGCCGATGCCTACAGCGCCGAGCCGGAAACACTCAGGGAGGCAGGGTATTTTCCGTGTATCGTGCACTGGAATTTCAATCACTTTGTCGTGCTGAACGGTTTTCGCAGAGGCAAGGTGTATCTGAATGATCCGGCGCGGGGCCGGGTCGTCCTGACGGAAGAAGAGTTTGACAAAGGGTTTACCGGTGTGTTTCTGATGTTCCGGCCGACGGAAGCCTTTACGGCGTCCGGCGCGCGCAAGAGTACGCTGCAGTTTGCCAGAAAACGGTTGTCCGGCGCCGGTGCGGTGATGGCGTTTGTCATCCTGATCTCCGTGATCTCTGCCATCTTCGGGCTGATCAACCCGGCTATGAGCCGTGTGTTCGTGGACCGGCTGCTGTCGGGCAGAAATGCGGACTGGACGGTGCCTTTCCTGATCCTGATGGGGGTGCTGGCAGCGATCCAGCTGGCGGCAGGCTGGATCCAGGCTATTTACAACCTGCGGATCCAGGGGAAGCTGGCGGTCGTCGGCAACATGACCTATATGTGGAAGCTGCTTCGTCTTCCGATGGAATTCTTTTCCCAGCGCATGGCAGGAGACCTGCTGCAGAGACAGTTGACGAACGCCTCGATCGCCGGGACGCTGGTGAATACGTTTGCACCGCTGCTCCTGAATACGGTGATGATGGTGGTCTATCTGACCGTGATGCTGCGGCAGAGTATTCCGCTGACCATTGTCGGGCTTTTGTGTATGTCGGTCAACCTGTTCATGTCGATCGTCATTTCCCGGAAAAGGGTCAACATCACCCGCGTACAGCAGCGTGATGCCGGCCGGCTGGCCGGTGTGACAATGACCGGGATGAAAATGATCGAGACGATCAAGTCCAGCGGATCGGAAAACGGATATTTCAGGAGCTGGGCAGGTCTGCAGGCTTCCGTAAACGCCCAGCAGGTGAAGTTTACGAAGCTGAATACGAATTACGGACTGATCCCTTCGATCATGTCCGATACGGCCAATACATTGGTCATGGTCCTGGGGATCTATCTGACCATGCAGGGGCGTTTTACGGTCGGTATGATCCTGGCTTTCCAGAGTTTTCTGGGAGCGTTTATGAGCCCGGTTTCCCAGCTGATGTCTGCCGGTCAGACGATCCAGGAAATGCGTACCGATATGGAACGGGTGGAAGACGTGATGGACTATCCCGATGACGAGGCGCTGACGGATCCGGCAGTGGAAGAGAAGGAATACCGGAAGCTGTCCGGCGAGATCGAGATCCGGAATATCACCTTCGGCTATTCGAAGCTGCGCCCGCCGCTGATCGAGAATTTCAGCCTGCAGATCAGGCCCGGCAGCCGGGTGGCCATTGTCGGGGCTTCCGGCTGCGGAAAATCGACCATTGCCAAACTGATCTCCGGACTGTACCCGCCGTGGAGCGGGGAAATCCTGTTCGACGGGAAGCCGATCCGCACCATCGACCGGGATGTGTTTACCAGTTCTCTGGCGGTGGTAGACCAGGACATCACTCTGTTTGAAGATTCGATCGCAGAGAATATCCGCATGTGGGACGGCACGATCGAAGATTTTGAGATCATCATGGCGGCCAGGGATGCGCAGATCCATGACGATATCATGCAGCGGGACGGCGGATACCGGAATCGGCTTTCGGAAGGAGGCGAAGATCTGTCCGGCGGGCAGAGACAGCGTCTGGAGCTGGCCCGTGTGCTGGCGCAGGATCCGACGATCCTGATCCTGGATGAGGCCACCTCCGCACTGGATGCCAAAACCGAGTATCAGGTGATCCGGTCGGTCAGGGAGCGCGGCATTACCTGTATCATTGTGGCGCACAGGCTTTCCACGATCCGGGACTGTGACGAGATCCTGGTGCTGGACAACGGAAAAGTCGTCGAACGCGGCACGCATGAAGAATTGTATCAGAAGGGCGGTTTGTATACCGCGCTTGTTACGAACGAATAAACGGGACGAAGGAGCAGACCTGTGGGCTGGTTGGATGAGCAGATCCGTCTGAGAAAACAGAATGATGACCAGGTATTTGCGGAGTCTCTGAAAAGAGCCGCGGGTACGGTGCTGGGAAAACCGTATGAGACGGCGCACGATGACCGGCTGCTGGCTTCGAGCGCCCTGGAGAAGATCCTGCGGTTCTATCATCTGAAACCCCAGGAAGTCCCGGAAGAGATCGGATCGCTGGAAGAGCAGATGGAATATCTGCTGCATCCGCAGGGTGTCATGTACCGGAAGGTAGAACTGCGCGCCGGCTGGTATAAGGATGCGGTGGGAGCCTATCTGGGATTCCGGCAGAAAGACCATGCGCCGGTTGCCCTGATCCCTTCCGGTATGTTCGGATACCGGTGCTACGATATTGCGGGGGAAACCTCCTGGCGTTTTTCCCGGAAAACCGAAGGAAGGATCCGGAAAGAGGCGTATTGTTTTTACAGGCCGTTTCCGCAGAAAAAGCTCAACATCAGGGCTCTGCTCCTGTATATGCTGGGCAGTCTGCAGGTATATGATTTTCTGTTGATCATCGGCGTTTCCCTGCTGGCTTCGGTGGTCGGCCTGCTGCTGCCGCGTCTGACCAACATCCTGTACGGTTCCGTGCTGGACAGTGCCGACGCGACGCTGCTGGCGGCCATAGCTGTTTTTATGATCAGCGCCGGTGCGTCCAGGCTGATCATTACGGCAGCGGGGACACTGATCACGGGACGCCTGGAAACACGGCTGGACCTGAATGTGCAGTCCTCTGCCATGATGCGGGTACTGTCCCTGCCGCCGGCCTTTTTTCATGAGTATAACTCCGGTGAACTTTCTTCCCGGATGCAGTCGGTGAACACACTGTGCTCCGCCCTGGTCAATACGGTCTTCTCCGCAGGACTGACGTCGCTGACGTCCCTGGTGTACATTACGCAGATTTTCCGGTACACACCGATGCTGGTCGTGCCGTCTCTGGTCATCATCCTGCTGACGCTTGTGGTTTCCGTGCTGACCATTTTCCTGGAGATGAAGCGTCAGAGAAGTATCATGGAGCAGGATGCGAAAACAACCGGGCTGTCGTTTGCACTGGTCAGCGGTGTGCAGAAGATCCGCCTGGCCGGCGCGGAAAAACGGATGTTTGCCCATTGGGCAAAACAGTACAACAAGGAAGCGGAACTGTTGTATAACCCGCCGCTGTTCCTGAAGGTCAACGGGGTGCTGACCCAGGGGGTCACGCTGATCGGAACGATCGTTTTATACGGGATCGCTCTTTCCGGAGCGGTGGCCATGAAGGATTATATGTCCTTCAACGCGGCGTATGGGGCACTCGGGGGAGCGTTTGGCGCGCTGGCTTCGGTTGCCACGGTGTTTGCGAGGATCGAACCGGTCCTGGAAATGGCGCGGCCGATCCTGGAAACCGAGCCGGAGACCGCGGAGGAGAAGAAGGTCCTCACGACACTCAGCGGCAGTATTGAAATGCAGAATGTGACATTCCGGTATGTGGAAGGCGGGCCGAAGATCATTGACAATCTGTCGCTGTACATACACAGCGGGGAATATGTGGCCATTGCAGGGCCTTCCGGCTGTGGAAAATCCACGCTGGTCCGGCTGCTGCTCGGCTTCGAAAAACCGGAACAGGGCAGTATTTTTTACGACCGGCGGAGCATCGACCAGATCGATCTGAAATCGCTGCGGCAGCGGATCGGGACGGTCATGCAGAACGGAGGACTGTTCAACGACAGCATCTATGCCAACATCGCGCTTTCGGCGCCTTCCCTGACGATGGACGAGGCATGGGAAGCGGCAGAAATGGCCTGCATAGCCGACGATATCCGGGGCATGCCCATGGGGATGTTTACCATGATCTCAGAAGGACAGGGCGGCGTCTCCGGCGGACAGAAGCAGCGGCTTATGATCGCCCGGGCCCTGGCGCTGAAGCCTTCCGTCCTGATCTTTGACGAAGCTACATCTGCCCTGGATAATATCACGCAGAAAAAAGTGACGGAAGCCCTTGATGCGCTGTCGTGTACACGCCTGGTGATCGCGCACCGCCTGTCCACGATCCGGAGCTGCAGCCGTATTCTGTATATGGAGGAGGGGCGGATCCTGGAGGAAGGCACCTACGATGAACTGATGGAGAAAAAAGGACTGTTTGCCGATATGGTAGCGCGGCAGCAGCTGTAAGCGGCAAACGGATTGCCGGATTGAGGAAGTATATGTCAGAAATTAATAAAAACAGGGAGGCAAAAAACATGGTTGAATTAAAAGATGAATGGGCAGCAGCGGTTACAGGAGGCCTGGGTGCACCGGAAAACGCGGCGGTCAAGTCGGGACAGGCCAGCAAGGAAAATCTGGCGGCGGTCTGCGGGGCCGGTCTGGAAAAATCTGCGGCAGGACTGAAAAACAAGGCAGTGGGCGTACCCACGGTCACGGCGTACTGTTCGAACTGCGGTAAAAACACAGAGTTTTATACAGCATCTGGTGCACGCGGCAAGTGCAGTGAGTGCGGAATGGAACGGATGCTGTAAACGGTTTATCCGGCAGAATGAATGACTTGCTTACTGCTCCATACTGATTTACAATAGAAAAAAATGCGGTACTGCCGGATCGTTATATTCATAGAAAAAGGAGAAAACAAATGCTGCATATTGAAAAGAAACAGGATCAGGATACCTTAACGATCTTTCTGGAAGGAAGACTGGACACAACGACATCACCGGATTTGGAGGAAATGCTGAAAGGATCTCTGGACGGTGTCACCAATCTGATTCTGGATTTTGAGAAACTGGAGTATATTTCCAGCGCAGGTCTGCGTGTGCTGCTTTCTACCCAGAAAGTAATGAACAAACAGGGAGAAATGAAGCTGATCCATGTCCGCAACGAGGTGATCGAGATTTTTGAGGTGACTGGTTTTCTGGATATTCTGACTGTGGAATGATATGGGGGACCGTTCAGCTGTCAAACCGTTACCGGGAGAATCGTTATGAAAGAGATTCAGGGCGAATATGTTGAGGGCAGGATCCTTATCACACTTACTGGCCGTGTGGAAACGACAAATGCAAAGGAAGTGGGAGAGGTCATCTGGAACCTCATAGAAGGAAAAGAAAGTGCTCCGGTCATCGTGAATGTGGAACGCCTGGAATATATTTCCAGTGCGGGCCTGCGGGTTTTGCTGCGCTTGAAACAGAAAAATGCCGATCTGACCATCAAAGGATCCAATGCGGATATCTATGATGTTTTCGAGATGACCGGCTTCACGGAAATCATGAACGTGGAAAAACCGTACCGGGTTGTTTCCGTGGAAGGCTGTGAAGTGATCGGAAAGGGCGCGCACGGTACGATCTACCGGATCGCACAGGATACGATCGTCAAAACCTATGACGACCCGAATGCGCTGGAAGAGATCCAGAATGAACGGGAAGTAGCCAGACTGGCGCTGATCCTGGGGATCCCGACGGCGATTTCCTATGAGATCGTCCGGGTGGGAGACGGATACGGGTCGGTATTCGAACTGCTGAATGCCCGTTCGTTTTCCAGCATTCTGGCAAATGAACCGGAGAAGCTGGACTGGTGTGCTGAAGAATACGTAAAGATACTGAAAAAAATCCATGAGACGGAAGTGCCGGAAGGAAAGCTGCCGGATATGCGGAAAAAGGTTTTATCCTGGGTCGCGATCCTGCAGGGGCACCTGCCGGAAGACATGCTGGCAAAACTGCAGCGCCTGATCGAACGGGTTCCGTACAGCAACCATATGCTCCACGGCGATTATCATACCAAAAACCTGATGCTGCAGGGTGACGAAGTGCTGTTGATCGACATGGACACCCTGGCCGTGGGACATCCGATTTTTGAACTGGGCTTTATGTTTAATTCCTTTATCGGTTTTTCGGAACGGGATGAAAGCATCATCCTGAAATTCCAGGGATTCGGCTGGCAGACGGCACGCGCATTCTGGCATAAAGTGCTTTCGCTGTATCTGGAAACGGAAAACGAGGAGAAGATCCGGGAGATGGAAGACAAGGCGCGTATCATCGGGTATACCCGTCTGCTTCGCCGTGCGGTCACGCATAACCTGCTGGGAACGGAAGAAGAAAGAGAAGAGTTCAACTTCCGGAAGGAGCAGCTCAGGAAGCTTCTGGATAAAACAGACACACTCCTGTTTTCAAATGAACTGGATGTGGCGGCTGAAAAGGAGAAACTGGCGGCCGTGATGGAATTCCTGGAGAGCAGGCTGGAAGAGATCGGCTGTCCGATGAAAGCACAGTTCCAGATCCATATGGCCGTGGAAGAAATCTTTGTCAACATAGCCAGCTATGCCTACACACCGGGAAAGGGCCGGGCCCTGATCCGTGTGGACCGCGAAGAAGATCCGTCCTCGGTCGTTATTACCTTTATGGATCGCGGTATACCGTACAATCCGCTGAAAAAGGCCGATCCGGATGTTACCCTTTCCGCAGAACAACGGCAGATCGGCGGTCTGGGTATTTTCATGGTTAAGAAGGCCATGGATGAAGTGCAGTATCATTATCAGGGCGGTCATAATATCCTCGTTCTGAAGAAGTATATATAAAGGAGTTCGTATGGCACGCACCATAAACGTGAGACCTTCGAAAAAACTGCTGATCGTGCCCGCCATTCTGGTAGCACTGCTGCTTCTTTACCGCTGCCTGTATACGCAGGATGTCGGGGAAGTGATCGTCCTGCGGGCCTGGGGAGGGAAGCTGACCGGTTATTCGGATACGGCAGGGTTTCATCTGAAAGCCCCCTGGGAAGACAAGATCTCTTTTGATACCCGGAACATGCTGATCAATTTCTATATGGACCAGGGGTATTATTATAACGGCGGTGCGGCTACCGGGCCGGACGTTACGATCAATGACCGTTCCGGTGCGAAAGCGGATATCGATATTCAGGTTGTGTACAGTCTGGATCCTTCTGCAGCCATGAAACTGTACACGAATTACGGCACACAGACCAACTATACAGAACGGTATCTTTCCAACGACGTGCGCAGCGTGGCCCGGGAAGTATCGGGACGTTTCGATACGCTGACCATGCTGACAGACCGGAGTAAATATACCGATGCGGTTGAAAAGGCCCTGGCTGAAAAATGGACGCCGGACGGTCTGATCGTCGAGCAGGTTGCCGTACAGGATGTACGGTATTCCGATGAGATCACGAACCGGTATTCTGCGGCACAGGCAGCCGAGATCGCGATCGCGCAGGCGAGGAATGAACAGGAATCTGCCAGAGTCAAGGCAGAGACCAAAAAAGTGGAAGCGGAAGTAGACGCGGAGACACAGGTCATCAAGGCGAAAGCGGAAGCGGAAGCCAACCGGATCATCGACGAATCCCTGACCGAAAATGTGCTGAAACAGAAGTATTATGAAACGCTGCAGGATATCGGGCAAAGCGGCAACCTGATCATTATGCCGAACGAGTCCAATGCGATCGTGCAGCTCCCGAATACAAAGGATACAAAGGAATAAAGAGAATCAGGAATTCGTAAGGATATTGACTAAAAAGATAAACAGGATGAACACGATCCAGCCGATTTTGAAGATCGAAACCCAGCTGGGTGTTGTGGAGGGTCGTGTTTCCTGCCGGCCGGGATAAGAAGGGACAGATTTACGGGTTGATTCCGCAACGGGTCTCTTCTTTTCTGCGTTGGAGAGGACAGGCCTCCCCTGACGGGGACGCGCAGAGGACGGCTGTTTCATTTCGAAAGAGCCGCGGTTGCTGCGGAGCGGCTTCTGCCCCCGGGCAGCATTCATTTTTTCATTTTCTTCCTGGAGCGAATAGATTTTCATGTGTCCAGTATAGCATAAGCAGAGTAAAAAGGGAGAGAAAAAAATGCGGAAAATTCTGATCGTCATCGATATGCAGAATGATTTTATCGACGGAGCGCTGGGAACCGGCGAAGCTGTCTCTATTGTCGAGGCTGTCAAAGAAAAGATCCGGTCCTATCCTTCCGGAGATGTAATGGCTACGATGGATACGCATGGAGAAAATTATCCGGAAACGCAGGAAGGCAGGATGCTGCCGGTTGTGCACTGCATCAGGGGGACAGAGGGCTGGAAGATCCGTGCGGATGTGGCGGCGCTGTTGGGAGATGCCCGGATTTTTAAAAAGCCTTCCTTTGGCAGCATGCGGCTGGCCGAGGTGCTGAAGAAGCTGTCCCGGGAAGAAGAGATCGAGCTGGAACTGATCGGCCTCTGTACGGATATCTGTGTGGTTTCCAATGCCCTGCTGCTAAAGGCGGCAATGCCGGAAGTGAGGATCTCTGTAGATGCCTCCTGCTGTGCAGGCGTAACGCCGGAAAAACACCGGGCAGCATTGGAAACAATGCGCTCCTGTCAGATCTGTGTTGTAAACGGATAACGGGAAAGGAACGAACGTGGACGCAAAACTCTTATTATTGGTCCTGGTTGTGGCGGCTGCAGGCGCCTGTATCCAGGCGGCTCTCGGTTTCGGGGGCGTCATGGTCACGATGGCGTTTCTTCCGCTGTTCATGGATTACGGAAAGGCCATGGGTCTGTCGATTTTTATTTTCACGATCAGTACGCTTGTGATCTCCGTGAAATATCGGCAGTACATACGATGGAAGATCATGCTTCCGTTTCTGATCCCGACACTGGTGATCTGCGGCATTGTCAACGTACTGTCCGCGTCGGTCACATCCACGGTCATGTATCTGCTTCTCGGGATCATGTTCGTGGCGGTAGCGGTCTATTTTTTCGTTTTCTCGGAGCGGATCCGGATCACTCCCAACAAAAAGACGGCATTGATCCTGGGAGGCATTTGCGGCATATGCTACGGGCTCTTTGGGATCGGAGGCCCCACCTCAGCCATGTATTTCATCCCGTCGGTCAATAATAAAAAAGAATACCTGGCTACGATCCAGGCATTCCTCTGCTTTAATAATGTACTGGTGGTCATCATCAGCCTGATACTCGGCAGGCTGACCCTTGCAGATGTGCCGGTCATGGGCGTCGGAGCCGCCGCCCTGCTGATCGGAACGGTTCTCGGTCTGTATATTTTCAAAAAACTCCCGGCAAAAGGATTCAGCAGGATCATCTATGCGTTTGTGGGCATCAGCGGCATCTGGATGATCATCAGCCATGTACTCTGAGCTGCCGGGCAGCGGCAGCCAGTGTCAGAAATACGATAGACAGGATGATGCGTAAGGCAAATGGATATTGAAATATGCAGCCAGGCCAGGGCGTTAAAAATGGCGGAAGCAGCCAGCAGAAAAACCTCTGTGATATCGATCACTTCCAAAGAGGAAAGAGAGGTGGTTTTTGCGGGAAATCCCCATATCGCGTCTGTCCTGCATCTGAAGTGCAATGATCTCACGGCGGAATATGATGAAGAAGGCATACCCTATGGCCGTCCGCTGCCGGTTCAGGAAGATTTTGCAGGGTTGAAGGCATTCGTGGACGGGCTGTCCTGTGACTGCCTGATCATTCATTGCTGGGAAGGAACTTCACGATCCGCCGCGGTCGGAAAGGCGGTGTACGAATACAGGGGAAGCAGGGACACGGTCCGTGCCGGGAACAGGGTATCACCGAATCCTCTCGTATATGAACTGGCTTGCCGGGAACTGGAGATCGTACCGGACTTTATAAAGTGTTTTTAGATAAAACGGCTGTTTCATGTTATAATGAAGCGGACGAAGCAACGCCGGATGTTCCCTTTTAACTGCCTGAAACGGAAAGGAAAAAGAAAATGAAAGCAAAAAAAGGTTTATGTCTGTTGCTGTCAGTCGGACTGGCAGTCACGATGTGCACACCCTGCGCCGCAGAAGAAGAAGTCCTTGCAGAATCAGCTGTCGTATCATCCGCGGAGACGGGCGCGGAAGAAACAGCCGGTGAGGGCATGGAAATACCCGGTGATATCACGGCCCAGTCCCTGATCGACGGGTATATTAAGAGAAATGAAGAAGCCGCATCGATCTGCGCTGAAGAAAGAATGGCCCTGTCCATGAAGATGGCCATGTTAGGGGAAGAAATGTCCATAAAGATGGATATGCTTCTGAATCTCGAGTCCATGAAAGAGACCGATCAGGAGATCAGCCATGTGGCCGGTGATATGCATATGATGCAGGAGGGTATGTCGGAAGAAGAGAATGCAGAAGAGACCGTAAAGACAGAAATGTATGCGGTGAAGGAAGACGATGCATCGTATACCGTATACGCACTGAATCCCGAGAACGGTACCTGGACGAAATCCACGATGGACGGGGAACTGTTTAATATGGATCTGAGAGATCTGATCAAGGGTGATACCTATGAATTGAGTGAAAAAACGGTCGAGGTAGACGGCACGGCCTGCTACGAGGTAAAGGGTCTGATGTCCCTGGGCGACATGATCGATTATATGGGCAGTTCCATGGAGGGGCTCAGTGAGGTCTTCCCGACGGGAGAAGAAGACGCGGACACATATAGTCTGGATGTATTCTATTATTTCAATACCGAAACCAAGGACCTGGTTTCCCTGAAGATGGACGGCTCAGCCATGATGGAAAAGATGTTCATGGATGCGCTGACGAAGGGTATGGAAGAGGCGGAAACCGGTACATCGGAAGAAGGGTACGACTTTGATATGTCTCAGCTGCTGGCGCTTTTCCAGATTGACGTTCCGGAATTTGTCGTGGAACTCGATCATATCACATTCGATACGGTCGAGTCGATCGAAATCCCCGAAGAGGCATTGGCGGCTGAGGAAGGCGATATCGATTACGACTGGAATGAAGACGAGAAAGCCGGCCTTGTGGATGAATCGATCACATTTGAAAGCATGACAGCCATAGATAATGACGAATGCGCCATTATTCTGGAAGATATCGATCCGAATGATGACTGGGGCTATGCCATTCATGCCGAGCTGCAGAACAAGTCTGCTGACAAGAAACTGATGTTTGCCATAGACAATGCTTACGTGAACGGAGTGGAAAACGATCCTTATTTCGCTGCGGAAGTCGCTCCCGGGAAAAAGGCAAAAAAAGCCATCAATTTTGAAAAAATGGATGGATATGGTTTAACAGATTTCTCTGATATAGAGCTCTGGTTCAATGTATATGACAGTGACGACTGGTCAGCCGGTGATGTGGCAAAAGAGGTGGTCCATGTTTATCCGCATGGGGAAGACAGCGCCGCACCGTTTGTGCGGGAGAGTGCAGACACCGACCAGGTGCTTGTGGATGACGAGAATATCAGTGTGATCGTTACGGACATCAATGAAGATGATACATGGGGATATACCCTCAACCTGTATCTGCTGAATAAAACGGATAAAGACATCATGATCAGTGCGGAGGATGCATCTGTAAACGGGTATATGGCCGACCCGTATTTCGGACATACCCTTGCTGCCGGCAAGAGCGCCTTTACAGACATGTCCTGGTCGGAATCCACGCTGGAAGAAAACGGGATAACAGATGTGGAAGAAATAGAATTCACACTCAAGGCATATGAGGAGGATAACTGGTCGGAAGACGGCCTGCTGGAACAGGTTGTCACGCTTACGCTGTAAAAGGAAAAACAGGATCTGATCACGGACGGGCGGCCTCGCTGCATGTTGGCAGCGAGGCTGCTGATTTCCTTCTGTTTGCGGGGATTTGCGGATGGCATGGCCCGGAAAAGGACGGGACAGGATCAGGAAGGGAGTAAGGAAGATGAGTATCATTACCTTTGTTTGTGCAGGCCAGATGAACTCTGCCATCACGTTTCCGGCATTTGAAAACGGCCATGAGGTGCGGCTGGTCGGATCTCCTCTGGACAGGGAGATCATTGACAGACTGCGGGAAGATGATTATCACAGCACCTTAAAGAGATACCTGCACAAAGGCATTCACTATTATCAGATCGAGGAACTGGCAGAAGCACTGCAGGGCGCCGACCTGGTTGTCGGCGGGGTCAGCAGCTTCGGACTGGACTGGTTCTGCGACGAAATACTGCCGGTGCTGGACGACCGTATTCCGCTGATCACGGTCACGAAGGGGATGCTGGATCAGGAGGACGGAACGATGGTTCCGTATCCGTATGTCTTTGAAAGCCGTCAGCCGGAGGGAAAGCATATCTGCTTCAATGCCATCGGCGGGCCTTGTACCAGTTACGAGCTGGCGGACCATGACGACAGCCATGTGGCTTTCTGCGGCAGGGATATGGAAACCCTGCGTTTAATACGGTCGCTCCTGCAGACCTCGTATTATCACATCAGCCTTTCAACGGATATTGTAGGGGTGGAGTGTGCGGTTGCCCTGAAAAATGCCTATGCACTGGCCGTTACCCTGACAGTCGGCCTTTCTGAAAGCCGGGACGGGGTCATCCATTATAATTCGCAGGCGGCTGTTTTCGGACAGAGCCTG